>JAPLKT010000013.1:0-16772 GCA_026387895.1 Gemmatimonadota bacterium | reverse complement strand
GTGCGTCGGCTCAGCCCTTGGCCGCTGCGTACCGCGTGGCAACCTCGCCCCAGTTCACCACATTCCAGAATGCCGCAATGTAGTCCGGGCGGCGGTTCTGGTAGTTGAGGTAGTAGGCGTGCTCCCACACGTCGAGGCCGAGGATCGCGTGACGGCCTTCCATGAGCGGGTTGTCTTGGTTCGGCGAGCTCTCGATGCTCACCTTGCCCGACGCGTCGGCCACGAGCCACGCCCAGCCTGAGCCGAAGCGTCCCACACCAGCCGCCGCGAACTGCTCACGGAACTTCGCGAAGTCGCCAGACAGCGCCGTGATTGCGGCACCCAACTCACCGCCCGGTTCGCCACCGGCGTTCGGTGCCATCACCTGCCAGAACAACGAGTGGTTCCAATGCCCGCCACCGTTGTTGCGCACCGCGCCTCGTACCGACTCCGGCACCTTTGCGATGTTGCGGCAGAGGTCGTCGAGGCTCCACGAGGCGAGCTCGGGGGCCTTCTCGATGGCGGCGTTCAAGTTGTTGATGTACGCCTGATGATGCTTGCCATGATGGATCTGCATCGTCTGCGCGTCGATGTGCGGCGCGAGCGCATCGTGCGCGTACGAGAGGGCGGGGAGGGTATGGGCCATTGCAGTTCTCCAGAGTGTGGTTGCTGTACGAAATATACGATTGTGTGACGAGCCGCGGTTCCCGCAGCGGGCAACCCGGCGCGCCGCGCGTGCGCTACGACTTCTTGCCGCGCCCGCGCAGCCAGCCAATAATCGCCGGCATAATCGAGAGCAGCACGATCACGATGATTAGTTTCTCTACGTGCTTGCCCACAATCGGGAACTGCGTCGCAATGAAGTAGCCGATGAGCAGCATCGACCAAATCCAGGTCAGCGCCCCAGTGATGTTATAGGTCACAAAGGTCAAAAAGCGCATCTCGGCCGCACCCGCCACCACCGGCGCAAAGGTGCGCACGATCGGCATGAACTGCGCAATGAAGATCGTCTTCCCGCCGTGCGTCTCGTAGAAAGCGTGCGCCTGCTGGATATAGCTCTTCTTGAAGAAACGCGAGTCCTCACGGGTGAAGAGCGCCTTGCCCGCGCTCCGCCCAATAAAGAATCCGGTGGTGTTCCCCGCGATCGCCGCAAGCGAACAGGTGATTCCTAGTGTCCACACATTCAGAGGCACCGGCCCGTCCGGCTGTGACGCGAGCAATCCCGCGGTCACGAGCAGGGAGTCGCCCGGGAGCATCGGGAAGAGCAACCCCGTCTCAACGAAGATGATCGCCGGGATGCCAAACATCCCCACAGCGACAATCAACAGCGACGGGTCTTTCAAATAATGCAGCAAGTCGGCAATCGAAGGCATCCCTTATTCTAACGAGGCGTTAACTTCAAAGCATCATGCCAAGCCTTCTCGATCGCATCGTGCTGGTCTTCAACCGCCCGCAAGATCCTGTCAACATCGCCGCCACGGTGCGGGTGATGAAGAACATGGGCGTCTCGCAGCTGCGCCTCGTCAATCCGGAACCCTATGATCCCTGGCGGATCGAAGGGGTGGCCCACGGGACACGCGACCTCGTCTCCGCCATCCAACACTTCGATTCGCTCCCCGCCGCACTCGCCGACTGCGTGCTGGTCGCGGCCTTTGCGGGCAAGCGTCGCGCCGCCAAATGGCCCGTCGCCACGCCACGCGAAATGGCCGCCAAGGTGCTCGACCGCGTCGCCGATGGTCCCGTCGCCCTGCTGTTCGGGCAAGAGGACCACGGGCTGCCGAACGAAGCGCTCGACCTCGCGCAGCTCCTCGTGACCATCCCCACCACCGAGCACGCCTCGCTCAACTTGGCCCAAGCGGTCATGGTCGCCTGCTACGAACTCCACCTGGCCGCCGGCGATACCACCCGCGTCCTCGCCCCACCCCGCAAAGATGCCCCACCCCCGACCCACGAAGAGTGGGAGTTGGCCCTCACCAACATCACCGAGGCGCTCACGCAAATTCGGTTTTTCCGCACCCGCAACGAAGATCATGTGATGCGGACGATTCGATCGCTCCTGTCGCGCGCCGACCCCAACTCCCGCGAACTGACCTTGGTCCGGGCCGCCGCCATCGAAGTCATGCGCACCATCGATCGCATGAAACGCGGCTTGGAACTCTGAACATCCGTAGTCTTGCTAATGCCCTCGACACTAATCATTTTTCACAGACTCTATTCGCGCTTGTGAACGATTTCACAAGCACGACATCCCTATGATCCCTCTCATCAGCACCGGATCCAGTCGATGACCGGACTCAGGAAGTGGGCTGCAACTGCTGGAGTCGTCGTGATTGCCGCTACGGCCACGATGATGTCAGCGTATGCCGGCTCACAGCAAGGCAGCGCGCCGCAAAGCGGAGCGCCTGCCGGCAAGAAGGAAACGGCGACCGAAGCCGCAAATCGCGAAGCCTCCGGTAAGGCGGTCCCAGGACCCTGGGCCTACAGCGGAGCCTCCGGCTATACCAACTACATCGGTGGTGGCGTGGGCCGCTCCCCGGTGCAGCCGGTCAAGTTCCCCCACCCGGTCCATGTGAACACGCTCAAGATGAACTGCGTGTTCTGCCACAGCGCCGCCTTCAAGTCGTCGGACCCGGGTCTCCCCGCGGTCGGAACCTGCATGGGCTGTCACACGATCATCGGTGGCGATCGCCCCGAAATCAAAAAGCTCACGGAGTTCTACAACAAGAAGCAGCCGGTACCCTGGGTCCGCGTCCACAAGGTCCCCGAGTACGTGCACTTCCCGCACATGCGTCACGTGAATGCCGGCGTCACCTGCCAGAGCTGCCACGGCCAAGTCAACAACATGCCGCAGGTCTATCAGTACGCCTCGCTCAACATGGGGTGGTGTGTCAGCTGTCACGTGAACGGCTACTCGCCCGCCGAAGGCATGCGTGCGGCCGGATATACTCCCGATAAGGCAGCCCTCGACGCCCCGCGCAAAAAAGCGTCGTACGACTGCTCCAACTGTCACTACTAGGATTCGGCGCATGAGCCAGGACGTCACCGACACGACGCCGACCGAAGGCGTCAAGCGCCGCGAGTTCCTCAAGGTGCTCGGCGCCACAAGCGCCGCCGCCACCGTGGTGGGCTGCAGCAGCGACAAGGTCGAGAAGTTGATCCCCTACGTGGTCTCGCCGGACAACACCGTCCCAGGCGTCTCCACCTACTACGCCACCACCTGCCGTGAATGCGCCGCAGGTTGCGGTCTCCTCGTCGAGACCCGCGACGGCCGTGCCATCAAGGCAGAAGGCAATCCGGAACACCCGGTCAACCACGGCGCGCTCTGCGCTCGCGGTCAGGCTGCACTCCAGGGGCTCTACAATCCGGACCGCTTCCGCTCCCCAATGGTGCGACAGGGCGACAAGCTCGTCGCAACCACCTGGGACAAGGCCATCCAGACCCTGCAGGCCAAGCTCGGCGAAGCCAAGTCGAAGGGGACAGCCAAGGAGGCCGTCTTCATCAACCAGCACGAGCAGGGCTCCTTCCCGTCGTTCCTCGACTCCTGGCTCGCCGGCTACGGCATGCCAGGTGCCATCAGCTACGACGCCGAAGCGCCGCTCGGAGCCATCGCCGCCAACAAGGCCGCGTACAGCACCAGCTGGCCAAAGCTCGACTTCCAGGCGGCCAAGCTCGTCGTCTCGTTCGGCGCCGACTTCCTCGATGGCTGGGGAATGGGCGTCACGACGCAGGTCGACTTCTCCGAAGCACGCGCCAAGCTCGAAGGCGGACCGCGCGCCATCTACGTCGGCGCCCGTCGCTCGCTCACGGGGCTCAATAGCGATAGCTGGATCCCGGCCCGTCCGGGGGCGAGCGCCATCGTCGCGCAGGCGCTGCTCGCCGCCGTCGGTGGAAAGGGTGGGGCCTCGCTCAAGCAGGCCGCTGACGCGGCTGGCGTTTCAGTCGCGTCGCTCGAATCGCTGGCCAATGAACTCAAGTCGCTCAAGCCAAGCCTGATTATCGCCGGCGGCAACGCCGAGAACGACACCGAGACCGCACTCGCGGTCGCCGAGCTCAACAAGGCGCTCGGCAATGTCGGCATCACGATCAAGCCGGCCGAAGGCTATAACACGTACGAAGGCACCGCATCGCACGCGTCGGTGCGTGAGGCCGCAAGCCGCATGGCCGATGGTAAGGTCGCCATCGCATTCGTGCGCGGAGCCAATCCAGCCCACACGCTTCAGGGTGCGGTGAAGTTTGCCGACGCCTTCAAGAAGGTTGGGTTCAAGGTGTCGTTCTCGAGCTATCCCGACGAGACAACCTCGCTCTGCGATCTCGTCCTCCCCGATCACCACGCGCTCGAAAGCTGGGGCGACGCCGAGACGGTCAAGGGCACGCTCTCGCTCCAGCAGCCGACGATGGATCCGGTGTTCGACACGCGTCAGACGGCGGACGTCCTCATCGCGGTCGCCAAGGGCGATCCGACGATGGCTAGCAAGATGCCCGCGGACTACCGCACGGTGATCGCGGCACGCCTCGGCGGGAACGCCGGGCTCACTGCCGCGCTTCCGACTGGGATGGGCAAGGGATCGGCGTTGCCGCATCCCGCAGCCAAAACGGTCAGCGCAGTCACCGGTGGCGGTCTCGCGAAGTCGAAGGGCGAGTACTTCCTGCACGTCTACCAGTCTCCGGTGCTCGGCGACGGTCGCGGCGCCAACAAGCCGTGGCTCCAAGAACTGCCCGACCCGGTCAATAAGATTGCGTGGCAGACGGTCATCGAGCTGCATCCTGAGACCGCCACAAAGCTCAACATCGAGGAAGGGGACCACGCCACCGTCACGACGTCGACGGGCTTGGTCACCGCTCCCGTGTATCTCTACATCGGCCTCCGCCCCGACACGGTGGCGATCCAGGCTGGCCGCGGACACAACGCCTACGGCCGCTACGCCGACGGCTGCGGCGTGAACCCGATGTCGCTCCTGCCGGTTGCTGAAGACGGTAAGTCGGGCGCCACGCTGTTGGCCGGCACCAAAGCCGGTGTCACCAAGGCGACCGGCGCCAGCCGCCTCGTCACCACGGAAGGTTCAGGTCGCCAGCACGGACGTGGCATTGCCCGCGCGCTGACCGTTGCCGACCTGATGGCCGGCAAGATCAACCCGGAGAAAGAAGAGTTCGTGGGACAGGCCAAGGTCGGCTTCCTCCCCGGCCTTCGCTCCCCGGTCGCCAACGACGCGCAGGGTGAGCTCGGCGATCCCAAGTCCAAGGACAAGGGACAGTACGATCCGAACCACTGGAGCGGCGTGGCCAAGCGCCGTTGGGCCATGACCATCGACCTCGCCCGTTGCACCGGGTGCTCGGCGTGCGTCACGGCCTGCTACAGCGAAAACAACATTCCGACCGTCGGCGCTACGCACCAGGGCGCACAGGTCATGCCCGATCGTACCGGCTTCGGCGCCAACATCACGCGCTCGCGTGAGATGGCGTGGATCCGTCTCGAGCGCTACTTCGAGATCGACCGCGAGCCCAAGGATGTCGAGTGGAACCCGGACTTCGAGACGCGCGTCGTCCCGATGATGTGCCAGCACTGCGGCAACGCACCGTGCGAGCCCGTCTGCCCGGTGTACGCCACGTATCACTCGCCGGACGGCCTCAACGTGCAGGTCTACAACCGCTGCGTCGGCACGCGCTACTGCAGCAACAACTGCCCGTACAAGGTTCGCTATTTCAACTGGTTCGGCTACGGCGAGCCGAACCGCACGCAGTACGCCTTCCCCGAGCCGCTACACTGGCAGCTCAACCCCGACGTCACCGTGCGTGGCAAGGGTGTCATGGAGAAGTGCTCCTTCTGCGTGCAGCGCATCAAGGAAGCAGAAAATCGCGCCTCGCTCGAGAAGCGCGAGATGCAGCCGGACGAGTTCACGACCGCGTGCGCCCAAGCGTGCCCGTCGCGAGCGATCATCTTTGGCGACGCGGCCGACGACCGTTGGACGGTCGCCAAGATGGTGAAGGACGAGCGGGCCTACCATGTGTTCGAAGAGCTGAACACCTACACGGCGGTCGTCTACTTGCAGAAGGTCACTCATCCGTCGGCGTCCGCGCCGGCGAAGGCGTAAGGGGGGCGCGACGATGACAGCGATTCCGCAGCCTGGAGCTGGCGAACCCCGCCGCCCCAACATCTCCTCGGCGAGCATTCAGCTCCCCGCGGTCACAACCTACGAGCAAGTCGATAACGAAATCATCGATACGCTCAAGCCGACCAAGAAGTGGTTCATGGCGTTGCTCCTTGCCATCACTTGCTTGGCCATCGGTGCGGGTTCCTGGACGTATCAGATTCACGAAGGACTCGGCGTTGCCGGCTACAACCCGCCGGTGATGTGGGGCGTCTACATCATCACGTTTGTGTTCTGGGTCGGTATCGGCCACGCCGGTACCCTGATCTCCGCCATTCTGTATCTCTTCCGCGCCGGCTTCCGTACCACCATCTATCGCGCAGCCGAAGCGATGACGGTGTTCGCCGTCATGACCGCCGGACTCTTTCCGATCATTCACATCGGGCGCCCGTGGAAGTTCTTCTGGCTGCTCCCGTATCCGAACTGGCGCTTGCTCTGGCCGCAGTTCAAGTCGCCGCTCGTGTGGGACGTGTTCGCGATCCTCACGTACCTCACGATCTCCACGACCTTCCTCTTCATCGGACTTATCCCCGACATCGCGGTCCTCCGCGATCGCGAGAAGAACCCGACCAAGAAGGCGATTCTCTCCGCGCTCAGCTTCGGCTGGCGCAACAGCGAAGCCGAGTGGCGCCACTTTGTGCGCGCCTATCTTTTCCTCGCGGCATTCAGCACGCCGCTGGTGCTCTCCGTGCACTCGGTGGTGTCGTTCGACTTTGCCATGGCCCTCACCCCGGGCTGGCACACGACAATCTTCCCGCCGTACTTCGTCGCCGGCGCCATCTTCTCTGGCTTCGCGATGGTATGGACGATCATCATCCCGATTCGGAAGTGGTGGAAGCTCGAGCACTACGTGACGCTGAACCACCTCGACGCCACGGCGAAGATGGTGCTCTTCACGTCGCTCGTGGTCGGGCTCGCCTACATGATCGAGTTCTTCATCGCCTGGTACGGCGGCGTTGAGGCCGAGCAGGCGTACTTCTGGAATCGCGTCTTTGGTCAGTGGTGGTGGGCCGCGTGGATCATGCTCACCTGCAACATGATTCTGCCGCTCTCGCTGTTCTCGCAGAAACTGCGTCGCAACCCGAGTTGGCTCTGGATCCTGTCGATCTTCATCAACATCGGCATGTGGTTCGAGCGCTTCGTGATCGTGGTGCCGTCGCTGTCGCACGAGTTCGAGCCGTGGCAGTGGTCGGGCTACATGCCGACCTGGGTCGACTACGGCATTCTGCTCGGCTCCTTCGGTTGGTTCTTCATGTGGTTCCTCCTCTTCATCCGCCAGCTGCCGGTGTTCGCGCTGAGCGAGATCAAGGAGATCGTGCCGCCGAGGATGAAGCACGGACACTCGCACACGGGAGGGCACTAACATGAAGCAAGGCATGTTGGGCGCCTTCCGTGAGCTCGACGCCACCTGCTTGGCGATCGAAGAGCTCAAGAAGAAGAAGGTGGGCGAGGTCACGGTGTTCACGCCGACCCCGCGCCACGAGATCGAGCACGCAATGAAGTCGCCGATGAGCAAGGTCCGTCAGTTCACGCTGATCGGCGCGCTCTCCGGCTGCGTGTTTGGGTATTGGATTGCCATCTGGACGTCAGAGTACTGGCCACTGGTCGTCGGCGGCAAGGCAATCTCGACCTGGATCCCGTACACGATTTTCGGGTTCGAGGTGATGGTGCTTGTGGGCGGGCTGTCCACAGTGGCTGGATTCTTCATTCTGTCGCGCATCCCGCGCCTCACCATGACGGTTGGCTACGATCCGCGATTCAGCCATGGTGATTACGGCGTGTGGGTTAAGTGCGCGCCGGAACAGCTCAAGACCGCCGAAGAGATCCTGCGCCGGAATGGCGCGGTGGAGGTGCGTGGTGAGGGTTAACATGATCGCTCGTCGACTCGCCCTCGTGGCGCTGCCCTTGGCATTGGGCGCCTGCGACTGGTTCACCGACTTCAAGCAGCAGCCGTCGGTCGGGACGTGGCAGGAGTTCAACGACAGCACCGCACTCAAGGGGTTTCGCGGCCAGCCGTCTCGCTCTGTTGGCACCAACGGGACGCTCGCGCCGGGGTATGGCGTGAGCTATCAGCAGCTGCCGCAGACCATCGACTCGCTCAGCGGTATCGCGAATCCGACAGCGCCCGATGCGCGCTCGCTGCTGAACGGCCGTAAGTACTTCACCGTCAACTGCGCCGTCTGCCATGGTGTCGCGGGCGATGCCAAGAGCACGTTGGCTGCCATCAACTACGGCTTCGCGCCGAGCCTCCTGACCGATCAGGCCAAGGGGCGCAGCGATGGCTATATGTGGGGCATGATGCGCAACGGTCGCGGCGTCATGCCGTCGGCTAATCGCATTGAAGAAGCCGAGCGCTGGGATGTTGTGAACTACGTGCGCGGACTGCAGGGGCGGTATCCTGTCGATACTGGTGCTGTTGGGCGTCCTGGTGAGACTGGGGAGAAGCTCCCTGGCTACACCAAGCTCGGACCGACGGTTCCGGCTGCGTATTTCCATCCGAACGTCAAGCCGCGCGAAGCCAAGGGTGAAGCCCACGGTGAGGCCCATGGTGAGGCTGCGGCGGAAACCAAGAAGCCGGAGGGCCTCGAATGAGCGGCCATCAAGACCATGGGTACGCTCGCGAGCGTGTCGTTGCCGCTGGCGCGCGTCAGCTCCCGTCATGGATTCGTCAGGCCTCGCTCGGCCTCGCGGTGATCGGCCTCGCAATCTTCGTCTTCGGCATCATCGCGGGCGATCACAAGGACCGCGCGTGGCATGCGTTCCAGGTGAACTGGCTCTTTTTCACAACGATTTCATCGGCCGCTGTGATGTTCGTGGCCGTGCAGCGCATCGTGACCGCGCGTTGGTCGCGCGGCATTGTCCGTATCATGGAAGGATTCGGGGCGTTTCTCCCTGTTGCGTTGATCGGGTTGATTGTTCTTGTCCTCTTCGGTCGCGAGCACGCGTATCCGTGGTGGAATGAGCTCGCCGAGCTCAAGCACGAGAAGCAGCTGTACCTCGGGCACACGTTCTTTGCCGTGCGTTCCGTGGCGGCCTTCACGGCGATCATGGTCCTGCAGCTCTGGTACCTCTGGACCTCGGTTCGGTTGGACGTCGGCGTGAGCCCAGAGGGCGGGGCCAGCTGGGCTGCTGGGATCCGGGCCAAGATGCGCGCTGGGTTCGGCGAAGAGCGTCGTGAGCTGCACAGCACGCATTCGCTGCAGGGAAAGCTCGCGGTCATCATGGGGTTAGTGTTCGGTTTCGGCTGGTGCATCCTCGCGTGGGACCAGTCGATGTCGCTCGACCCGCACTTCTTTAGCACGATGTACGGCTGGCAGGTGTTCATGGGCGGCTGGCTCGTTGCCCTGATGGTCACCTCGGTCCTCATTCGCCTCTGGCAGGATTTTCTCGGCGCGGATGACCTGATCACCGACTCGCATTTCCATGATGTTGGCAAGCTCTGCTTCGCCTTTACCGCGTTCTGGGGCTACCTAACGTTCAGTCAGTTCTTGGTGATTTGGTACGGCAATCTGTTTGAGGAAACCCACTTTTTCACGTTGCGGTTGAGCGGCGTGTGGAAGAACTGGACCCTTGCCGCTGCTTGGCTGACCTTTGCGCTGCCGTTCTTTGGCTTGCTATCGGTGAAGGCCAAAATGTGGCGTCCAACGATGTTCCTCTTTGCCGCCTGTAGCTTTGCTGGACTTTGGGTTACTCGGTATGTCGAGGTGTATCCGTCGTCGTACGGCGTGGCCGCCAATGCGCCGTTTAGCTTCTGGGAAGTCGGGATTTTCCTTGGATTCCTTGGTTGCTGGGGCTTCTGCTATTCCAGCTTCATGGACGCCTTCCCGAAGTTCCGGGTGTTCTTGCTCTCGTCGCCGTATCGCGACGAGGTGCAGATTCCGGTGGATCCGCGTACGATGGAGCCGTTGCCAGCGCACGAGTAGGGACTGGCTGCGTCGCGTATGTTTCGGACGGCAGCGGGGATTCGTCCTGCTGCCGTCGATGTTTGTGGGGAACTCCACTACAGGGATTCGGGGAGTTTCTGACAGCCGGACGAATCGCGTGACCTTATTATCCGGTTACGCGCCTGCTAAATTGTTAGTAGTGTTGGACTAGGGGGCGGTAGCTCAGCTGGGAGAGCACCTGCTTTGCAAGCAGGGGGTCACGGGTTCGATCCCCGTCCGCTCCATTCATCACCCCTGTGTGTGCCACAGAAGTCGCATCGGCACACCAAGTTCGGTTGGTCGCCCTACTACACGCAATGACGCACCCCACGGAGGACGTCTTCGCGATCGAGGCGCAGGGCATCGCTCGGCGCTTTGGCGCCCGGTGGATTCTGCGCGGCGTGTCCTTGCATGTCCGTCCCGGCGAAGTGATAGGGCTGCTAGGCTCCAACGGCTGCGGCAAGAGTACGCTGCTGCGCATGTTGGCCACCCTCCTCAAGCCGACGGCCGGTAGCGCTGCCATTTACGGCCATGACGTCGTGAAGGAAGCCGACGAGGTGCGCCGCAATATCGGATTTCTGGCGCATACGCCCGGGCTGTACGACGATCTCTCGGCGCGCGAAAACCTCGAGTTCGCCGCTGAGATGCTTGGGGGTGGGCACGAGGACATCGATGCAGTGATTGAGCGGGTCAACTTGTCGCATGTGCGGCATGAGCGCGTGCGCGGGTTCTCCGCGGGCATGCAACGCCGACTCGCGCTCGGCCGCCTGATGCTCACCAAGGCCCGGGTTCTCCTGTTCGACGAGCCCTATAGCAATCTTGACACCGACGGCATCCGGCTGATGAACAGCATCATCTCGGAAGCCGCTCGCGACGGCGGAGCCGCGCTGGTCGTGTTGCATGAGTTGGCGCCCGCCGCGGGGCTGCTCGACCGTACCGTGACTATTCGCGACGGACGCGTGGCAGATCCAACGGCCGCGCTACTCGCTGAGGCTGAACTCGCGGGCGCCGCGGGCATCTCGGTGGTCGCATGACACGCGTCCGGAGCCAGGGTGGCGACCACTGGCGTCGCATTCGCGCAATCGCCTGGAAAGATCTGACCACGGAGCGTCGCTCAAAGGCAGGATTCAACGCGGTGGTATCGCTCGGCATCACGATTCTCGTGCTCTTTGGGTTTGCGCTCGGCCCCGACGCACAAGCGCTGCGTGACGCGGCGCCCGGCGCGCTCTGGCTCGCGGTGCTCTTTGCCGGCGTGCTCGCGTTCAATCGGAGCTATCAGGTAGAGCTCGATACCGGAGCGCTCGAACCGTTGCTGCTGTATCCCGGCGCGCGCTGGACGATTTTCACCGGCAAGCTGCTCGCGAACATGCTCTTCGTGGGCCTGCTCTTGGTGATTGTGGTTGTGGCCGGCATGGTGCTCTTCGCGGTGAAGGTCCCGGAGGCCTGGCCAACCGTGATCGCCGTGCTTGCACTCGGTACGATTGGACTCGTGACGCTCGGTACGTTCTACGCTTCGATGGCGAGTCGCAGCCGGGCTCGTGAAGTCTTGTTGCCGTTATTGCTCTTTCCGATGCTCGTTCCCGTCCTCTTGGCGGCGATGCAAGCGAGCAAGGCGCTGATCGGTGCTGATCTGATGCTCGAGGCCGGCGCGTGGATCAAGATGTTGATCGCGTACGACATTATTTTCGTGTTGGCAACGCACCTCGCATTCGAACATGTGATCGAGGCATAGGTCTCTGATGACTTCTCCCGCGTCCTCTCCAGAAATTCAGGTCCCCAAGGCAGGCTCATGGCCGGTGTTCGGCTGGTTCACGCTCGCCTTTATGGTGTTCGCCCAGTGGTATGCGATTACTACGTCGCCGGCTGACCGCGACATGGGCGATTTGCAGAAGATTCTCTACGTGCACGTCCCGGCGTCGTGGATTATGTCGATCACCTTTGCGCTGGTCTTTGTCTACAGCCTGCTCTACCTCTGGAAAGGAAAGGACAGCTACGACCTGCTCGCCGCGTCGTCGGCAGAAGTAGGCGCGACGTTCGTCGGACTGACGCTGGTGCAGGGAATGATCTGGGGAAAGCCGACCTGGGGGGTATGGTGGACGTGGGACGCGCGCCTGACGTCTACACTCGTGCTCTTTCTCGTGTTCGTTGGCTACCTTGCACTGCGGGCATTTATTGATGAGCCGCAGCGGCGCGGGCAGTGGAGCGCAGCGGTGGGAGTGCTCGGCGCGATCAACGTGCCAATCGTGTGGATGTCGGTGCGGTGGTGGCGCACGTTGCACCAAATGCAGTCCACGCCGCAGACGATGGAGCCGGTGTACCGAAACGGACTTCTTATCAATTTCTTGGCCTTTACTCTGCTTGCGGTGTATCTCATTCGTCGGCGCTATGAGGCGGCGATGACTGCCCGGGCCGCTGAGTTAGCATTGCAGGCTGCTGCGCTTGGAGGAGGTTGAAATGCCGCCGATGACTGGACCGAACAACTGGAGTTTTGTGATCGCCGCGTATGCGATTACGTGGATTACGATCATTGGGTACTGGGTGCACGTGCACCGGACGCTGCGCGACGCGCAGCACGATTTGGATGTGGCGAAAGCCACTGGAGGGAAGTGATGGCTGCTGTGAACTCGCGTAAACTGGCGATCGTTGCCGTCGTCGGCATCATCGGCACCTTTGCCTGGCTGCTCTACGGTGGACTCGACAAGAACGTCGTGTACTTCTGGACACCAACGGAACTCATCGCCAAGGGCGATGCTGGCTTTGAACGGCCCGTGCGCCTCGGTGGCCAGGTCAAGCCCGGCACCGTAAAGTGGGACGATAAGACGCTCGACCTTCGGTTCGTGGTGACCGACGTCGACGGCGTCAGTGACATCGTGGTGCACTCCAAAGGCGCACCGCCGCAGATGTTCCGCGACGCGATGGGCGTTGTGGTCGAAGGGCGGTATGGGCGCGACAAGATCTTCCAGTCGTCGAGCCTCATGGTGAAGCACTCAAACGAATACAAAGCACCAAAACCTGGCCAGAACGGTAAGGATATGGTGAAGACGCTGATGCAGGGGAACAGCACCACGTGATCGGAACACTCGCGCACGGAGCGATCCTCGTTTCTCTCGCCGTTGTCGCGTTCGGGATGTTCTTCATCCCGTTCGCCATCAAGCGCGGCCGCCGGGACTGGGTGGCGCTCGCGTATTCGGCCGTCTACACCAACTTTCTGCTCATCACCCTTGCGACGGTTGCGATGGTGTGGGCGCTGGTGACGCACGACTTCTCCGTGTCATACGTGGCACAGGTTGGCAGCAAGGCCACACCACTGTTTTATACGATCATCTCGCTGTGGGGCGCGCTCGAAGGCTCGATCCTCTTTTGGGCCTGGGTTCTCGCGATGTACGCCGCCGCGGTCGTCTGGATTAACGCGAATCGTCCCGGCAACTTGGTGCCATACGCGGCGACCGCACTGATGGGCATCTCGCTCTTTTTCGGAATCCTGCTGATCGGCCCCGCGGATCCGTTCAAGCCGGTGTTCCCAGTGCCGCTCGATGGGCCAGGGCCGAACCCGTTACTGCAGAACCACATCTTGATGGCGGTGCATCCGCCGCTGCTGTATCTCGGCTACGTTGGAATGTCGGTGCCGTTTGCCTTTGCCGTCGGTGCGATGCTGTCGGGCGAGGTGCTGACCGACGACTGGATCAAGATTACCCGTCGTTGGACGCTGTCGTCGTGGGGGCTGCTCTCGGCGGCGATTATCGCCGGCATGTGGTGGTCGTATGAAGTGCTCGGATGGGGCGGCTACTGGGCGTGGGATCCCGTTGAGAACGCCTCGTTCATGCCGTGGCTGACGGCGACCGCGTTCCTGCATTCTGTGATGGTCCAAGAGCGCCGCGGCATGCTGCGGCTCTGGAACCTGAATCTCGTGGTCGGCACGTTCGTCCTGACGATTCTCGGAACGTTCCTGACCAGATCGGGCATCATCTCGTCGGTGCACGCCTTCACGACGGGGACGATCGGCTACTACTTCCTCGCATTCATCGCGGTGACGCTGCTGGTGGCGCTCGCCCTCGTGGCGGGCACCTCGGGACGCTTGAAAGACGAGAATCGCTTTGATGCGCCCGCATCGCGTGAGACGGTGTTCCTGCTCAACAATCTGTTTCTGACCGCGTTCATGTTCACGGTGCTCTTGGGCACGCTGTTCCCGCTGGTGGCGGAGTCGGTACGCGGCATCAAAGTCAGTGTTGGCGAGCCGTTTTTCAATCGGATGTCACTGCCGATGATTGTCGCGCTGCTCTTTCTGATGGGTGTCGGGCCCGCGATGCCGTGGAAGCGTACCAGCATGGCGGAGCTGAAGGGCAAGCTGCTGCCACCGCTCATTGGCGCGACGGTCATGCTCGTGATTGCGGTGGCGTTCGGCGCGCGCAACTTCTACGCGCTGGTCACCTTTGCGTTTGTCGGTTTTTCGGGCGCGTCCAACAAGTTCGAGATCTGGTACGGGATTCGTGCGCGCCATCGTGCGCATGGCGAGAACTATCTCACCGCGTTGTTCCGCCTGATGGCCGGGAATCGCCGTCGATATGGTGGATACGTCGCGCACCTTGGCATTCTGACCGTGGCATTGGGAATCGCCGCGTCGAGCACGTTCCGCACGGAGACTGAGGCCACGTTGAAGCCCGGCGACTCGATGACTGTCTCTGGGCATACGGTGCGCTTAAAGCAGGTCTGGGGCCGCGAGGAAGTGCAGCGGTCGGTGATTGGCGCGACGCTCGAGATCGTGAAGAACGGGACCGTGACTGGTACTATCGAGCCCAAAATGAACTTCTACCCGACGTCACAGCAGCCCGTGCCAACGCCACAGGTCAAGAGTTCGATTGCTGGTGACCTGTATGCGAACCTGCAGGCCTTCCGGCCTGATGGGTCGAGCGCGACTATCCGGCTGATTTATGAGCCGATGGTTCCGTGGATTTGGTTCGGCGGCATGATTGTTGTACTCGGGTCGGTGTTGTCAATTCTCCCGACGCGTTCACGCGCATGAGCCGCACCCGCGCATTCCTCGGGATGCTGATTACGGTCCCTCTGATTTGGTTGTTCGCCAAGAGTATGAGCCGAGATCCTCGCGACCTTGGACCGTCGCCACTCGCCGGCCGCGAGGCTCCAGGATTCACGCTCGCCGTGTTTGCGCCGGGGCAGGAGGCGCTCGCGCGTCCAGTCGGTGACTCGGTGCGTCTTGCGATGTTCAAAGGCCAAGTCGTGGTGCTCAACTTTTGGGCGTCATGGTGCTTGGCTTGCCGCGATGAACATGAGACGCTGTCTGAGGTCGCGCGGTTCTATGTCGGCAAGCCCGTACACTTCTTGGGTGTGCTGTATAACGACGATGCCCTCTCGGGCAACAAATGGATCGCTGAGATGGGCGGGCAGAGCTATCCATCGGTGCTCGATCCCGGTGCACGGACGGCTATCGATTATGGCCTCTATGGGGTCCCCGAAACGTTCTTCCTCGACGCGAGTGGTCGGGTGGCGTTCAAGAACACCGGCCCGGTGACGGCGACCGTGCTGCGCCGTGTGGTGGATTCGCTCATGGCCGCCGCTTCCGCACCTACCGCGCCCGCCGCGCCTGCCGCGCCTGCCGCGTCGGCAGCACCGGCGGGAGCGGGCTCCAAGTGAGGCGCGCTCGCCAGGGACTCGTCGCGCTTTCGCTCGCGCTTTCGCTCGCCCTGATCCTGCCGCGCGCGACCGCTGCGCAGCAGGCACCTGCTGCCGCGCGCGACACTCAGATGGTGACGCCGGAGGGGCTGCGGTCCAATGCGTCCGCCAAGGCAACGGATCCGGCGCTCGAAGCGCGCACCAGTGGGGTCGCGTCGGGACTTCGATGCCCCGTGTGTCAGGGGCTCTCGATTCAGGATTCGCCATCCGAACTATCGCAACAGATGCGAAGTCTCGTTCGCGACCAACTGGCGGCAGGAAAGACCGACGAGGAGGTTCGCGCCTACTTTATTTCGAAGTATGGGGAGTGGATCCTACTCGAGCCGAAGGCGTCGGGATTCAACACGCTGGTCTACGCACTCCCGATCCTCGTAGTGGTTGGTGGACTCGGGCTTATTCTCACCCTCGTGCGACGCTGGACCGCGGTGCCCGCAGACGGCGACAAGACGTAAGCCGTCACGAGGGCGGGCTCCGACGCCGTCACACAAAGAGGCGCACGAACGGAGTCAGCACCCAAGTCGGCGGTTAATTGTTATCTTCAAGGCGACCACCGCATCGGGTGATCGCCTTTCGTGTCTCACTTTTCAACGACCGCCGAACATGACCATCCCCGCCGTGGGTTCTGCCGCTCCCGATTTTACCCTTGATACCACCGCCGGCGCGAAGGTCACGTTGGCGGGCTTGAAGGGACAGAAGCACGTGCTGCTCGCCTTCTTCCCGCTCGCCTTCACCGGCACGTGCACCAAGGAAGTCTGCGCCTTCAGCGACGACTACGCGGTCTTCGCATCCAAGGACGTCGAAGTGATCCCGGTGAGCGTCGACGCCGTGCCCAGCCTGAAAGCCTTCAAGGAATCAACACACGCCGGCATCGAGTTCGCGAGTGATTTCCGCCGCGATGCCGCGCGCGCCTATGGCGTGCTCAATGAAGCGACCTTCTTCTCAAACCGCGCCTACTTCCTCATCGACAAGGCCGGTATCGTGCGCTGGGCGTACGTCGAAGAGAACAACGGGCTGCGCCGCGAGAACAGCGAGATCC
>JAPLKT010000011.1 GCA_026387895.1 Gemmatimonadota bacterium | reverse complement strand
GACGCGCGACGGTCTCTTCCTCATCGAGAACGGCGAGATCGTTGGCCCCGTTCAGAACTTCCGCTGGAACATGTCGCCGCTCGTTGGCTACAACAATCTTACGCTCGTCGGTAAGCCTGTCCCCATGGACATGGGCGAGGCCTTCGGCGGCGGCAACGCTGCTCTGGTCCCACCGGTGCGCATTGAAGAGTTTTATATGACTTCTGTTTCTCCCGCGGTCTGACCCGAACCTACCCAACGGACATCCCTCATGAGCTCTTCGCGTCGTGATTTCCTCAAGGGCCTCGGCGTCACTGGTGCCGCGCTCTCGTTTTACTCCAATGATCTGGTCGCGGAAATCATTGCGACCTCGCCCAAAGGGCGGGTCATGGAGTCCAAGTTCAAAGGGCTTGCCGACATCGTACTTGGCGAAGCCAAGATCGCCGGTGCGAGCTATGCCGACGTGCGCTTCACTCTGACGGCAACCCAGCCAGGTGCGACGGTCAACTATCGCGCTGATGCTCCCGCTGGTGGTGGAGCTGGCGGACGTGGCGGACGCGGCGGCGGCGGTGGCGGCGGTGGCGGTGCTGGTGGCCGAGCCGGCGGCGGCGGCGGCGGCGGTGGGGGAGGTGGTGGTGGTCGCGGTGGTCGCGGTGGCGCACAGCTCCGCGAGATTCCCACCGAGGCGAATCGGCAGCCGGCGGGTTTCGGCGTGCGTGTCGTACACAGCGGCGTGTGGGGCTTTGCCTCAAGCCCTATTGTGACCGAAGACGAAATCCGTCGCATCACGCGAGTAGCGGTCGAAGTTGCCCGTGCCTCCGCGATTGCCAAGAAGACCGACCTCAAGCTCGCCCCGGTCCCAAAATACATCGACAACTACGTCACCCCGATGACCAAGCCGCCTATGACGGTGTCGGTTGCCGACAAGCAGGCGTGGGCGCAGTCGATTGTCGACAAGGCCGCAGCGGTGAAGGGCGTTACCGCGGTGAACGTCTCAGCGCAGCACGGCTATGAGTGGCGGTACTTTGCGTCAAGTGAAGGCTCGTACATTGAGCAAGAACTCCACACCTGCACCCCGACGCTGAGTGTCACCGCCAAAGTTGGCGATGTGACCCGTACTCGGCAGTACCCCGGGGTCGCGTCGTGCGGCGGGTGGGAAGTGGCCGAGAACTCCGATTTGCTTTCGTCCGCCGAACGGGTGGCTGGCGAAGCCGTCGAGTTCTGCACCGCCAAGCCACTCGGCTCGAGCGGACTCCGCGACCTGATTTTGTCGCCGTCGCACGCGATGCTCACAATTCACGAGATCGTGGCGCACGCCACCGAGCTCGATCGCATCATGGGCTACGAGGCGAACTACGCTGGCACGAGCTTCGTGAAGACGTCGGACGTCGGCAAGCTGAAGTACGGCTCCAAACATATGAACGTCACCGCCGACAAGACCGACAACGGCCTTGGTGCCACCGGCTATGACGATGATGGTGTGAAGTCGATGAAGTGGCCGATTATCCGCGAGGGGGTGCTGGTTGGGTTGTCCACAAACCGTGAGACGTCGCACCTGATTGGCGAGAACTTCAGCCGCGGCTGCACGTTCGCCAACTCGTGGCGCGATTATCCCTTCCTCCGCATGCCGAATGTGCATTTGGAGCCGGGACCGGTGAACTCGCCGAGTCGCGACGAGCTCATTGGCGACGTGAAGAACGGCGTCATGATCGATGGGCGCGGCAGCTACTCGATTGACCAGCAGCGGTATAATGGCCAGTTTGGCGGCCACATGTTCTGGGAGATCAAGAACGGCAAGATCACGCGAATGGTCACGGATGTGACATACAACGCGATCACGACCGATTTCTGGGCGAACCTCGATGGTATTACGGGACCCAAGGAGTACCAGAAGTTTGGGACCGGTGGTGATGCCAAGGGGCAGCCGACGCAGACCAATTCAATCAGTCATGGGTCGCCCTGGTTGTTGATTCGTAAGATGCTAGTAGGTGCAGCGTTCGATTGATCGGCGGGACTGGTCACCCGACCGTTATATAGTAGGCGGAGTGGGGCGGTAAAGAATCCGGGCGGCATCGACGAGAGTCGGTGCCGCCCGGAAGCGTGTGTGAGATTTGTACTAGGCCGCTTAAGTTCGGTGAGATGGCGCCGATATTTACCATCGTGAGCATCGCCTACCAGTTCTATTCGCGTCAATGTCCCGGCCTCGCATCCAGCGCGTGGTTTTTGCGCTGCGCGTGCACGATTGCCATCCTGGTCGCGGCTCCTGCGATGCTGTCCGCTACGTTAAGCGCCCAGTCTGGCGTGGTTATCACCGGTGCCCCAACGCTGGTCGTAGGCACTGCGGTTGCTGGCGCCCAGCCGACAACTGCAGTGAACACCACCACGACCTACACACTGACGGGTACGAGCCTCTTCCAGAACCGGAAAATACGCGCTCGCCTGTCAGCAGACCTCCCTACAGGGATGACAGTGACGGCGCAGCTCGCGGTGGGTTTTCTGAATTCTAGTTCTGGAACCATCACGCTGACGCGTTCCTGGCAGGACGTTATAAATGCGAATCTGGTTTTGGCGGCTGCGTACGCGATTACGTACCGGCTGACCGCTAGCACGGCGGTCGCCCCGCAGATCGGTAACGTAACCGTCGAGTATTGCATAGACGTCTCGGGGGGCTGCTAGGTTTTCTGCTTGGGCTCGCGCGAACCCTCGCGAGGGTGCGGATCCAAGTAGTTGCAGCCCGCGCATTGTGTTCTAGAAGGCTATATCAACTATCTAGGTTATGTGGTTTTTTGAGCCTGCTGATCCTTGAGGCGGTCGTTTTCGCGGCCGTCCGCCATTGCTGCGAGCACTAGTCCAACAACCGCTGTCGCAGCGGGGATCGTCACCAGGAGACCGGCGAGGAACAGATTGAGGTTACTCATGCCGAGTGTCGATCATCATGAGCGCAATGACCCCGCAGGAGAGAATGGAGGGCACCCACAAACCGACATAGATGCCTTGCTCGTGGCTACCGGTGAACCACAGAGTAACAGATAACACGAAGGACAGAAGAGCAGCGCCGAGAATAGCGAGTGCGGCGCGGAGACGGAGCTTGCTTCGATGCATGTTCACAACTCCCGAAAGAGCCTGGTTTATTGTTGGAGTTTTAGATTACGACTTACAATCGTATTAGAAGTATAGCTGAGTACTAAAGCTGCGTATGTGGTGCTTTGTTCCTTTTGTGTTTCGAGAGGTGATAAGCCGCCGGGCTGGCGTCGGTCTCGGTATGCCAGAAGGAGTAGCCCGGCAAAAGTTGCCGTTTTTAGGGGTTGATTGGTGGAGAGGTGAACCGCCACCCCCATTTATCTATCGAAATCTAAAACTTCCAGAATCCACGCTAAAGGTTTTGCGAGGGCTGTCGATAATGACCAGTGAGGCCACTGACGGCCTGATAACCCACTGGGAGGGATACCACCATGAGCCGGACCAAGAAGTTTCTCGTTTCATTCGCCCTGTTGCCGCTTGCGGCCTCGGCGCTGCTGGCCCAAACCGCCAGCCACGTGTTGACCTTTCAGGTCAGCGCCATCAACCAGGTGAGCGTCTCCGGGACGCCGAGCCTCACGATCAACGCCGCGGTCGCTGGTAGCGCCCCGACGACTGTGACCGCGACTGGGAGCACCTATTCGGTGACCACCAACCAGACGGGCGCGAAGATCACCGCTGCGATCGATGCCACCATGCCGACCGGCGTGACGCTGTCGACCACGCTGACCGCTCCGGCGGGCGGCACGAGCGCCGGCATCAAGTCGCTCAGCGCGACCGCGACGGATGTCGTGACCGGCATCACCAAGCTGAACCAGGCGGGCTTGGCGATCACCTATCAGTTGGATGCGACCGCGGCAGCTGGCGTCGTCTCCTCGGCGACCCGTACGGTCACCTACACGATCACCGGCGGCGTCTAAGGCGCGGTTGCACGGTCCGGCAGGTGTAGTGGTTCGTAGTGGTTCGTAGTGGTTCCACCCCCAGGGGCCGGCGTGTGGCTCGGTAGCACACGTCGGCTTGGGGAGGTTGGGACGGAGAGGGTGACTCGCCTGATCCGTTGTGGCACGAGATATGCATGTTTAGCCCGCGAAAGCGTGGCGTGGCCCTCATCCGGAGATTTTCCAGCCCCGTCGACCAAAACCGCAACAGCTACTACCTGAGGCGTTACCGAGAGATTGTCATGAGACCATCAGGCGATACCACATTCATCAATTGGCTGTCCCGCGTAGGTCTGCGCGTGGTTGGCTTTGCGGTGTTTTTCTGGTTTGCTGGCCACCGAGTTGCGGTCGCGCAGAGCTCGATTACCCTCACGGCTGGACCAACCGTGGTGATCAACAGCGCCATTGCCGGCGCCGCTCCAACCCCCGCGACTGGTCTCAGCACGTGGGACACCGGCGGTTCGGACAGTAAAACTAACCGGTACATCTGGGTTCGCTTGGCCTCTGCCCCTCCCTCCGGCGTGACGGTCAAAGCACTCCTCGCTGCACCCTCTGTTGACATTTCCGCTGGAACTGTGACGCTCTCGACGAGCTATCAGATCCTCGAGACGAACACAGCACCGACGGCATCAGCCTATAGCATCACCTACACAGTTTCCACGACGTCCGCGGTGGCACCACAGAAGCAGGCGATTACCCTGTACTATTGCGTCAAGAGTATTAGTTCTGGAACCACGGGGTGCCTGTGATGCGCACCTTGGCCGGAGTCCCTGTGCACCGCAGCCTCCGAATGCTCACGGTAGCCGTCATCGCTTGCTGTTCCGCATTTCCGCGGGCCGCCGCCGCGCAGCTCTCGGTGCTGACCAACACTGTCGAAGAACGCAGCGCCGCCCCCGGCGAGCGCTACACGGGCACGATTGTCATCGCGAATCCAAGTGGGGAAGCGCAGACGGCGCGCATCTTCCTGACCGACTACAGCTTTAAGGCCGACGGCACCACTGAATACGGTGAGGCTGGCGGCATGGATCGTTCCAATGCCTCGTGGATCACCCCGCAGACGAATCGTGTGCTCGTGCCGGCCAATGGCACGGTGACGGTCGCGTACACCGTGGTCGTCCCGGCTCGTGAATCGCTGAGCGGCAGCTACTGGAGCACCATCATCGTCGAGGGGGCACCCCCGATCCCGTCGAGCAACGACTCCAAGAAAGGTACCGTGTCGATTGGTGCGGTCATTCGCTACGCCGTTCAAGTCGCGACACATTTGCGGAATCCTGGATCGCGCGCGGTCGTCTTTGACGGAGAACGTCTCGGACTGACACCCGCCAAGAACTCCGCGCTTGAAGTGGATGTCGCGAACTCCGGTGAACGCGCTTACCGTCCCGTGCTTTGGATTGAAGTGTACGACGAACAGGGAACGCTCCGCGCGCAGGCCAAACAGTCGCGAGGACTCCTGTACCCGGGCTCTTCGCTCCGGCAGCACTTCGACTTGGGTGTGCTTCCCCCGGGATCTTACAAAGCGGTGCTCTTTGCCGATACGGGTGAAGACGCGGTCTTCGCGAAGCAGCTCGCGTTGAAGTTCTAACCGAGACCCATGGTACGCCTCTCCATCACCACCCCGCGCACCGCGTTCGCTCGCCTTTTGGTGAGCGGCGCTTTTGCGCTACTGTGCGTGGGCCGTGATGTGCTGGCGCAGGATACCGTCGAGGTTCGGAACGTGCGCAAGGCGCCGCTCACGATCTCTGCCGGTGTGGCATTCAATGCCACATTTCGAGCAAAAAATATCAACGCCGGCGCTCGCCAGGCGCGAGTCTCACTCTCGCTGCCGAGTGGGTGGCAGGTGATTGGCGGAACCGGTGACGCCGTTGTTAACGCCGGCGCCCAAGATCTCTTGATCTTCAGCGTCAACGTTGGACGTGGAACCCCGGCTGGACGCTATGTCGTACAGGCGAACATCGAGGGCGGTCAGCCGGACTCGCTGATTGTCTCCATCGACGAACACCGCGAGATTGAAGTCATTCCACTCGACGCACCAGGCTGGGTCGCCACGGGCGCTCCGGTTGCTGCGCGATTCCTCGTGCGCAACCGCGGCAACGTGACGTCGCAAGTGGCCTTTGAAGGGCAATCGCTGCAGCGCCTCGGCGTACGCACGGAGCCGTCGGCGGCCGCTCTGGCTCCGGGAGCGACGATTATCGTCGTGGTGTCTGGAGCCGCGCCGAGTACGCTCGCGCGCGCTGTTGACGACAATCTTGAGTTGCGGGCCACAGATCGCGCGGATCGCGCGGTGACGAGCAAGGCCAACTTCCGCACGACGTTTGTGCCGAAGGGGATTGTCAACGAGCGTTTTGCCACGGTCCCTGCGACGGTATCGGTGCGCGGCGGCGGATACGCTGCGGGTGTTTCGCCGATCACGATTCAGGGCGGCGGCCTAATGTCGGATAACAATACGACACTATCCTTCAACGCATCGGCACCGACGAACCGTCAGTCACAGTTCGGTTTTGGGGAGCGTGAGGAATATCGCGCCGTGTTCCGGAACGATCACTGGAGCCTCCGGCTTGGCAGCGACATGTTCGGCTACACGCCGCTGACGACCGGCGGATTCATGGGTTCCGGCGCGCAGTTCGATGTCACGGGCCGCTGGTTTCAAGTCGGTGCATACGTCGAGCGGCCACAGTGGTTACTGAATGCGGCACCTGAGATGGGTACCAGGGTTGGACTCCCGACCTCGCTGGGATGGCTGTACGGCGCAGTCGTCGAGCGCGGAGGGGACGTGCTGACCAAGAGCGGCGTGCGTAGTCTTGCCCTCGAGGCCCCGCTGCCAATGTCCGGGCTCCTGCAGCTTGAGTCGGCAGAAAGCGATTCCGTCACAAAGGGGGGCCGCGCCACCCGCTTACGCATGATGGGGCAAAACTCCCGTTGGAGCTACAACCTAGGGCTCACGAAAGCGGATCCGAGCTTTACCGGGCCGCTGCGCGGTGGAGATATCCAAGAAGGCTATGTGGAGTTTCACCCGATTCCGAAACTCTCCTTTACCCTCAATGGCGGCCTTCGCAACTGGCATCCGCCCTTCCTGCCGAACGCCCCGACTGAACAGAAAAGCCGGAACCTTTCAGTCGCGATTGGCTGGGGTGGCATTGTCTCGCTTGAATACGGTGAGCTTAAGCGACTCGACCGCTTCGAGTCGGTAGTCGCTGTCGACGGAACTCAGCGGACGGTTCGCGCCACAGCCTCCGCTCGGTTCGGTGCCTTTAGCCTGAGCGCCGCCGCCGAGCACGGCGAGGCGCTCGACCTGATGAAGGGCGCAAAGTCGGGATACGAAGCAGGATCGCTGAGCCTCCGCGCGGACTTTGGTTCACTCGGCGCACTCAATATGTATGGATCCAGTAGCAATGGCCGCACCCTCTCCGCAGGGGCCGCCGGCATCTTAGCCTCCGGAGTGAACGCGCAGTTGCACTTGCCGTGGCGCCTCGACTTGCAGCTGTCGTCGTCCGCTCAGCGCGCAACGCTCGGCGACTACGACGGGTCCGGCGTTTGGTTTGGGCAGAGCGACATCCGCCTCGATCGTAGCTTTATTGACGGCACCACAATCGGTCTTCGCGCGCAGTTGCTGCAGCGCGCGTCTTTGTATGGAACACCGAACGCCGCTGGGTACTTCCTCGAGGTACGCCGTCCGATCGGCATGCCGACCGGACCGATGCGCGAGCCAGGCCGGGCTATTGGTCGTATTCGTGACGCCGCGACTGGTGCGCCGGTTGCCGGCGCCATGGTTCGCCTCGGCGATCAAGCGGCGATTACCGATGATGAAGGACAGGTGATGTTCCGTGGGCTCTCAATGGGTACGCACAAAGTCGCGATTGACGGCGTCATGCAGATGCATGGCGAGCTGCTCGTTGGCGATGTCGCGGTCAATCTGACGAAGGAAGCAAAGGAGCCGATCCGTTTCGCTGTCTCTGTGATGCGTGGCGCGGGCGTTCGCGCGCTTGTTCGGCGATTCGATCCGGCTGGTGGGACGGTTGGATCCCGTGCCGACTCTTTGGTTGATGCCGGTGTGATCGCGAACGTGCTGGTCGCCATCATGAGCGACCGTGATACCGTGTATTCCGCATCGGACGATAAAGGGCGCATTGAGTTTGGTACCCTACGCCCTGGTTCCTACGTGCTGAAGATTCGCGATAGCGAGATTCCTGATCACTACGTGTTCGCGGAAGAGCAGATTCCGGTGCGCGTAAACGCCGGACAGCAGGTCGATATTGAGTTCAAGGTGGTTCCGCGACGCCGTGCCGTGACCTTTGTCGGTCCGCAGAGCGGAAGCCCGAAGTCCGAACTACGACTCAATCCGAAACAGCAGAAGGAGTTCGAGAAGCAGCAGGAGCAGCAGCAGCTCGAGCAGCGCGTGCAACAGAGCCGAGAACAACAACAGTCGGCTGAACCGCCGCGTGGTGGCAATGCTGGACCGGCGGGACCGGCGGGACCGGGAGCTCAGCCGCGTGCGGGAGCGGGCGCTGGACAGTCGACGGCGCCGAGGGCGGAGCCTAGGGCTGATCCGAAGGCCGACCCAAAGGCAGATCCAAAGGCGGATCCTAAGACGCCTCAGACACCACAAACTCCGACGCCGCGTTAGGTCATCGCATAGACGACCAAGTTCACCGCGAACTTGGTGTTGTCTTTTGTCCTGAAGCGTTTGTTCTTCCACGAATAGTCCCACTCACAGCCGTAGTCCTGATTCGTGTAAATCACACCGAGTCGGCCACCGCGTTCGATCCCGCGCACGTAGTCATGGACGATGTTATCCCCCCAGCCATTCACTTCGTGGCTGGTCTGTGGGGGTCCGTCAAAGGTGAAGAACGATTTGTAAATCGCGTGCCCCTTCGGGACCTTCGCCAGTCCCGGAGGAGCAGGGCATGCTTTTCGCATCTCCGCGTCGAACGACTGGGCGAACAAGCCGTTGACGTCATGATTGCAGTCGTCTGATAGCAGAAGGCCACCGCTTTCGACAAAGCGCACCAGTCCCGCTCGCTCCTTTGCACTAAACCGAACGAGCTTGTGCCCCGTCATAAACACAAAGGGAAAGGCCCCAAGCTCAGTGGAGTCAGCCGTGATGACGACTTCTTGTTCATGCACAGGAATCGTCGTGTACTGAATCAAGGAATCCAGCACATTCGCGCAGACCTTGGGATTGTAGTCCCAGTCGCCTGAGTCGTAGCGCAGCCGCGCAAAGGTGAACTCTCCCGCGCGGCGCGCACCCACCGTTCCTTCAGCATCGGCGCGTGACGCGAATGCACCGAGCGCCGCGCCAACTCCACTCAGCGCGGTACCGGCCGCGACGAGTCGGTTCAAGAGCGTCCGTCGACTGATCGACGAGTCGTCTAGGGCCACGGGATCTGCGGTGAACGGTAGAAGTTCACGCCGAGCGCCTGCAGGCGCGGTCCGTGTGCGGCGAGTCGGAACCGGAAAGTTTCCCATGCCCGAGCGTTGCGTTCCGACCAGCCGACCTCGGCGATCGCCGCCAGTCGGGGAAAGGCCAAAAACTCCGCGTCGGCGATCTTGGTAACCGTTTCGCTCCAGAGCGGCGCCTCGACCCCTAAGAGGGACTCTGGCGTCGCCCCCGTTACCAGAGTTGGGTCCCAGTCGTAAACGTCCTTCACCTCAATCCGTCCTGCCCAACTTAGTCCGAGTGTGGTGGCGTTGTCGTACTTCATGTCGAGGTAGGTCTTGGACCCTGGCGATGCAATAACCTTCCCACCGCGAGCGACATGGAGTGCCAAGGAGTCCTTTGACCAATGTTGCACGATCGTAGTGGGCGAAAGGCGCGCCGGTGCGATGTCGGCCCAGCCGATCAGGCGCATGTTGTTGGCGGTGGCAATGCCCTGAACACGATCCACAAAGCCGCGATACTGAGTCGGCGTCAGGGTTTTGACTTCGTCACCCCCCATGTGGAAATAGCCGCCGGGCGACAGAGCCTTCAGTTCGCGAACAACATCCGACACCAATGCATAGGTGGAATCAGATTCGACGCAGAATGAGCTGAATCCCACGTTGGTGCCCGTATAGAGCGGGCGTGCGGTGTTGTCGCAGTTGAGCGCAGCATAGCTGGCGAGCGCCGCGTTGGTGTGTCCCGGCATGTCGATCTCCGGGATGATGGTGACGAAGCGCGCCGCAGCGTAGGCGACCAACTCGCGATACTCGCGCTGCGAGTAATACCCCCCAGCGCCGCCGCCAACCTGCGTGCTCCCACCAACAGCCGTCAGATTCGGCCGCGAAACAATCTCAATCCGCCACCCTTGGTCGTCGGCGAGATGCAGGTGGAGGCGGTTCAGCTTGTAGAGCGCCATCAGGTCCACAAAATGCTCGACATCGCGCAACGGCAGGAAATGTCGTGCGACATCAAGCATTGCCCCGCGCCATTCGTATCGCGGCAGATCGCGAATGGTTGTCGCATTGACGCGCAACACGCGCTGCGCCGCCGCTGGGTACTCAACGGACACGGGCAATAGCTGCCGAAGCGACTGGGTGGCGTAGAACAGACCGGCTGGTGTTGCGGCAAGAATACGGACGCCGGTACTCGTGACATCCAGCCTATACCCCTCTTCTGCTAACTCCACGTGCGCAGGATCAAGCGTAAGCTGCATCGTACCGGATGGAGCCGCGAGAGCAGCTCGGCGCGCTCGTTCAGCGGGTGCCCAGAGCAAAGCGGCCAGTTGGTCGGCAACGTGCTGCGCCTCCACCCGCTGCGCGCCGGGCGCGTCCACCGTGATTGTTGTCGACGAGTCAATCAAGAACGATTGCCCAGTCGCCATCACAATACTGCTCGGCGCCGGGATCACGGCGTGCTGCACAGTGATCGGAGTGGACACCACGGGTGGGTTCGCCAGCTTTGGCGGCGCGGAGCCTGTGCCACACGCCGTGAGGCTGATTACCCAGACGGCGGCACCGATAGCGCGACGGGAGCTGGCGATAGTCATATCGTTACGAGTTGAAGGGCGGGCGTCGCGT
Organism: Gemmatimonadota bacterium; assembly: GCA_026387895.1. Taxonomy (GTDB): domain Bacteria; phylum Gemmatimonadota; class Gemmatimonadetes; order Gemmatimonadales; family Gemmatimonadaceae; genus Fen-1231. The sequence goes on along the minus strand of JAPLKT010000011.1, from coordinate 5,292 downwards.
AAACACTACGGTTTGAGCGACTTATCCCGAATCGCCTTGAACTCATTGCCTGCTTTCCACTCCGGGTACCGCGTGGCACTGGCGACGCGATAGCCAATCGTGAAAAACAGCTGCAGATCCTGCACGGCACCTGACAACTCCCAGCCCGGCTTAATCTCGTCCGACGGTTTGTGGTAATCGTTTTCCGTGTACTCATCACGGGTTTTCCGGCCGTAGGCGACATCCTTACCCACGTATTCAATCCCTGACTCTGGGTCGAACGCCGGCACCCCAACTTTCGCGAAGTTGAAATGGTCGGAGCGATAGTAGAACCCCTTTTCCGGCTCCGCGTCGCCGCGCAACGAGCGTCCGCCTTGTTCAGCCGCGGCCGCACGGGCGTAATCATCGAGATCCGATGCGCCGAGTCCGATGACGACCACGTCCTTCGTTTTGCCCCAGGTGTTCAGCCCGTCCATGTTGATATTGGCGAGCGTCTTATTGAGTGGGTACAGCGGCATCATGCCGTAGTACTGCGAGCCCAGTAGCCCCTGTTCCTCTGAGGTCACAGACAGGAAGAGAATCGAACGCTTCGGCGCGGTCTTGGCGGCAGCAAAAGCCTTGGCCATGGTGAGCAACCCCGCCGTTCCAGTGGCATTGTCCAAGGCGCCGTTGTAGATCGAATCGCCCTTTACCTTCTCGCCGATCCCGAAGTGATCCCAGTGGGCGGTGTAGATCACATACTCGTTCTTGAGCGCTGGGTCTGACCCCTCGAGCATTGCGACGACGTTACGCGAATCCACCGTGCGCAGCGTGTTTTGTAAGGTGACGCTCGCGGTCACACCGAGTGGCACGGGCGAGAAGTCTTTGGTTGCCGCCTTGCGCTCGAGCGCGGCGAAGTCCTGTCCGGCCAGCGCGAAGAGTGCCTTGGCTTGGTCGAGCGATATCCACCCCTCAACCTCGCTTCGATTCATGTTCTTGTCGGGCGTGACCAGGTCGAACTGCTCAGACGTCTTGCCTTGGACGACCGCGAACGGATAGCCCGCGCGCTCGGTCTGATGCACAATCAGCACGCCAGCGGCCTTGTGCTTCATCCCCTGTTCGTACTTGTAGGTCCATCGCCCGTAGTAGGTCATCCGCGCTCCGCCAAAGATCGCCGTATCGGCGACAGGCGGATCGTTGACGAGTACGACCATCGTTTTTCCGGTGAGATCGACCCCCTTGAAGTCATCCCAACCAAACTGCGGTGCTTCAACGCCGTAGCCGACGAACACCAGCTCGGAATTCTTGAGTGACGCGGTTGGTGACACATGCTTCGTCCAGGCGACGTAGTCGTCGTGCCACTTAAGCGCGGTGCTCGTGCCGCCCGTGGTGAAGGTCAGGGTGGGGGAGTTCTTGACCGTGATACCGACCAGCGGAACCTTCTGGATATAGCTGCCGTCGGGATTTCCGGGCTTTAGCCCCATCGCCTTGAACTGTGACTCGAGGTACACCACCGACTTCTCTTCGCCCGCAGTGCCGGGTCCGCGGCCCATAAGCGAATCCGCCGATAGCACGCGGATATGCTGCATCACGGTGGCCGTATCAAAAGCGGCGAGCGCCTCGGCCGGAACCGGCGTATTGTCGATGCTCGTGCCGCTCGTGCCGCTCGATCGGCCGCAGGCACTGGTAATACTCGCAACAGTCAGCGCGACGCCGAGGGCGCGAAATGTGTAGACGGTGTGACGGGTCATGGGAGTTCCTGACGAGTGTGAAGACGTCGGTCGTGGTGAGTCGTACCCCTGCAACGTTCGTATAGGGCAAGCGCCGAGCTTACTCGCCCGGGTGATACGCCGCGCGCTCAGTGTGTCCCTTGAGCTGGTTCTCGTAGAAATACACGTCACGGAGATTGCCCGTGGCGTAACGCTCCGCCTGATCAGTAAAGTGCTTGTTGCCGACATGCCCGCTTTCGCCGCCCGCCGACACGGCCCGAGCGCGTACGCTGTCGCCGAACTCGATGACCGACACAAAGCTGTTGCCGCTCGTGCCGTACCACTTCTTGGTCTGCGGATAGGCGCGGGCGCCAAACGATGCGAGCGAACCCCAGCGAGCGGATGCGAAGGCGACCGGTATGCTGGCGCCAGCGTCGTTGAACGGATGCACAATGTCCGCGGTCAGGCGCTGAAAACGATTGATGTCTCCCCACGGCGTGGCCCACTTACCAAAATCGACCGTCAGTTTGTCGGAGGCATTCGCGAGCGCCTGCAGCTGCTTTGCCGGATCCGACTTTCCAGCCATCATATACTCGTCAGTTCCGCCCGGTGTGCTTCGTGCATCGGCGGCGACGAGTCGACCAAGCGCCTCACCCCAGTAGACGGCGAGCGATGTGGCAACACTGGCGCTGGCCCAGCGATAATCCCACTTCCGCAGAATCTCGATTTGATCCTTGAGCTTGCCCTTCAGCGGGTCCGTGGCGGCAGCTGCGTCGTAGGTCTTCAGCAAGCCAGGGACCATCGCCGCGAAGGCCGGCAGATAGCTGTCGTAGGCCGCGGCACGCAGGTTTTCGATGGAGAAATCCTTGCGACCGCCCAGAACACGCACGGCATGAAGGCCGCGGGCATTCTCGCTTCCGACGTCCATGTACGCGGGATAGCTCTCCTGCTTCGGGCTGCTTGCTCCAGAGGCCGTCCACGGCGAGTTATTCGTGTTGTACAGCCAGCCACTTTCCGGGTTCTTCAGAAATGGGCTCTCTTCCACACTGTGCAGCGCTCCCCACTCGGTGGCCGGGTCGCTCCCGTCTACCGGGCGCTTCCAGTCGAACTTCGGGTCGCGCTTTGGGATAAAGTTCGCGTGGAAATAGGCAATCGTTCCATCAGCGTCCGCGTAGATCGTGTTGTTCGAGGAGTTGGTGTGCAGCTCCATCGACTTGCGGAATTCAGCGTAGCTGCGCGACTTGGTCCGCGTGTACGACTGCGTGAGCGCCTTCACCGGCTCCTGCATAATACGAATCGCTACCCACTTCCCGTCCTGCTTCCGTACCAACGGGCCGTGATGGGTCCGCAGCACACTGAACTCCTTGCGCGCCATTCCGGTCGCGGTCTTGTACGGTACCACGATTTTCTCGACGGTCACCGCACGTTCGCCATTCCCGTACTTGTAGAACCACTTCCCGTCCTTTTGCGACAACGTCTCGAGATATTCGTCCGTGTCATCAACGTTGCTGGTCGTATGCATCCAGCCGGTACGATCGTTGAATCCCTGGTAGATAAAGAACTGTCCCCACGTCACAGCACCATACGCATTCAATCCCTCGTCGCTCTCCATCTTGAGCTCAGAGCGGAAAAAGAACGATGTGTGCGGATTGATCAACAACAGCGCATGCTTGTTCCTGGTGTTCTTCGGCGCGATGGCGATGCCGTTCGATCCGGTCGGCTCCACATACTCGTCGGCGTTGTTGTCGCTCGGCGGAACCGGTGCAGCGCTTGCGCCGCCATACGTCGCGGCCAACTGTGTGAGATTGATCTTCTCAATGTCGCCGCCGATGCTCCCCTCGCTAAATGTCAGCGCCATCCACGGCTCAAACTTGGTAATTAAGCGCGCTTTCTCCTCGGGGTGTCTCGACAAATAGAAGTTGAGTCCGTCAGCCCACGCCACCATCAGCGTCTTCAGAAAAGCCGGACTCGCGGCGTACTTGGCCTTCATCGAATCCGGATTGATAAACAGCTTCATCCGTAGGTCGCGCCACACCTCAGCCTCGCCTTCCGCTTCAGCAAGTCGCCCTTGGGAGTTGATAAAGTTTGTTTCAACGCGATTGAAATCGTCCTCGGCCTGCGCGTAAATCATACCGAACACGGCGTCGGCGTCCGTCTTGCCGTGGATGTGCGCAATTCCCCAGTCGTCTCGGGTGATGCTCACGTTGCGGGCCTGCTGCTCCCACCGGCCAAGTTCTCGCGAACGTTCGCGGGAGAGCGGACGGGACGGAGCCATCACGGCCGTGGCCGCAAGAAGAAGTGCGAACGATCTGTTCATATTCGGCTAGGTCAGGGTGTTGAGCGAACGTCCCAGTCTGTAAAAATACGAAGAGGTGGGGGAGCGCGTTAGCCGCTAGCTGCCTGCCAATCCCTCCGCGGGGACTGCCGGGCAGCCCAAGGACCTCCGGCCGTCTGGCGCGGAGTCGTCCCGTGCGTAGTTTCCAAGGCTGGGCTCCTTTCGCCGCCGCTTGCGGCACGTCCTCCGTCACCATGCCTTCCAATGACTAACCTCTCTCGTTCGCTTTCGTTCGTCGCGGCTGTTCTTATGGGGGCCAGCTCGCTGGCCGCCCAGACGACCAAGTTCCCGACCTCGGATGCCACTGTTCAGCGCATCTGGCGTATGGGTATGGACAGTTCGCATGTCCAGCAGCTCTCCCAGACGCTCTTCGATTCCATTGGTCCGCGATTGACCGGCAGCCCGGGCATGGTCGCCGCCAGCGACTGGGTCATCAAGACCTACAAGTCCTGGGGCATCGAGGCCCGTCGCGAGAACTACGGCACTTGGCGCGGCTGGAAGCGCGGAACCTCCCATATTGACCTCGTGCAGCCTCGCACCCGCTCGCTCGCGGGCACCATGCTCGCCTGGAGCCCGGGAACCAAGGGCACACCGGTCACGGCGGAGGCAATCGTTCTGCCGAAGTTTGCCGATAGCACCGAGTTCGTGAAGTGGCTGCCCAAGGCGAAGGGGAAGATTGTCCTCCTCTCGCCCGAGTATCCGACCTGCCGCCCTTCCGAGGACTGGATCAAGTTCGCGACGCCGGAATCAAAGGCGCGCATGGATACCGCCGTATCGATCATGAACCGTGAATGGGCCGTGATGACCAACGCCGAAGGGCGTCCGGACAGCACCAAGCTCTATCGCGGTACGGGCTATAGCCTCGCGCTCGGGACCGGCACGCTCGGCATGCGCCTCGAGAAGGCGGGCGTGGTTGGCATGATTAGCTCGCGCACCAAGCTCAGCGGCTTCGCCAATGTCTTCGCCTCGGCCGGTGGCCAGGGTGGCGGTCGTGGCGCTGGCGGTGGACGTGGCGGTGCAGCGGGCGCAGCGCCGAATACGAACAACATGCGGGGCGGTGGCCCGGCGGCATCCAATGCGGCGGCTGCGGCTGGTCGCGGCGGCTTTGGCGGCGGCGCGGCACAGGGCGCGGGCGGTTGGGGTACCATCGAAATCTTCGAGAGCTACAACACCAAGGCACCGGCTGTGACGCTCGAGTGCGAGGACTACGGCCTCGTGTTCCGTCTCGCCGAGAACAATCAGAAGCCTATGGTGCGCCTCGACGTGACCGCTGAACTGCTTGGTGAAGTG
>JAPLKT010000130.1:4419-5531 GCA_026387895.1 Gemmatimonadota bacterium | reverse complement strand
CCAACATTCCGTTCGAGACCACCGACTGGTCGCAGGTCGCATCAACCGAGCATCCGGGCACGTCGGGCGTTGCCACCTGGCGCACACGCCAATTTGGCGAGATCCGCGTGCGCATGGTGGACTATTCGCCTGGCTACGTTGCCGATCATTGGTGCGAGAAGGGCCACATCCTCCTGTGCGTGGACGGCGCGCTGCACACCGAACTCTCGGACAAACGCGCTGTCATTCTCACACCGGGCATGAGCTATCAGGTGGCCGACGGCGCCGCACCGCACAAATCGTCGGCGCCCACGGGCGCACGGTTGTTCATCGTGGACTGAGGACTGTCGATCCTCTCACCTGCGCTGCTGGCCCTGCCGGGCGAATTGGCTATACTCGTCGAAGTGATCGCCCCCTGCTGACTACCCATGCGGCATGATGCTTGAGATGACAAGCACGAACACCGGCTCGGGCGACAAAGTGATCAGGTGCGTGATCAAGGTCGACGCGATGCATAGCTTCAAGTGCACAGGCGGCCGCTCGTTCGGGCGGATGTGGACCTGAGCCCGACGTTCATCCAGAACGATCTGCCGACTTGAACCCAACAACCGTCATCTCCGTCTCCAACCTCGGCAAGCGCTACGGGAAGACCGTTGCCGTTGACGACGTGTCGCTCGAAGTCTTCGAGGGTGAGATCTTCGGCCTGATTGGCCCGAACGGCGCCGGCAAGACCACCGCGATGGAGTGCGTGCAGGGCCATCGGGTGCCGGAAAAGGGGAAGATTTCTGTACTCGGGCTCGACCCGCGGCGCGATGCCAACGCGCTCCGCCAGCGCATCGGCGTGCAGCACCAGGAGGCCCACCTCCAGAAACGCATCAAGGTGTGGGAGGCGATTGACCTCTGGTCGTCGCTCTATTCTCAGATCACCGACGGAGAGGCGCTCCTCAAACGGCTCGGACTTCAGGAAAAGCGCAACGCCTGGTTCATGACGCTCTCGGGCGGGCAGAAGCAGCGCCTGTTCATCGCGCTCGCACTGATCCACGAACCCGAAGTCGTCTTCCTCGACGAACTCACCACCGGGCTTGACCCGCAGGCGCGGCGCGCGATCTGGGAACTGGTCACGGGGATTCGTG
>JAPLKT010000130.1:0-4376 GCA_026387895.1 Gemmatimonadota bacterium | reverse complement strand
CCGCATTATCGAGGTTGGCACACCAGAAGAGCTGGTCCGGAAGCACTGTCCGCAGCGGTCCGTGGTGTTCACAAGCGATGATGTCGATATCACGGGCCGTATGGGCGCTATGACGACCGTGAAGTCCGCGACGAGCGACGGTGCCACGCACACGGTGAGCGGCGAAGGCGACGACTTCGTGACCGATGTGATCGGGTGCATCGCGCGCGAAGGAATCAAGGTGCGCGGCTTTCGCACCGAGATTCCGACCCTCGAAGATGTGTTCCTGAAGCTCACCGGCCACGGGATTCGAGACTGACTCATGACAACCATGGCAACGAACGGAACACAGCTTCTCCGCGGCTTCTGGAAACTCAGCTGGGTGGAGACGAAGGTCTTCATGCGCGAGCCGATGGGCTTCGTCGGGACGTTGATCATGCCGGTGGTGGTGTTCGTCCTGTTCGGACGACTCTTTCGCGCGCCGGTCGTGCCGAGCTCACTCCCAGGGGTGCCAGCCATTGACGCGCCATTCAACGTCGCGATTCTGGCGGCCGTGATCATTGCCATCAACGCGGTACAGTCACTCATCGCGATCATCGCCATCTATAGAGAAGGCGGCATCCTCAAGCGCCTCCGCGCCACGCCGCTCTCGCCCGTCACGATCCTTGGCGCGCATGTGCTCGTCAAACTCGCTTTAACGGCCGCCAGCCTTACGCTGCTCGTGCTTGCCGGCCGCCGGCTCTTCCCCGGCGTGATGCAGGTAAACGTCTTCAGCTTTGGCGTCGCCGTCTTGCTGAGCACGCTGAGCATTCTCTCGCTCGGATTCATTCTCGCGAGCCTCGTGCCGACGGCGCGCTTTGCGCAGCCGCTCGGCGCGGTGGCCATCTACCCGATGCTGGTGTTCTCGGGATTGTTCTTTCCGCTCGACAAGCTGCCGCGCTGGGTCGGAATGGTGTCGCAGCTCTTTCCCACCACCCACGCGGTCCAATTGATGCAAGGCGTCTGGGACGGTTCAGGGTGGGGAGCGCACTGGGTGAACGCGGTAATGCTGGTGGTGCTCTTCATCGTCTTCAGTGCAATTTCGACGAAGGTCTTCCGCTGGGAGTGAGGATGATTCACATGGGATTGATTGGCGGAGCCTTCGGATTCACGATGACCGTACCCGTTGCCATGGCAGCGCAGGTGCGAGTTGTGAAGGACATCGACTATGTGCCAGGCGCCGAGTATGCTGATGGAAAGGACCGGCTCGATGTGTTTGTGCCGCCGGAAGCGAAGTCGGCGCCGGTGATGGTCTCGTTCTACGGCGGGGCGCTGCATGACGGCGACAAGTCGGAGCAGTCATACATCGGCCAGCGTTTTGCCGGGGCGGGTTACGTCACGGTGGTGGCCAACTACCGGCACTCTCCCGGCGTGCAACATCCCGCGCATGTGCAGGACGCCGCAGCGGCGGTCGCGTGGGTGAAGAAGAACATCGCGCAGTACGGTGGCGACCCAAGCAAAATATTCCTCACCGGTCACTCGGCTGGCGCGTACCTGCTCACGCTGCTCATGCTCGACCCGACGTATCTCGCCGCACATGGCATGAAGCCGGCGGACATTCGGGGCGGTGCGCCGGTCAGCGCGTTCTTCTATGTAGAGCGCACCGGCGTTGCGCCCGATCGCCCAAAGGATACATGGGGAACGGATCCCACGAAGTGGAAGTCCGCGTCGCCCGCGTCATACGTGCGAGCGAATGTGCCGCCGCTACTTCTGCTCTACGCAGATGGCGACGACGCGTGGCGGCGTCAGCAGCAGTCCGACTTCGCTGCTGACCTGCGCGCTGCGGGCGACAAGGATGTTGCCACGCAGATGATCAGCGGCCGGAATCACCTCACCGTCTGGTACAACATCGAGAAGGGCGAGGAGGAAACGTCGCGCGCCATTGTCGCGTTCGTTGAGAAGGTCCTCAAGCGATAAGGCTTGAGTCTCGGCGCTAGCGCGGGTGCGGAACACTGCCGGAAGAACTGCCGGAAGTCTCAGCGGCCCGGAAAGGAACGACAACGACTTGGGGGAACTGCCACGACAGCGCGATTCGTCGTTGCAGTTCCCCCAAGTATTTGCAGTTGTCATGCACCCCAAACATCCGAGCCATCCGGCGGTGGTCCGCCCACGCGCTAGCGCCGAGACCGTAGTCGACCGCGGCTCTATTTCCCCGCGGCCTTCAGCGTGAGCTTCACCGCGCCGTTGGTTTCCTGCGCCTTGATGTAGTCCCACACATCCTGCAGCGGCACCGGCTCGAACTCGCCCGAGATGAAATCGCGAATCTCGAGCACAGTCATGCCGCGGCCGAGTACCGCGTTGAGCTCGCCGGACATATGACCCGGAATGCGTGAGGGCACTGCGCCGCCGCGGCCACCGCCTCCACCGCCACGACCTCCGCCCGGCGGGCCGCCTGGCGCGCCACCTGGCGCGCCACCACGCCCGCCGCCAGCGCCAGCCGCGGCTGCGACGCGCTCGACAATCGTGCGCGATGCCGTCTTCTCCAGCTCCGACTGCACCGGCTCAGTTGCCGGCACCTTCCAGGTGGCTGCGGCGAGTGTGTACGTCGCCTTCAGTTCTGCGTTCAGCGCGGTGGCTCGCGCCTCAATGAGCGTCTCGTACGTGACGCTCAACTTCTTCTCCGCGTCCGCCGGATTGGCAAAGAGCACGCTCGCCGACTTTATGACAGCCTTCTCGATGTTGGCCTGGTGCCGCACGGCGGCCTTCGCATCCACGTACGCCTGAGCGAGCTGCGATGCGTCGGTCACGTCGCCGATGTAGCCAAGCCCCTTCCGCTGGTTAGCGGTCATGCGTTCGGCGCCGCGGCCGAGTGCATCGGCGGCGACTCGAACGGCGAGCGGGTCGTCAGCGGCCGCGAGCGTCACCATCGCACCAATGCTTACCACCGCCGCGCGCTTGAACTGCGTGGCATCGAGCTTGTCCGGCGTGTCCTGCGACGAGTGGTAGTACTGGTCGGGCCAGGTGTTGAAGATCACGGCCGGAATGCCGTGCTGCATGTACGTCGCGTGATCGCTGGCGCCGTAGTACTTGTCGACCTTTATATAGAAGGCGTCGCGGCTGCCGTTGGGCGAGAGCACGTCGAGCGCCGGGCTGTAGCCATTGGCGCGATAGCGCACACGTTCGCGCGTGATTTCACCGACGAACTCGAGAAAGTTCTGCGCGACATCGTTGAGAAATGTCGGAAACGAATCCGGTGTGCGCATGAGCAGCCAGGTGGCGCCATTCGTCGTCAGACGAAGCCCTTCCATATCGTAGTTGAGCGTGGCGATGATCCGCTTGGCCAGATCCGGATGCGCATTGAGCCAGGCGTTCGTGCCGCTGATCTCCTGCACGAACATGAAGTGAATCGTCCGCTTCGGCTTGGGGAGTTTGCCTTCCTTGATGAGCTGGATGTACGCGCGGCCCATTTCGAGAATGTGCGCGGCGCCGGAGTTATCGTCGTTGGCGCCCTGTTTGATGAGCCCTTCGTAGATGTGGCCCGACACCGCAACGGCCTGATCGGTGCTGCCGTCGCCGGCAATGGTGAGGTGAATGACTTCCGACCGGCCGGGATAGGTCTGCGCTTCGACCACCGAGCGAATCGTGACCTTCTCGCCACGCTCGAGTCGCACCTTTAGGTCATACGCCACGCGCGTCGTCACCATCCAGCCGAAACCCGCGCTTCCACCTACCGGATTCGCACCGGCGATGGACGACGAGATCATGATGTCGGGCTGCTCAATGGGCCGCATCGAGTTCCACGAGAGCACGCCGACGGCACCACGCTCGAACACGGCGAAGCGCTGCAGCGCATTCAGCCCCGCGCTGCCGAGCACAACCTTGCCCTTCAGATCCTTCCCGGCGTAGTCCTCGGCGCGGCCGCCGTTGCCGATGTCAATCAGCTCGCCGGAGATGTCGCCGGTGGGCGTGTTGCCGCCGAGCGCGACGGGCGTGTCGTAGATGTCATAGAGCTTGCGGGGGCCGAGTTTCTCCGTGACCCAGAGCTGGCCCTTGGACGGCTGCCAGAGCTGGCCGCCCGGGAACTTCTCGATTTCGGCCGTGGAGAATCCATACTCCTTGGCAAAGTTCATCACCGCCTGACTCTCGCGGAACGGCCCGACGGTGTATTCCGAGGCCGGGCGTACGCGCTGGTAGGGGACGAACTCGAGCACATGATGCATCGCGCGCTCGCCCGACGCTTCCATGATGATGGCGCGCATCTGGTCCCAGTTGAGGAGGGTGCGATCCTCCTTTTCCTGTGCCGAGAGCCGAGCCGACGTGAGGCCCGCAAGGAGAGCGGCGACCGATGCCGCACGGAGTGCGAGAGTCGCGGATCGGAACCAAAAGGTGCGGCGCATCTATAACTCCCGGTGGGTGGG
>JAPLKT010000038.1:30446-34176 GCA_026387895.1 Gemmatimonadota bacterium | reverse complement strand
TGTGCTCTACCGACTGAGCTATGCGTGCAGCTCACGAAACAGCGCGCCGGTCGGCGTTCGATCTCCGCCACACCTCTCCAGCGTTCCAGCACCACCACCTGCTCGCACCACCTGCTCGTACCACCTGCTCGCACCACCTGACGACCGTTCCGTCGTGCGATTTCCAAGAGCGGGAGACGGGGCTCGAACCCGCGACATCAAGCTTGGAAGGCTTGCGCTCTACCAGCTGAGCTACTCCCGCAAACTCCCGCAAGTCCAGACTCCCACCTGCTGCTCAAACAACACATCACCCTACGTGCTTGCCAAACAGAATCACGAGCGCAACACTGGTCGTACACCCTCGTACACCCTCGTACACCCTCGTACACCCTCATAATCCTGCGAATCCCGCTCCGTAATGGTGGGGGAAGGATTCGAACCTTCGAAGGCTTGCGCCGGCAGATTTACAGTCTGCTCCCGTTGGCCACTTGGGTACCCCACCTGCATCGCGTGACGATATCACTCGCCAACAGGTGCCCTAACGGCGCACGAGCAATTACGCCCCTGCGCAGTTAGAGCCTACTAAGATATGGTAAATCAAGCGCTTGGTCAATGGGGATAGTGCAAGAACGTGATCCCCCGCGGCCGAGATCCAGCGAAAGGCACAACAGAAAAACACAAACAGGCCAAACCAGCAAAACCAGTATTAGGTGTATATTTATTAGACACCACCGTGCCCCAAAACATCCGGGGTTCCTGCTGCACACCAAATATCCTGAAAAAGTGTATACTATGCGTCTGTGAGCGCCCTGAAGAAACATCGCCCCCGCCCTATAACCACCAAAAGTCTGCGACTCCTGCCACCCAATCCCTCCCGTACGCGCGCCGGCTTCACCCTGATCGAAATGATGATCGTCGTGCTCATCATCGGGGTGATGGCGAAAGTTGCTGTTCCGCGCATCGGGATGACGGTCGCACGATCGCGGATTTCTGGACTTGAGATCGTCGTGGCGAGCCAGATCGAACGTGCCTTTGCCCTCGCCACCAGAACCCGGCGGCCAGTTACCGTGACCTACAATAGTTCCACTGCATATTTGATTACCGCGGATCGCGCCTCATCGACCCAGCTCCAAACCCGCTACTTAGGGCGGTCAGCAGAACTCTCCGTCACCAGCGTGACCCTCTCCCCCACCCGGGGAATTACTATTTTCCCCACAGGACTCGCCGATTCGGCCCTGACCGTGACCATTGGGAACAACGGCTTTACGCGCTACATTCGGTCCACGGTGTCGGGGCTCATCGTCCGGCAATGAGTGAATCTTTGCGAGTACGCACCCGTGTGGGCGCCGGACTGGTCGAGGTTCTGATCGCCGTTGTGCTGTTCGGCCTTATTGCGACCGCGAACTTGGCCGTCCTACGCCAGCTCACTCTGCGCCTGCTTTCCGTTGCGGCAGGTGCCGCACGCTACGGAACACAAAGCGAGGCCGCAAACTACGTAGCGTCGGTACCGTATGACTCGCTCGTGGCGATCGCGACGCGCGCGGGGTGCCGAACGCTGTCAACCGAGACGACGCGAAGCATGGTCTGCGTGTCGGTTGTTTCGGGGTCGACCACGCGCACCGTCACAGTCCGGTGGATCCCCACAGATACCCGGATCGCGCCGGACACGGTGGTGCTCACTCGGAGCACGGCACCCTCGGGTAAGCTGCGCCCGTACGGAACCACGTGGTCGAACAGCTTCACCGGATATTGACCGTGGCGCGCATCGTACGATCAGCACATCGCCGCACGCATCTGCGGACTGGGTTTAGTATGATCGAACTGCTGATCACACTGGTCCTTGTGTCTATTCTCGGATCCGCAGCGAGCAGCATGCTGAAGGGTCAGCTCCGTGGCTTTTCGCGCGTGAACGACCTGCAGGAAGCGCGATCGGTCGCACGCATTGCCATGCGCACACTCGAGACCGAGCTCGCGTCCGTCGACGCCACGGCGGGACTCGTGAGCGGCGCGAACGGAGTGATCTCCGCGACCAGCGACTCGCTCGTGGTCCGTGTGCCCTATGCGTCTGGGGTCTTTTGTGCGAGTGCCACCATGCTGCAGCTCCCGGTCGACTCGGCCACGCGGGCCAGCGCCGTCTTTGGCGGCTTCGCCATCAAGGACACCTCGGCGACCGGAGCATATACCTATACCAGCAGCTCTATCGCCCCCTCGGCGGGAACGGCGACCAACTGCACCGGAATCTCTTTGACCGCTCCGAGCGGGGGTACCTACACCGCCGTGACGAATGCCACAGGGAGTGCTGGCGCCCCGATGTTCCTGTACCAGATTGTCACCTACAAAATCGCATCCTCCACGTTGTTCAGTGGGTACAAGGCGCTGTGGCGGAAAGTGGGGTCGGGGACCGCGCAGGAAATCGCGGCGCCCTTCGCGTTGGCCGCGTCTTTCCACTACTACACGGCGACGTCCGATACCGCACTCACCACCACGCCCAGCACGAAGCTTATCCGGGGCGTGCAGTTCCGCGCCGCAGCCTACAGCCCACACCGGACCGCGGGACGGGCAACACCAGAACTGGTGACGGTGACGTCGGCGTTCTTCTTTCGCAATCGGACCGACTGATGCCGACACGACGCGCGCGCCGTGGATTCGCGCTCCCCGTGGTCATCATGGTGCTCTTCATTCTGACGAGTGCGATTGCGTCGGGCATCATGCTCATGCGCAACGAGCGTGGGCTGAACGACGACGGCGACGAGTTGTTGCGCGCGCGCCTGTTGGCCGAGTCGGGCTTACAGCGCGCGATTGGCGACCGAACGGCGCTTGGCCTGCTCGAGGTCCCGACGGCCAATGACTCGGTCCGAGTGACCGTGTCGGGGAGTGGGTATTACGACGTGACGTCGACGATCATTCGTCCCGCGGCCTCGCCGATTCCTGCGCTGGTTCTGCTGCGCTCGCACGCCGTGATTTCGCGCGCGAAGGTGGCGGGGATGCCGACGGCGAACTATACGGTGTCGGTGATGGCGCGGGGGCCGTCGTTGACCCGCACGTCGTGGCCAATCCCCGGCGCGTGGACCGCCATCAACGGTGTAAACATCGACAAAGGAACCATCAACGGCGACGACGCGTGCGTCGGTGGAACCGGCAACACTGCGGCCGCGAGCATCCCGACCAAAACGTACGACAATAAAAACGGATTCGTCGGCAGTTCCTCGAATCTGGGGGGAAGCATCAAGATTGACACGCTCGCGGCGGTTTATACGGCGGCTGCGGATTCCGTGCCGATCGACTGGGCGAACCTGACCGCCCAGGTTGGGATTACGCCGGACTTTAACGTGACGTCGTCAGGCACCGGTTTTCCGTCGGCGGCGTACTTCACGGCGAATCCGAGCGCGTGGCCGTTGATCTTTATCGACAATCCCAGCCGAACCTTTACCTTCCCGAACTACCTCGTGCGCGGCCTCGTGATTATTCGCGGCAATGCGTCGATTGGCAACAACTATGGGTTCCGTGGATTGATCCTCGCTGGCGGCTACGTCAACCTCGCGGACTACAGTGGTAAAATCGAGGGAGCAATCATCTCGGGGCTCAACTTCAAGCTTGGCCAAAATCCGCAACCGAATGAGTTGCGCGGGATGTCCACGCAGTACAACTCCTGCTACGTGAAGAGCGCACTGGCAAGCCTCACCATTTTGTAGCCAGGACCGACGCACACACGAACGCGGGGCGCGCCAAGTTGGCGTGCCCCGCGTTCGTG
>JAPLKT010000038.1:11521-30437 GCA_026387895.1 Gemmatimonadota bacterium | reverse complement strand
GCCAAGTTGGCGCGCCCCGCGTTCGTGTGCACTCCTTTTAGAGCCGATGGTCAGGATCGAACTGACGACCGCCCGATTACAAATCGGGTGCTCTACCAACTGAGCTACATCGGCAACGTTCGCGATCTCCCCCTCTGGGCGATCGCCACCAGCACCTGCAACTGCTACCGCACCTGCTACCGCACCACCTTCCAGCGTGTCGCGCCGGCGGCATCCTCGATCACAATCCCCTTGGCCTCAATCGCCTTCCGGATCTCATCCGCCGCTGCAAAATCTCGGCGTCCGCGGGCGTCCGCCCGTAATCGTAACTGCTCCTCCACCCACGCCGCGAGGGTCGCATCGTCCAACCCGCGCTCGGGGATGATATCGAGCACGGCGTTCACCTGCGCAAACACGTCGCGCGCGCGGAGCAACGAGCCCTTATCGCTGCCGCGACGATCAAACTCTCGATTTGCCGCGCTGATAAAATCGAACAGCGCCGCCATAGCCCGCGGTGCATTCAGGTCGTCGTACAGCGCCGCGGTCGCCTCGACCATCAATGTCTCGGCCACCTGCGCAAGTTCCGGCGTGCCCGCCAGTTCGCGCTCGAGACGATCGGCAAAGTCACCCACACGACGCACCGCTTCCTGGCTCGCCTCAAGCGCTTCGCCCGACAGATTGAGCTGCTTACGATAGTGCGTCGAGAAGACGAAATGCCGCAGCGCCGCGGGGCTCACCTTGTTGGCACGAAGATCAGCCACGGTCGCCACGTTGCCGACACGCTTGGCCATCTTGGTGCCGTCGGTGAGCAAGAACTCGCCGTGGCACCAGCACCGCGCGAACGGCTTGCCAGTGGCGGCCTCACTCTGCGCGATCTCGTCCTCGTGGTGCGGGAACATCAAATCGATGCCCCCCGCGTGCAGGTCAATCGTCTCGCCAAGAATGGCCATGGCCATCGCCGAGCACTCGAGATGCCAGCCGGCCCGGCCGCGTCCCCACGGCGAATCCCACGCCGCTTCGCACGCTTCGTCCTCCGCCTTGGCGGACTTCCAGAGCGCAAAGTCCTGCGCGTTCTCCTTGGCGTACTCGTCCTGCGACACCCGCGCCCCAGACTTGATCTCGCGCGTGTCGAGGCGCGAGAGCGTACCGTACGTGGGGAACTTGTCGATCGCGAAGTACACCGAGTTGTCGTCGGCCTTGTAGGCCACGCCCTTCTGCTCCAGCCGCTGCACCAGCGTGATCATCTCCGCGATGTAATCCGTCGCGCGCGGATAATGCTCGGCGCGCTGCACACGGAGGAACTCGCGGTCGGCGTGGAAGATCTCGACAATCGGGTCGGTGACCTCACGGATCGTCTTCCCCTGCTCCGTGGCCCGCTTGATGATCTTGTCGTCGACGTCGGTGAGGTTCATCACCTGTTCGACATCCCAGCCGCGCAGCCGGATGACGCGCCGCAGCAAATCCTCAAAGAGGAAGGTGCGGAAGTTCCCAAGGTGCGCCGGATTGTAGACCGTCGGCCCGCACGCATAGAAACGCACGGTGTGTCCGTCCGCGGGAGCGAACGGTTCATCCTGGCGCGTGAGCGAGTTGTACAGGCGGAATTCGGGCACAGCTGAAAGCTAGCGGGGCTGAGTATCCCCGTACACCCGCTCAATGAGAATCTTGCGCACCAACACCATGATCACGGCGAGCAGCGGGACCGCTACGAGGAGCCCAACGGGGCCGATCACCTGCCCCACGATCAGCACCGCCATGATCGAGAAGACCGGGGGGAGATGGACCCCGCGCTGCATGATGAGCGGCGCCACCAGGTTTCCCTCGATTAGGTGCACCACGACGCCGATAATCGTGACCACGACCGCCCCTGCCATCCCGCCCTCACCGCCAAGCACGAAGAGCGCCGGAAGGAGGGTGGACACGAGGGTCCCAAAGAATGGCACGATGGCCGCTACCCCGGCAAAGATGCCAAAGGTGAGCCAGTAGGGGACTTTGGCGAAGTAGAAGAGCACGGCAGTCATCGCGCCGAGCACCGTCATCGCCAGTAACTGCGAGAGTACCCACGAGCGAAGCGTCTTGCTCAGGGAGGCTAGGACGTCGCGTGTGGCGTCGCGGTAGGCCGGCGGGGTGACCGCTACGACCATCGCTTCGTACTCCTGCGGATGGAGCGCGAGATACAGTCCCATGACGCCCACGGAGACGACCTCGATCGCGCCATGCACGACATCAAACACTTTGGGCAATAATCCGCTCACGAATCCCTGGGCCTCGGCGAGTGCGGACTGAATGAGCTCCGTCTGGTGCTCCGTGCCGATGTACGGGTCGAGAAAGGGGTAGCGTGTGACGAGTGCCGCGAGCTGGAGTTTCCAGTTGGCGGCGATGTCGGGGAGGCGCGAGATGAGGAGCCGCGTTTGTTCAACGACCGGCGGGATCAGCAGCACCCAGAGGATCCACGCGAGCGCAAAGGAGAACGCGACCGCGGCGATGAACGCGAGCCGTGCAGGGAGCTTGGCGCGCGTATGGAAGAGATCGCGGACCGCGTCCAGATAGACCGCGAGCAGCACTGCCAAGAAGAACAGGAGCAGGATCGAGGTGACGCTCTGTGCGAGTACCACCAGGATGGCGAGGATGATGAGCCCCGCCAGCCCTGGGGCGAGCTGCACCAGTCGCGACTCGGCAGGCGCGCCGCTCGTGCGCACAGACACGGCTACTTCTTGTCCTGAATCTCGGCCTGCACAATCTCCTCACCCGCGCCAATGCGGCGCGGAGCGGCAGACGCGCTCGGCAGCATTCCCATCTTTTGCTTGAGGGCGAGCAGCTTGTCTTCGGCGCTGGCCGAGCCCGCGACTTTCTCGAGTTGCTTGAAGTCGCTGGCTAGGCGATCACCCGAGAACTCTTCGTTGATCTCGGCACTGGCTTTGACCATGCGCTCGTTGGTGTCGATTTTTGCTTCCATACGGGCGAAGGCGTCGAAGGCGCTGTTTTCGCTCATTCCCGACATGGTGTCGGAAATCTGCTGCTGCGCCTGCGCGCGACGTTGCCGAGCCAGGAGGAGATTCTTTTTGCGCTTGGCCTCTTCGATTTTGTTGAGGTCGCGCAGGGAGTGCTTGAGCTTCTCTGTTTCGGCCTGTTGTGCGGCCCAAGTGGCCTGGAGCTGTTCGCCGTGGCTCTGATGTTCGCCCTGACGCGTGAGCGCCTGGCGTGCGAGGTCCTCGCGATTCTCCTTGAGCGCCAGCATCGCCTTGTTCTCCCAGTCGACGGCGGCTTTGAACTCCGCCTCCGCCTGATCCTTGAGGCGTTTTTCGTCGGCGATGGCGGCAGCCACCTGCTGCTTGGCCTTGGCCAGCTGGTTGCGCATGTCCGCGAGGATCTGGTCCAGCATCTTCTCTGGATCCTCGGCCTTCGAGATCAAGTCATTGATGTTGGACTTGAACAGCGTCGCGATGCGGTCGAAAATTCCCATCGTTAGCGAGCCTCTCGGTACGACGCCAGTTCGCGAATATGCGACGCGAGCGCCACGGTGATGCTTTCGTATGCGGCGAGGAACTCTTCGAAGTCGAGATGACTCAACTCGAGGGCCTCGGTGAGGACGACGGTGTTCTGCTGGATGCCGTAGGAGCCGTGGAGCAGATCCGTGGCATTCAGTTCGAGCAAACGACGGGCCAGCGCGTTGAGTTGCTTCGCGTCAGCGGGGAGCTCCATAACATTGACGCGGAGCACGAGGACGGACGGCGACCGGTGGACGACGACGCCGAAGTCGAGTTCACCTGCGGGCTTGATGTTCCAGATGCCGGGGCCGATTTCGGAATGCGTGACGCCGTCAGCCTCGAGTCGACTGAGGAAATGCTCGATGTCTTCTTGCGTGACCATAGGTGTGCTCCGGTGGATGCTGATCTCACTACGGAGACCCGCACTCCGGAAGTTTCACTACGACACGGGGATTCCGCCAGAGCGGACGGGGCCGGCGAGGCCGTGGGTCAGGCGTCCGACCGTTTGATTTGGACGAGCCGCGCCCGCGCCAGACGACGCCCGGTAGGGGTGGCGGCGAGCCCGCCACCGGCGGTCTCGCGGTAGCGAACGTCCATCTCGCGGCCAATCTCCCCCATGACATCGATGACTTCGTCGGCGGGAATCGCGAAGGTGACGCCAGCGAGCGCCATTTCGATGGCGGCCATCGCAATCGCCGCCCCCGTGGCGTTGCGAAACACGCAGGGGAGCTCGACTAGGCCGCCGAGTGGGTCGCAGATGAGGCCCAACGTGGCCTGCTGGGCGAGCGCTACGGCGTGTCCTACCTGAGAGGGGGTTCCTCCGAGCATCTCGGTGGCGGCTCCAGCGGCCATCCCGGCGGCAGCGCCCGTCTCCGCCTGGCACCCGCCTTCGGCACCGCTGAGCGAGGCGCGTTCGGCGACGACTGCGCCAATGAGCCCCGCGGTGGCGAGCGCGCTCACGAGGGCGTCCTCGCCGATCCCGCGCGCGGTGGCGATGCCGGTGAGCACTGCAGGGAGTACGCCCGCGCCGCCGGCCGTTGGCGCGGCGACGATGACGCCCATGGCCGCGTTGACTTCTTGGACGGCGAGGGCACGGGCGAGCACATCGCGGAACAGGGTGTTGGAGAGCGGGCCGTTGGAGCTGGCCATCAGCTTGGCGGCGTCGCCGCCGACAAGACCGCTCGCACTTTTGAGGTCACCCACGACCCCCTGCTCTACGGCGCCGCGCATGACGATGAGTGCGCGACGGAGCGCGTCGCGGATCTCGCTGATAGGACGCGCCTGATCGGCGGACTCCGTCTCAAGGGCGACCTGACTCAGCGTCTTGCCTTGTGCCTCGGCGTCACGGATGGCGTCTGCGAGCGCACGATACATTAGGCGCTCACCTTGTCGAGGCGGTGGGTCCAGCGCACCCAGGGGAGTTTGCGCAGGTCGTCACGGACCTGTTCGCCGGGCGCTTCATCCACCTCGATCACCATGAAGGCGTCCCCACCGCGTTGCTGCCGCGAGAGGCGGAGGGTGGCGATGTTCACGCCGTCGTCGGCAAGCAGTGTGGCGATTCGTGCGATGGAGCCTGTGATATCCTCGGCCACCAACACGATGGTGTGATGGCTGCCGTTGATTTCGGTCGGATAACCGTCGATCTCGGTGATGCGGATCCGGCCCGCGCCGATCGATTCCCCAATCAGCGAGTGGTGCCGATGCGCGCGGTCGAGGGTGATGCGGACGGTGTTGGGGTGCGCATCGTCGGAGATCGTGGTCTTCTCGAAGGAGAAGGTGAGCCCTTCTTTTTCGGCGATGTCGAGTGCGGTGCGCAGGCGATCATCGTCGGGGCGGAATCCGAGAAGGCCGCCGATGATGGCTTTGTCGGTGCCATGTCCTTCGCCGGTGCGTGCGAACGAGCCATGGAGCTCGATGTGGGCGCGATCGAAGGTCCCGCCGACGAGCCCACGAGCGAGGAGGCCGATGCGGCATGCGCCTGCGGTGTGGCTGCTACTCGGACCCACCATCACGGGGCCGATGATATCGAGAAGGGAGACCATCAGCGCCTCGCGAGGATTGGCTTGAGATACGCGCCAGTGTACGAGCCCTTGGTGTTCGCGACGTCCTCCGGCGTACCGGCGGCGACGATTGTGCCGCCGCGGCTTCCGCCGTCAGGCCCGAGATCGACAATCCAATCGGCGGTCTTGATGACGTCGAGATTGTGCTCGATCACGAGTACGGTGTTCCCGCGATCGACGAGACGATGCATAATCTCAAGCAACATACGGACGTCCTCGAAATGCAGACCGGTGGTGGGCTCGTCGAGAATATAGAGCGTGCGTCCGGTGTCGCGCTTGCTGAGTTCGGTCGCGAGCTTGACGCGCTGCGCCTCGCCGCCGGAAAGGGTCGTGGCGCTTTGTCCGAGGTGAATGTAGCCGAGCCCGACGTCGTTGAGCGTTTGCAGCTTCTGCGCGATGCGCGGCTGATTCTCGAAGTTTGCCAGCGCGTCCTCGACCGTGAGTTCGAGCACTTCGCTGATCGACATCCCACGGAAGCGCACTTCGAGGGTCTCGCGATTGTAGCGCTTCCCCTTGCAGGTCTCGCAGGTGACGTAGACGTCGGGAAGGAAGTGCATTTCGATCTTCACGAGTCCGTCGCCCTGACACGCCTCGCAGCGCCCGCCCTTCACATTGAAGGAGAAGCGGCCCGGACCGTAACCGCGGAGCTTGGCCTCTGGCATCTCGGCAAAGAGTTCGCGGATCGGGGTGAAGAGACCGGTGTAGGTCGCGGGGTTTGAGCGGGGGGTGCGACCGATCGGACTCTGATCGATGTCGATGACCTTGTCGAGATGCTCGAGTCCGGTGACGCGCTTGTGTGCACCCGGAATCACGCGGGCGCGGAAGAAGTGGCGCGCGAGCGTGCGCTGGAGAATGTCCTCGACGAGCGTGGATTTTCCGGAACCGCTGACGCCGGTCACGGCGACGAAGAGTCCGAGTGGAATCTCAAGATCGACATTCTGGAGATTGTGCTCCGTGGCTCCCTCAACGCGCAGCACGCGTCGCGGATCGCGCGGGCGACGCTCCGCCTTCCACTCGATTTTCTTCTTACCGGAGAGATACTGACCGGTGATCGACTTGGGGTTCGCGATGACTTCCGCGACGGTTCCTGAGGCGATGACTTCGCCGCCATGCTTGCCGGCGCCGGGCCCGAGGTCGATCAGATGATCGGCCTCCATGATCGTCTCCTCGTCGTGCTCAACGACGAGGACCGTGTTCCCGAGGTCGCGCAGGCGCTTGAGGGTGCCGAGCAGGCGTGCGTTGTCGCGCTGGTGCAAGCCGATGCTGGGCTCGTCGAGGATGTAGAGCACGCCGACTAGGCGCGAGCCGATTTGCGTGGCGAGTCGGATACGCTGCGCCTCACCGCCCGAGAGCGATTCGGCGCTGCGGTTTAAGGTGAGGTAATCGAGACCCACATCGACGAGGAAGCGCAGGCGTTCGCGTACTTCCTTCTGGATAGGACCCGCGATGCCCGGGTCGAGCCCAGGCGTTCCCGGGGCACGGAGCGCAATGGATTCGACGAACGCGTAGGCGTCGCTGACCGACATCTCGCCGAACTCGCCAATATTGCGGCCGGCCACCGTCACCGCGAGCGACTCGGGTTTCAGGCGCAATCCGTTGCACTCGAGGCACTCGCCGACCAGCATGTACTCTTCGAGTTCCGTGCGGATTGCGTCGCTACTGGTTTCCTGATAGCGGCGCTGCACGTTCGAGAGGATGCCTTCCCAGCGCCCCTCGACTGCGGGCTCCCCCTTCTTCTTCGAGTGTCCGAAGAGGAGGGTCTCCTGCACTTTGGGCGGGATTTTTCCCCACGCCGTGTTGAGTTCGAACTTGAGTTGTTTCGCGAGCCCTGGGAGGATGACCTTCCGCAGATAGCCATCGGGCTCACCCCACGGGAGGACGACCCCTTCGAGAATCGAGATGCTCGGATCCCCGAGGACGAGATCGGCGCTCGCGGAGCGCCGCGTGCCAAGGCCGCTGCAGGCTGGGCAGGCGCCGAAGGGGGAGTTGAAGGAGAAGTGCCGCGGCTCGAGTTCGGGAAGGGAGAGCCCGCAGGTGGGGCAGCCGTATTTCTCGCTAAACAGCTGGCGCTCAGTGGAATCGCCGTCACCGTGCCGCACGAGTTCGACGAGTCCGTCGGCCAGTCGGAGCGCGGTCTCGACGGAATCGGCCAAGCGGCCACGATCTTCGAGGCGGACGACGAGCCGGTCGACCACGACGGACACATCGTGATTCACGCGACGGTTGAGGGCGGGCGGCGCACTGAGCTCGATGAGCGTGCCGTCGACCACCGCGCGAACAAAGCCCTGCTTGCGCGCGGATTCAAAGAGATCTTTGAACTCACCTTTGCGACCACGGATGAGCGGTGCGAGCACTTCGATGCGCGTGCCTTCCGGCCAGCCGAGGATGGTGTCGGCGATTTGTCCCGCGCTCTGCCGCTCGACTGGGCGGTTGCAGTTCGGGCAGTGCGGCGTTCCGGCGCGGGCGTACAGCAGGCGCAGGTAGTCGTGAATCTCGGTGACGGTACCGACGGTGGATCGCGGGTTGTGGCCGGCGGTTTTTTGCTCGATGGAGATCGCCGGCGACAGCCCTTCGATGGCGTCGACGTCCGGCTTCTCCATCAGCCCGAGGAACTGTCGCGCGTAGGCGGAGAGCGACTCGACGTAGCGGCGCTGTCCTTCGGCAAAGATGGTGTCGAACGCGAGGGAACTTTTGCCCGAGCCAGACAATCCCGTGATGACCGTGAGACGGTCGCGCGGGATGATAACATCGATGTTCTTCAGATTGTGTTCGCGGGCTCCGCGAACAATTAGCGCGTCTTCGGGCATAGCCTGATAAAACTGGGTACTCCGCCCCCTTGAATCAAGCGGAGGACGCGGGGAACTTTTCGGAGGTCGCCGTTTTGTCCCCCTCGCCCTGACGCCGAGTGGAGCAGTAGATTGTGGGAGATTGCAGCGAAATACCGCACCCGCGGTCGGTCGCCTGTCCCCCGCCCTCGATTTCTTCGTTGCACTATCCGCCGAGTTCTGACTCCTACGACGCCGAGCAGTTGCCGCTCGGCGTGTTTGACGTGGTGGTATCGGGTGCGGATCGGTCTCCGCTCGCGGTCGCGACGTCGGACGCGCCGTCGGACGCGCCGCCGCGAGAACCACCCGTCTGCGGGGAGTGGTCGTTCGATGTGAGTGACGACTTTGACGCGCGGACGGCCTCACTGCTTGCGGGGATGGCTCCAGCGCCGTCATTGACGCCGGAGCTCCGCCCGACGACCGTGCGGTCGCAGGCAACCTCGAACCTGCCGCCGCGATGGCCCACAGCGACGACGCGGAGCGAGTCGGCGACGGTCCCGTCGGCGGCGGTCCCGTCGGCGGAAATACCGGCGGCGGAAATACCGGCGGCAGTGCGTGAAGCGCCCGTGGTCACCCCGCGTGCCGGTCGGACCGCCGGGGAGTCCACGGCTGCTGTTGCGACGCCGCTGCCCGCTCTCGCCGAACTGAAAAGCCTCCACGACGCTCAGCCAGGCGACGCGGCATCAGCGACCGCGCTTGCGACCGCGCTGGATCAGCGCGGGAACATCGAGGGCGCACTCAGCGTGCTCCTCCGCGCGATTGCGGCAGGGGCCGATGGCGTATCGCTGCGGTGTGCGCGCGCCGCGATTCTGGCCGGCCGACTGCGCTATGACGATGCCGAAGCCGAACTGCAGCGCGCCGCCAGTCTTCGTGCCGACGACACCGAGGTGCTGTTGCTTCGGGGGATCCTCCGTGCAGGCGCGCCAAGTGGCGCGAGGCCGTCGAGCCGCTGACGCACGTCGTAAAGATCGACCCATCGTCTGGCGCCGCTCACTTTTACCTCGGCGAGGCACTGAGTCGGTTCGACCGCTTGCCCGATGCATTCGCCTCGTACGAGCGTGCCACGGAACTCGAGCCGACGAACTGGCGTGCGTGGAAGGGCGCTGGGATGGTGCTCGATCGCATGGGGCGTTCGGCGGACGCCGCGACGTTCTATCGTCGCGCCCGCGACGCGCAGCGCGGCTAAGCGCGAGCGTCTGCCCGTGAGCACCCTGACGGAATCTTCCCGGTTGAGCCGTCGTGGCTGGTGGCGCGCCGTCGGTGCCGTTGCGGTTCTGCTGGCATGGCTCGGCGGTGTGGCGATGCTCGTGCGCCGCGAGTTCTTTGTGGGCAGCGCCGCGCGCCTCGCATCCGCTGCGCTCCGCGTGAACCCCGGGGCGAGTTATTTCGCGGTGTCGCAGGGTGGAGCCCACATTGGATTCGCGTCGACCACGCTTGATACGACGGCCGCTGGCATCGAGGTCGTGGATTGGTTCGTCGCGGATCTCCCGGTTGCGGGAACGGTGCAGCGGGCCAGCGCGCGGTCGGTAGTTCGCCTCTCCCGAAGTCTCGCGCTCCAGACCTTTGACGTGCAGGTCGAGACGCAGGGTACGCCACTCCACGTCGGTGGCCGCACGGAGGGTGACACCGCGGTGGTGTTCGCGCTCCGCTCGGGGACAGCGAAGGCCGATAGCCAGCGCGTGGCAGTGCGCGGGCCGATTCTCCTCCCGACGCTTGTGCCCCTAGTGATCGCACTGGGTGAGACCCCAAAGGTTGGCAAAACGTACCGGATCCCGACCTTCGATCCGCAGGCAATGATGTCGCGTGACCTCGCCATGACGGTTCGCGCGGAGTCACTGTTCACGTTGGCCGATAGCGTTCGCTTCGATCAGGGACTCGCCGAGTGGGTGCCCGCACATTCGGACACGACACGCGCGTGGCGTGTGGAGCCGGAGAACGGTAGCGGTTTCACCGGATGGATTGACAGCGACGGCCGTGTGGTGGAGAGCTCGCAGCCAGGGGGGATCACGTTGCGTCGCGCGCCCTACGCAATCGCGTTCGAGAACTGGCGAATCGCACGCGATCGTCGCGCGGTGACCGCCACCGGCTCGCGCGCGAACGACGTCATCGAGCGCTCGGCCATCAGCGCGGGTGCCGCGCTCGGGCGCTCGCGTCTCGCCAGACTGTCGGTTCGGCTTCGGGGCGTGAAACTCGTCGGCTACGACCTGTCCGGTGGACGGCAGCAACTCCGCGGAAATGAGTTGATAATCGCGCGCGAGATGCCGGACGCGCTTGTGGCGAACTGGACACTCGCTGGTGGACGCGCGCTCGACCGGTCGCGCTTTCGCTCGGAGCTTTCGTCGGAACCGCTGCTGCAAGCCAACGACGCACGGATTGTGGCGCTGGCAGTACGGATTGCCGGCAACGATCGCGACCCGCGCGTGGTCGCAGAGAAACTCGAGCGTTGGGTGTTTGACTCGCTCGAGAAGGTCGTGACACTCAGTATTCCCAACGCGCTCGACGTGCTGCGCACGAAGCGAGGCGACTGTAATGAGCATACGCAGCTCTACGTCGCGCTCGCTCGTGCCGTCGGGATTCCCGCACGCATCGCGACAGGAGTCGCCTATGTGAACGGGAAGTTTTATTACCACGCGTGGCCGGAAATCTGGCTGAGGGACTGGGTGGCCGTCGATCCGACGTTCGGCCAGTTCCCGGCCGACGCATCCCACCTGCGGTTTGTCATTGGTGGACTCGCGCGTCAGCCGGAACTTCTGCGACTGATTGGTGCGTTACGTATCGACGTGACGGCCACCCGATGACCTCCCCCCGACGTTTCGATGATTGAACTCACTGGATTGACCAAGAAGTACGGCAACTTCACGGCAGTCGATGCGATCGACCTGAACGTGCCGCGCGGTGAGCTCTTCGGATTCCTTGGTCCCAACGGTGCCGGGAAGACGACCACGCTGCGTATGATCGCAGGCATCCTTAAGCCCACAGCCGGAACGGTGCGTATTGCGGGGATCGACCTCGCTGCGGATCCGATCGCAGCGAAAACGCAACTCGGGTTCATTCCCGACCGCCCGTTCATCTACGAGAAGTTGACCGGGACGGAGTTCCTGCGCTTTGTCGCTGGGCTGTTTGGACAAGCCGGGCCTGACGTGGAGCACCGCGCGCGTGAACTCATGGCGCTCTTCGACCTCGAGGAGTGGCGCGACGAGCTGGTGGAGAGCTACTCGCACGGCATGCGACAGAAGTTGATCATCTCCAGCGCCTTTGTGCACCGACCGGCGGTGATCGTGGTGGACGAGCCCCACGTGGGACTCGACCCAAAGTCGATCAAGATTCTCCGTGATCTGTTCAAGGAGTATACGCGGCGCGGCCACACGATCATGATGAGCACCCACACCCTCGAGGCCGCCGAAAGCTTGTGTGATCGTATCGCGATCATTCATGCGGGACGCATCGCCGCCTGCGGGACGATGGCAGAACTGCAGGCAGGCGCGTCGCAAGGACGTGGCCTTGAGGACATCTTCCTGCGGCTGACCGGTCAGCGCGCGGCGCGCGATCTTATGGACGTGTTGGACGCGTGAGTCGGAGCACTCCCCAGCCCACAGTGGCAGCTCAGGACGCGCTTCCTGACGCGCTTCCTGACGCGCCACTCCTGCACATCCTGACGCCGAAGTGGCTCACGGCGCGGGCGCGGGCGCAGTCGGGCGAGCGAGGGCGCGGGGCGCGGGCTGCGCTCCTCGCGGTCGTTGGACTGCTGTTCTGGAGTTTTGTCTTCGCGGTGCTTTACCGCCTGCTGCTGTACTTCAAGGGGGTGCAGGAGATTGGCCCGCTGTTGGCGGGGAAGCTGCTGGGGCTGATCCTCGTCAGTTTCTTCTCGATCCTCCTGCTCTCGAACGTCATTACCGCGCTGTCGAGTTTCTTTCTTGCGAAGGATCTCGACTTGCTGGTATCCGCTCCCGTCGACTGGCTTCGCGTGTATCTGGCGAAGCTCCTCGAGACGGTGCTGGCGTCGAGCTGGATGGTCGCATTAATGGCGATCCCGATGTTCGCGGCGTATGGCATCGCCTATGGCGGCGGCTGGAGTTTCCCAGTGCTGGCAGTTGCGGTATTTGTGCCGTTTCTCGTGATTCCATCGGCCGTTGGGAGCGCACTGACTTTGCTGCTGGTCAACCTGTTCCCCGCGCGCCGAACACGCGACATCCTGAGCGTGATTGCCGTGGTAACGGCAGCGGGCGTCGTGCTCCTCTTCCGCCTCGTGCGCCCCGAGCGACTCGCGCGCCCCGAGGGATTTCGTTCCCTCGTGGAGTTCGTCTCGGTCCTGCGAACGCCGACCTCACCGCTCCTGCCAAGCGAGTGGGCGCAGCGGAGTATCATGGGAGCGCTCACCGGAACGCACGACTGGCTTACGCTCTATTTGCTCTGGTCGACGGCCGCCGTCGCCGTCACGGTCGGTGCACTGCTCCACCGCGCGCTGTACCTGACCGGATTTAGCAAGGCGCAGGAGAGTTCGCAACGCTCGGTGCAGTCAGGACGTCTGAACGCGATCGGCCAACAGCTGCTGGCCCCTCTCGGCGTGCTTCGCCGCGAACTCGTAACCAAAGAACTCCGGCTGTTCTTCCGGGATACGACGCAGTGGTCGCAACTGATTTTGCTGGCAGTGCTCGTGGTGGTCTACGTCTACAATATCAAGTTCCTACCGCTCCATGGTGAGGGCATTACGTTCTTCCTCGTGAACGTCATTCCGTTTCTGAATCTTATCCTCGCCGGTTTCGTCTTGGCTTCCATCGCGGCACGCTTCATCTTTCCCGGCGTGTCGCTGGAAGGGCGAACGCTGTGGCTCCTGCGTTCAAGTCCGATGCAGGTGCGTGATCTCCTGTGGGCAAAGTTTTGGGTGGGCACCGCACCATTACTCGTGCTCGCCCTCGGCATCGTAGGGGTGACGGACTATCTTCTGCAGGTGTCTGCGTTCATGTTCCTCGTATCCGTCATGTCGATTACGCTGCTGACGTTCGCCGTCGCGGGCATGGCTCTCGGGTTCGGCACGCTGTTCCCCCAATACGAAACCGAGAACGCGGCGCAGATCCCCACGTCGTTCGGTGGCTTATTGTTTATGATGGCGTCGATCAGCGTGATTGGTGGCGTGGTGATTCTGGAGGCCAAGCCGGTCTACGGCTACCTGTCGGCAGAGGCGTTTGGAACAAACACCGATCCGACGGCGATGATCGTGGGATTCACGGCCGCAGCGCTCTTGTGCATTGCGGCGACACTGATCCCCATACGCGCGGCGCTGCGGCGCCTCGAGGTGGTTGAACGCTGATGCAGATTGGAGCAGCGCATGAGACCGATATTCAGGCGGTGGTCGACCTGAACAATCGATTCGCCCCGCAGGGCCTGACCCTGCAGCGATCGCCGGACTTTGCCTACGCGCATCTCCACGACTATCGCGTGGTGCGTAACGCGGACGGCGGCATTGTGGGCTGCGTCGCACTGGACGAGTACTCGCCGTCCGTGGTCGAGCTGATCTCGCTTGCGGTCTCACCGGACGCACAGGGGCTCGGGCATGGAAAATTGCTGATCGCCGCCGCCGAGAGTCTGGCCCGCGCTCGAGGCTACGAGGAGCTCTTCGCGGTCTCGTACTCCGACGATCTCTTTCTCGCGTGCGGATTCGAGCACGCGGCGCTTTCGCGTTTCCCAGAAAAAATCGCGCGATATCAGACGCTCGACCAGAGCGAAATCTTAGTTGGCGAAAAACATTGTTTTGCGAAGGTGCTGCGCTAGGAAACGAGGCGGCGCGCTCCGAGCCGCTCAGGTAGCCGGCGTTTTCCACCGGTTGACTTCCGCCTCCGCCGCCGCAGATCGCGCTTCAGATTCCGCACGTGCGGCATCCCGCGTCGCGTCTCGCGTCGCGGCCAGCGCCGCCACGAGGCGCAGTAGCGATCCAAGCCACACGACACACGCTCCCACCGCAAGCAGTGCCCTGAGCGGCCACAGCGTGATACGCACCATCGCACCGCCAGGTCCGATGTCCAACAGTGCGAGCTGCGCATCCACGAACGTTCCGCTGGAAAGACCAGTGCTTCGCACTGGCTCGTCGCGTGATTCTCCGCGGCCGTCCACGTATTCGCGCTGTTCGGCGGTCATCAGCGGTACGCGTCGTCCACCGACGGTCGGGGCGAGCGAGAGCGCAAGCACGAATTGATTCGGCGGCCGCTCGAATCGGCTCGTGCCCTGACTCACGAATCGCCACTCGCGTCCGAACCAATCCGTCAGCGTGGTGGACTGACCGTCGCGAAGCAGGAGATCCGCGCTGGTGCGCAACGGAAAACACGCGATGCCGATCGCGGTGACCGCGATCCCAACGATACTCACGCGTCGCGCAAAGCCGCCGAGTCCCGCGTCGTATGCCGGAGTCGCGACCCAGGAGACCACGAATGCCGTCACTAATACGACGACCGCGCCGACGTGCAACTGATCCCAGAGCCGGAAACCTCCGGTCCCAACCTGAGACGCCGCGCGGACACCGAGCAGAACGCCGGGCACAAGTGTGAGCTCCGTGGCGGCCGCGAGTTGCCGCAGCAACCCACGAATACGCGCCGAGAACGGACGACTCAGCGCGGTCAGCGCCCCGACAACCGCAGCGGCCGTCGCAATGCCAAGTCCGATGAGGAGAAGCGGCGTTGCCAGCAGAATCGAGCCGCGCTGTAGCTCAGGATCCATGCCGAGTCCGTCGATGGGCGCCGGATCAACGCGGATGAACGGATTGTGGTCGATCGCGCAGAGGGTGAGCGCAAAGAGCACAACCACGGCGAGCGCGAGCACGAGCATTGCCCCGCGGCGCGCATCCTCACGGACTCCGTGGTGAGCTGCACAGGCCGCAGCGATGGCGAGTCCGGTGGACCAGAGCAGGAGTACTCCCGGAGGGCCAGAGGCAATCGCGCCGAGCTTGAATGCGTCAGGGAGGCTGAATGCGGTGAAGGTCGCGACGTAGCGAATCGCAAAATCGCTCGCGATCAACACACGGGCGAGAACGCCCAGCGCTGCGGAGGTCAGCACTGCCGCGCCAGCCAGCGCCCATGCGGCGCCCGTTGTGTACGTCGGGCGCCGCAGCGCGCCCGAGAGCGTCGCCATGGTTGCTGCGACCGCTGCGAACACGAACGCGCCCCACAGTGCGAACTGGCCGAGCAGTGTCATTGGCACATCACCGGTCGGCCTGCCGCATAAGCACCGCCCCCGACGCGCCGCCGACGACGTCCCACGTGAGATCGCGGAGACTGAAATCGTCGTGCCGTTTTAGGTCCCAGAGTTCCTTACCGATGCCGGCGACTGCAGTGACGCCTGCGGCGCTCCAACTTGCATTGGCATACGTCATGCCGCGCGAACGGAGTGCCGTATGCGCTACCGATTGAATGAGCGCTGATGCTGTGAAGTGCAAAAGTTTATCTGGACCGAACCATCGGTCACCCGGGGTCGCCGGGGCGGGAGCGGGACCGCTCCAGAGCGCGAACACGAGGACAAAGTTCATGAGGCGCTATTCACGGTCACGCGCCCAAGCGACCGCCGCGCGCACCCCACGGTGCCAGCCTTTCATTGCGTGCTGCGCTGCGACTGCTCCCTCGCCGGGAGCAAACCGTTGGTAGGTGCGCGCGGTGAGGAATGCATCGGCGCTTGGCCAGACGCCCACCGAAATACCGGCTAACGCGCCGGCGCCCATCGCGGTGGTCTCGACGATATCGGGGCGTTCGACCGGAACACCAAGCACGTCAGACTGGAACTGCATCAACCACGCATTCGCGGCGGCACCACCATCCACCCGAAGGACGTCGAGCGGTGCACCGCTTGCCGCGCGCATTGCCTGCAGGACGTCCGCCGTACCAAAGCACATCGCCTCAAGTGCCGCGCGCACCAAGTGCTCCCGCGTGGTCCCACGCGTGAGGCCGACGATCGTGCCGCGTGCTCCGGGCTCCCAGTCTGGTGCGCCGAGTCCGGTGAGCGCGGGCACGAAGTACACCCCATCGTTTGAGGTCAGACTCCGCGCCATGGCCTCCGAAGCTCCCGCGCGCTCGAGCAGTCCGGGCCCGTCGCGGAGCCATTGCACGGCCGCGCCAGCGATAAAGATGCTGGCTTCGAGGGCGTAGGCCGGCGCGCCCGTGGCGTCACAGCACACTGTGGTGAGCAACCCTTGGCCACCCTTCGGACGTTCAGTGCCGGTGTTCAATAACAGGAAGGCGCCGGTGCCATAGGTGTTCTTGCTTGTGCCGGCGGTCCAGCATCCTTGTCCGAACAGCGCGGCTTGCTGGTCACCCGCCACGCCGCAGATTGGCAACTCGCGTCCGAGGTGTTCGGCCGCGGCCACGCCGAACGACCCGCTGGACGGCCGGACCTCGGGGAGCAAGGACATGGGCACGTTGAATAGTGCACAGAGCGGCGCGCTCCACGATTTGGCATTGATGTCGTACAGCATCGTGCGCGACGCATTGGTCGGGTCGGTCGCGTGGACAGCGCCGTTCGTGAGACGCCAGATGAGCCAACTATCGATGGTGCCGGCGACGATCGTGTCGAGCGATCGCGGGGCGACGCCCAACCGATGCTCGAGCAGCCACTCGAGTTTGGTAGCCGAGAAGTATGGATCGGTGACCAGTCCGGTGGCCGCCGCGATGGCGTCACGCTGCGGCGTGAGCGCGGTGCACCGCGCGGCGGTCCGGCGATCCTGCCAGACGATGGCGCGCCCGATTGGCACGCTGGTGGCGCGATCCCAGAGCAGCACCGTCTCGCGCTGATTGGTGATGCCGATCGCTTCGGGGACGATGCCGTCAGCGGCGCTCTGTGCGATTGCCTCGCGTGCTGCCTCAACGGTGCGCATAAAGATTTCTTCGGCGTCGTGCTCAACCCAGCCAGGCTCGGGGAAGTACTGCGTAATTTCCCGATACCCGCGCCCACGAATCTGCCCGTCTTCGGAGATGACCAGACAGGTCGAGCCCGTGGTTCCCTGATCAATGGCGAGGACGGCGCGCATTAGTTTAGTTGACCGTGCGGGAAGGTGAATGCGTAGGGCGCGCGGTAGATGCCGCGGTCGGTGACGATGGCTGTCACGAGTTCGTGCGGTGTCACATCGAAGGCCGGGTTCCGCACGGGGATGTTCACCGGTGCGACCACCGTACCACGGACATGGCGCACTTCGTCGGCGTGGCGTTGCTCGATCTCGATGGTCGCGCCCGACGCGGTCGCGTGATCAACCGTGCTCCAGGGTGCGCATACATAGAACGGGATGCCGTGGTGCTTGGCAATCACCGCCACGTTGTAGGTGCCGATCTTGTTCGCGACGTCGCCGTTGCGGACAATTCGATCGGCACCGACGAAGACCATGTCGATCTCGCCGGCGCGCATCAGGCTCGCGGCCATCGCGTCGGTAATCACGGTGACTGGCACTCCGGCACGTTCGAGTTCCCAGGCGGTGAGCCGGCTTCCCTGCAGCAGGGGGCGGGTCTCGTCCGCGAACACGTGGACGGCACGGCCAGCCTCGTGCGCGACGTACACAGGAGCGAGCGCGGTGCCGATTCCCGCCGTGGCGAGGGCGCCGGCGTTGCAGTGGGTGAGGATGCGCGTACCGTCAGGAATCAGCGTGGCACCCCGCGTGCCGATGGCGCGACACATCGCGATGTCTTCGTCGAGAATCGCGGTGGCTTCCCGCCGAAGCAGCTCTAGGAGTTCCGCACTCGTCGCCACCGGGCGGGCGGCGGCGGCATCGAGCATGCGCCGCATCGCCCAGGAGAGGTTCACTGCTGTGGGGCGCGTGCCGCCGATCAGCCCCGCATGCGCTTGAAGTCGCGCGCGGACGAGGGCCGGATCTTCGTCACGGAAGGGAAGCAGTGTGACCACCACCCCAATCGCGGCCGCGACCCCGATCGCCGGCGCCCCACGTACGGCGAGCGTGCGGATGGCCTCCATGATCTCCTCGACCGTGCGCAACTCCCGTTCGACAAAGGCGTCTGGAAGGCGGCGTTGGTCGATGATGCGGAGGGCGTCGCCCGCAGGCGACCACTGCACGGCACGGATGGGTTCCACGCCCGAAACTTAACCCCCGCCGACGCGCGGCGGCATTCGCGGATAGATTTCACCCTTACCCCTTCCGACCGCCCTGCCATGTCATACGAGATGCTGCTCGTCGAGATTGTGGACCGCATTGCCACGATCACGATCAACCGTCCCGACAAGCTCAACGCACTCAACGCCACGCTTATGGGCGAGATCGGCCTGTGCGTCGCGGCGCTCCACGCGGACCCCAGCGTCGGCGCCATCATCCTGACGGGCGCGGGTCGCGCCTTCGTCGCGGGCGCGGACATCGCAGCCATCGCGACCCAGGATGCGGCCGCGCTTGCCGACACCTCGCGCATCGGGCAGCAGGTCTTTCGGTCGATCGAGCGTGGCCCCAAGCCGGTGATCGCCGCCATCAACGGATTCGCCTTCGGCGGCGGCTGCGAGCTCGCACTCGCCTGTCACATTCGCATCGTCTCGCAGAGCGCCAAGCTGGGTGTTCCAGAGGTAAAACGCGGACTCATCCCCGGCTACGGTGGTACGC
>JAPLKT010000038.1:0-11487 GCA_026387895.1 Gemmatimonadota bacterium | reverse complement strand
CGCAGCGCCTCGCGCGGCTCGTCGGACGTGGGCGGGCGCTCCAGTTGTTGCTCACCGGCGACCCGATCGACGGCACCGAAGCGTATCGGCTCGGCATCGCGAATGCCGTGGTCGCACCTGAGGCCTTGCTCGACAGCGCCCGCGCAATGGCGACGGCGATCCTCAAGAACGGCCCGCTCGCGCTGGCCGCAGTCATCGCGGTGGTGGACCGCGGGCTCGATCTGCCGCTCGACCAGGCGCTCGAACTCGAATCTGAGGTCTTCGGCGGGCTCGCGAACACCGCCGACATGAAGGAAGGCACAACCGCGTTTCTGGAGAAACGCGCCGCGACCTTTCGCGGCGCCTGAGCAGGGCGTGTCACTGGTGGTGACCGTACCGGCTCGCGCTGTAGGGGCACCTCTCGGTGCACCAATCAGTGCGCGCGTCACGCTCATCTCGCTCGCACTCCGCGATTTTCGTAACATCGCCACCGCGGAGTTGCGCTTCCCCGCCGACGGTGTCGCAATCATCGGCGAGAACGGGCACGGCAAGACGAATCTGCTCGAAGCGATCGCCTATCTGGAACTCCTCCGCTCGACGCGTGGGGCCCGCGACCGCGACCTGATCCGCTTTGGGGCGACGGGATTTCACATCGGCGCGACGATGGAAGGCGCACCGTCGCGCAGTTGCGGCGCCGGCGCGGATCGCGCGGGCCGCAAAAAAGTCACGCTCGACGGCGTTGAAATCACGCGACTCACTGATGCCCTCGGCGCGCTTCCCTCAGTCGGATTCTCCCCTGCCGATGTCGTCTTGGTTGCGGGCGCGCCCGCCGAACGGCGCCGCTATCTCGACATCGTGCTTGCGCTGACCTCCGCACCATACCTGCACGCGCTGCGCCAATACCGGGCAGCCCTCGTCCGCCGCAACGCGACACTCCGCGACGCCGCACGCAGCGCCGCGGCGGCAGCGTCCGTGGCCGCGTGGGAGCCGATGCTCGCACAACACGGCGCCGTGCTCCTCGAGGAACGCCGTGCCTGGGTCGCGTCGAAAGCAGATGAGTTCGCACGGCTTGTGCACGCCATTGGAGAGCGCGCGCCAATGACGCTCGAATACGGCTCGTCGCTTGCGAACGCGCAGGACTGCCGCAGCGCACTCGCTGATGCCCTCCAGCGCGGGCGTGACCACGACATCCGGCGCAGCCTCACGCACGCGGGGCCACACCGTGACGATCTGCACATCGCGCTCGACGGTCGCGATTTGCGCACCGTCGGTTCGGCGGGCCAGCAGCGCACTGCGGCTATCGCGCTCCGTCTCCTGGAAGCGGCGACCCTCCGTGCGCGCGGGGCCCAGCCGCTGCTTCTGCTCGACGACCCATTCGCGGAACTTGATCGCCGGCGTGCCGACCGCGTGCTCGCGCTCATCGACGCGGCCTCTGCGCACGGACTCGGACAGACCGTGCTTTGCGTACCACGGGAAGAAGAGATCCCCGACGGTTTTACCCGCCTCGAGCGGTGGCGCGTGATCGACGGCGTGTTCACCCCGGTGCGCGCCGCATGAGGCTCCGGTGAGCGACGAACGACCCAAGAGTAAGCCGAGTAGTATCGGCGACGCGCTCGCAAGTTTTCTCAGGGAGAGCGGGCTGGATGCGCGCGTCGGACGCGCGCGCGTGTTGGTTGAGTGGCACACCATCGTCGGAGCACAAATCGCGGGCGTAACGGCCCCGCGTATGCTCACCGACGACGGCACATTATTTGTCGGCGTGAAGTCGCACGGATGGATGCAGGAACTCTCGATGATGGAACGGACGTTGGTTGCAAAAATCAACGCGCATCCAGGGCCGGCGGCGGTCAAACGCATCCGGTGGGAGCTCATCCGCTAGGGGGCTGGTAAGTCCTTGGGGGACGGCTCTTTGCGGGCTGTTCGGCGGCCGTGGACCACGCCGCTCCGGCGATTGCGCCTCGGCGCGCAAATGCCTAATTTTCAGTGTCGCGGTCGAGTAGGGAGATTCGGCATTTCTTCGCGCCGGATTCCACACCGTTCCGCCCCCCGTTCAGCCTCCTCCTGCGAGTCCAATGGCCAAGACGAACGACGCTGCCGATTCCACCTACGGTGCCTCCAACATCCAGGTACTGAAGGGTCTCGAGGCGGTGCGCAAACGCCCGGGCATGTACATCGGCAGCACCAGTGGTCGTGGTCTGCATCACCTCGTGTACGAGGTCGTCGACAACTCGATCGACGAAGCGCTTGCCGGCTACTGCGACAGCGTCAAGGTCACGATCCACGGCGACAACTCGATCACCGTCGAAGACAACGGGCGCGGCATCCCGGTCGATATCCACCCGGTTGAGAAGATTCCCGGCATCGAACTCGCCATGACGGTGCTGCACGCCGGCGGTAAGTTCGACAAGAACTCCTACAAAGTCTCGGGCGGTTTGCACGGCGTGGGCGTGTCGGTCGTGAACGCGCTCTCCGAGACGCTCAAGGTCTGGGTCAAGCTCGACGGGAAAGAGCATTACATGGACTTCACGCGTGGCGACACGACGACGAAGCTCAAGGTGCTCGGCAAGGTCACCGCGAAGGAGACCGGCACGAAAGTCTGGTTCAAGCCCGACGCTGAAATCTTCACCGAGCTCGTGTATGACTACACGATTCTTGCTTCGCGCCTCCGCGAGCTCTCATACCTGAACAAGGGCGTGATGATCTCGCTGACCGACGAGCGAGAGGGCCAAGAAAAATCTGAGCACTACCACGCGAAGGGCGGACTCAAGGAGTTCGTCGCGTACTTGAACCAGAGCCGCAAGGCGCTGCACACCGACATCGTCCACCTCGATACCGAGAAGGACGACATCGGGATCGAGCTCGCGATTCAGTACAACGACGGCTACAGCGAGACGATGTTCTCGTTCGTCAACAACATCAATACGCACGAGGGTGGCACCCACCTCACCGGCTTCAAGTCGGCTTTCACGAGCGTGATCAACAAGCATCTCGACAAGTCGTCGTTCGCCAAAAAGGACAAGGACATCAAGCTCACCGGCGACGACGTGCGCGAAGGGCTCACTGCCGTGCTCTCGGTGAAGGTCCGCGAGCCGCAGTTCGAAGGACAGACAAAGACCAAGCTCGGCAACTCCGAAGTGGAGAGCGCGGTCAAGACGGTCGTCAACGAGTGGCTCGCGGATTACCTCGCAGAGCATCCGCGTGTCGCCAACATCATCCTCGAGAAGGCGCTCTCGGCGGCTCGTGCGCGCGAAGCGGCCCGCAAAGCGCGTGACCTGACCCGCAAGAAGTCGGCGCTCGACGTCGGCAACCTGCCGGGCAAGCTCGCCGATTGCTCACTGAGCGATCCGGCGATGTGCGAGATCTACCTGGTCGAAGGTGACTCGGCCGGTGGTTCCGCCAAGATGGGACGCGACCGCATGTTCCAGGCGATCCTCCCGCTGCGCGGCAAAATCTTGAACGTCGAGAAAGCGCGCATCGACAAGATCCTCTCGAACGACGAAATCCGGACGATCATCACTGCGATCGGCGCCGGCATCGGCGAGGACGAGTTCCAGATCGGTAACGCCCGCTATCACAAGATCATTATCATGACGGACGCCGACGTCGACGGCGCCCACATCCGCACCCTGCTGCTGACCTTCTTCTATCGGCAGATGCCTCAGCTGATTGAGTCGGGCTTCGTGTACATCGCGCAGCCGCCGCTCTTCCGCGTGGCCAAAGGAAAGGAAGAGTACTACGCCTACGACATGGCCGAGCGTGAAGAGATCACGAAGCGCCTCGGCGGCGGCGATTCCAATAAGTCGAACATCAACATCCAGCGCTATAAGGGCCTCGGCGAGATGAACCCTGACCAGCTCTGGAAGACCACGATGGACCCGGAGACGCGCACCATCCTCCAGGTCACCGTCGAGGACGCCGTGCACGCGAACTCCCTCTTCCAGACGCTGATGGGTGACGAAGTCGAACCACGTCGCCTGTTCATCGAGGCGAACGCCAAGTTCGCGAGCAACCTCGACATCTAAGGTCGCAGCGCAACGCGACGTGCCGCCGTAGATATACAAAGACCCCGCCGGCTGATCAGCCGGCGGGGTCTTTGTATATGCGAGCTAATGCATCGGCTTGGCACCGCCCTGGAGGTCGCGCGCGAACACCACGTGCACACCCGCGAGAACCGCGACCGGAACGGCCATCGCAATCGCAAGGACGGCCCAGAGGAGCGGCGTGATACCACCAGTGGCGCCAGGAGCGCCGCTGGTGACCGTCGGACGCCAGATGAAGAGCAGGACCGCGTACAACACCACGAGCCCACCCGCCATCGCCATTGCGCCTTGCGCCGCCATCTTCTCGAACTTCTCCATCGTGCGCGCTCCCCGTGTTCCCTGTTTCTGTGGCCAAATCCCTCGATAGGGCCAGAATGCTCCTGAATCTAGGCGAGCAGTTCCACTCCGCCAGTCGTAATCCGATGCGAAATCAACGGGCGGGGGTCGACCGCCCTAGGACCGACCACAATGGCCTGGGCCAAGGCGGCGCGCCCCGTCTCGGCACTAGCGTCGTCACGCGCTTCGATAATCGCCAACGTCTCTCCGGCCCGCACGGCATCGCCTGGCCGCACGGTAATCCGGAAGCCCACGGATGGGTCGATGGTATCCGCCATCGTGTTGCGCCCACCCCCCATCGCCGTGATGCCCTTCCCCACAGTCCTGGGCTCCACGCGCTGCACAATCCCGTCGCATGCGGCCAGGAAGGGGACCCGGAGGGCTGGCTGCGGGAGGACCGCGGTTGGCTCGTCACACACGCGAGCATCCCCACCCTGCGCGGCCACGATCTCCCGAAACCGTTGCAGCGCCGCCCCGCTCTCCACGGCCCCGCGGGCCCGAAGCAGCGCCGCGTCGAGCGTCTGGTCGGTCCCGCCGAGCACCAGCATTTCCGCGGCAAATCGCAGGGTGAGCTCGCGCAGATCCGCGGGGCCGCCTCCCTTGAGCAGGTCGATGGATTCCTCGATCTCGTTGGCGTTCCCGCAAGCCACGCCGAGCGGCGAGTCCATGTTCGTAAGCAGCGCCACCACCGGCACCGAATGGCGCGCGCCGAGCGCAATCATGGTGTGGGCGAGAGTAAGCGCATCCTCAAGCTTGGGCATGAAGGAGCCCGCGCCAGTCTTGACGTCGAGAACGAGACCGGTGAGTGACTCCGCCATCTTTTTGCTCATAATCGATGCCGAGATCAGTGGGATGCTCTCCACGGTTCCGGTGGCATCGCGCATCGCGTAGAGGATCTGATCAGCCGGGGCAATCTCCCCCGATTGCCCCATCAGCGCGCAGTGGAGTTGCTCGAGTTGGCGCGTGGCGTCCACGAGCGGCATTCGCGTCTGGAAGCCTGGAATCGACTCGAGCTTGTCGAGTGTTCCCCCTGTATGTCCGAGCCCACGCCCAGACATCATCGGCACGGCAACCCCGCAGGCGGCGACGATTGGCGCCAGGGCGATCGATACCTTATCCCCAACCCCGCCAGTGCTGTGCTTGTCCACGCGGCCGACGGGCAGGTGCCGCAGCTCCAGCGATCGGCCACTGGCGAGCATCCCCTCCATGAGGGCTGTGGTTTCGCGCTCTGTCAGCCCCCGGAAATAGATTGCCATGAGGAGCGCAGACACCTGATACTCGGCGAGCGTTCCAGCGGCGAGGTCGCGCGTAAACTGGTGCCATGCGTCGACGGAGATTTCACCGCCGTCGCGCTTGCATTCAATCAAGTCGCGAAGTGTCATTGACCCCGTCCGCGGGGGTGGCGAACGTTCGGGTAGTTCAGGGGAAACTTCTTTCGCAGGTGGCGCATGGCCTTGGGTCGGCGGGGTACAGCAGTCCTTTGCTTCGGAATCGCGCTTGCCGCTTTGGTGGCGAGCGCACGTCCTGCATTGTCGCAGTCCACCGCGCGGGAACAGATCGCGCTCGGCGACCACGAATACACGCTCCGTAAGGTGCCCGCCGCGCTTGATCGATATCGCGCCGCGCTCCAATCGGAACCTAAGAACTACGATGCATTGTGGAAAGCGTCACGGGCCGAGGTGGACCTCGCCGAGTCCTATGGCAAGGGAAAAGCTCAGGACGAGGCGCTGAACCGGGCCGAAGCGTATGGGCGGCGAGCCGCTGAGGTAAACCCACTCGGTGCAGACGGGCACTTCGCCCTGTCGCGCGCCGCGGGGCGCCGAGCGCTGAGCGTGACCCCGAGAGATCGGATCAAGTTTGCGGAGCTTGTGCGCGATGAGGCGCTGGCAGCGCTCAAGGGCGATTCCCTGCACGCCGGGGCGTTGCACGTGCTTGGGATGTGGCATGCAGAAGTCATGCGCACGGACGTGGTGTCCCGGATGCTCGCACGCGCCTTTTTCAAGACGGACATGTTCAAGGTGGCCAGTTGGGAGGAGGCGCAGCGACTCATGGAGAAGGCGGTGGCGCTGGACCCCGAGCGCTTGGTACACCGCATGGACCTCGCCGCGATCTACGCCGACCGGAGGATGAAGGCCAAGGCGCGTGCCACGTATGAAAGCGTGATTGCGGCGCCGGTTCGCGAGTTCAATGACGAGGTGTATCAGCGACTTGCTGCGGAGAGGCTCCGCAAACTATGACGCAGACCGTCGCCCGCGCCGCTGAACTTCGCGAGCTGCTCGAACGGGCGTCGCACGACTACTACGTGCTCGATCGGCCAACGCTGGCGGACCGCGAGTACGATCTGCTGTTCCGTGAACTGCAGGCCATTGAGCGCGAGCACCCAGAGTTGCGGACGCTCGACTCGCCGACCATGCGCGTTGGGGCGGAGCCCGCCACGAGTTTCGCCAAGCACGCGCATTTGGTGCCCATGATCTCGCTCGACAACGCGTTCAGTGACGACGAAGTCGTGGACTGGGACACGCGCGCGGTGAAAATCGTGAGCGAGGCTGTCGCGACCGACGGGTACTGCACGGAACTCAAGATTGACGGCGCGGCGGTGAGCCTCACCTATCGCGATGGCGTGTTTGTCACGGGCGCGACGCGTGGCAACGGGACGGTAGGCGAGGACATTACCGCCAACCTTCGCACCATTCGAGGGATTCCGCTCCGGCTCCACGGCACCGGGCATCCCCCGGTGATTGAGATTCGCGGGGAGGTGTACTTCCCGTTCGACGGTTTCGAGCAGCTCAATGAGGAGCGCGCGAAGGCTGGAGAGCCGGTGTTTGCGAACCCGCGGAACAGTGCGGCGGGCTCGCTCCGACAGCAGGATCCGGCCATTACGGCGGCGCGCCCGTTGCGCTTTTTCGGCTACGCTTTTGCCGTCCCTGGTAGCGCGACGCTCCCGTTCCGCACGCAGTGGGAACTGCTCGACACGCTTGTCTCGTGGGGCGTCCCCGTTGCCCCGCATCGCAAGCGGTGCGCCACGCTCGCGGACGTGCATGCCCATGCACACGAGGTGGAGGCCACCACACGCGCCGCGCTCAACTTTGGCATTGACGGCTTGGTGGTGAAGGTGAACTCGCTGGCGCTGCAGGGCGAGCTCGGTGTGGTCGGCGGCCGTGTCCCTCGCTGGGCGATTGCGCGAAAGTTTGCGCCAGACATCGCGGAAACGCGACTGCTCGCGATCGAGGTCAACGTGGGCCGAACTGGGAAGATCAATCCGTATGCCGTGCTTGAACCGGTCGAGGTCGGCGGCACCACCGTCCGGTATGCGACGCTCCATAATTTTGAGCTGATCACGCACAAGGATCTGCGCGTCGGCGACGTGGTGCTGTTGAAGCGTGCGGGCGAGGTGATTCCGCAGATCATTGGGCCGGTCCCGGAGAAGCGCGATCCGGCGAACCCACCAGCGCGGACCGCGTTCCCCGAGGTGTGCCCGTCGTGTGGAGAGGCCGTGCGGCGCGACGAAAAGGACATCTTCTGTGAGAATGACCGCTGCCCGGGTCGGCGCCTCGAAGCGCTCGTGCATTTCGCCTCACGCGGCGCGATGGATATCGACGGCCTCAGCACCGCGCGCATCGAGCAGTTGGTCGAGAGCGGCATGGTGCACGACACCGCAGATCTCTACCAACTAACAGCGGCGCAGATCGTAGAACTCGAGCGGTTCGCGGCGAAGAGCGCGCAGGCGCTGGTCGACGCCATTGCTGCATCCAAGGCACAGCCCCTCTCGCGCCTGCTTTTTGGGCTCGGCATCCGGCACGTGGGCGCCGAGGCAGCGCAGCTGCTCGCGCGACAGTTCGGGACGCTCGACGCACTCGCCGCGTCTGCCGTCCAGGGGCCTGACGCGATCGAAGCGGTCCACGGCATCGGCCCAATTATCGCCGCGTCCGTGCACGATTATTTCACCGATCCGCATGTGCAGCGATTGCTGGACCGGCTCACGACGTACGGCGTGAATACGGTCGAACCCCAGAAGGCCGAGGTGTCGTCGGTGTTCAAGGGACTCACCGTCGTGGTAACGGGAACACTCCCGACCCTTAGTCGCAACGAGGCCAAGGAGCTCATCCAGTCCGCCGGTGGCAAGGTGACCGATTCTGTCTCGAAGGCGACGAGCCTTGTGGTGGTGGGAGCCGACGCCGGAAGTAAGCTCGACAAGGCCCGCGCACTCGGCACCGAAGTGATTGATGAGGCGGAACTCTTGCGCCGTGTTGGGCGCTGAGCCTTTCTTTGAGTCAGTGACCGCCCCTCTGAATCTTCCCGCCGACGCTCTCGTCGCGTTTCCGCGTGAATCGCTCCTCGCGTTGCGCGCGGCGATGCGTCGCGACGCGGGCGACGCGGCTGACACCTGGTTGCAGGAAGGCGGGTTCGCCGCTGGCGCCCCAGTATTCGCCGCCTTTGAACGGTGGACCGCTGCCCAAGGATTCGACGCGCCCTCGGCGCTGGGCCTCGATCAGTTCCGCGCGCTCGCGGCGCAGTTCTTCCGCGACAGCGGCTGGGGCGATGTCACGGTCACCTCGCTCCACGGTCTGGTCGCGGCGCTCGATGCCCCCGACTGGGCCGAGTCTGAACCCGGTACGGCATTCCCATATCCGAGCTGCCACTACTCAGCCGGACTGCTTGCCGAGTTCTTCAGCCATGTTGCCGACGCGCCGCTGGCCGCTCTCGAGGTCGAGTGCCGGTCGTGTGGCGGAGCGCACTGCCGTTTCCTGATTGGCAGCCAGAGCGTGCTGACAGCGATTTACGAGCGGATGTCGACCGGCATGGACTACGCCGGTGCCGTCGCGTTGCTCGCGGGCTAGTCG
Source organism: Gemmatimonadota bacterium (assembly GCA_026387895.1). Lineage (GTDB taxonomy): Bacteria > Gemmatimonadota > Gemmatimonadetes > Gemmatimonadales > Gemmatimonadaceae > Fen-1231. Next base: position 2,291 of record JAPLKT010000038.1, on the reverse strand, counting down.
AGCCCCTCGTACTTCGGGTTCGGCGCGAGCTCGCCGTCCACGAGAATTTCGCGATCCCACGGCAGAACGATAGCGTTCTCGAGTGCCATTGCATGGAAGTCGGGGACAAAGCTTCCCGTCTTGAAGCTCACGGCGGTGCGGATCTCGAGGGCCCCGGCGTCCACAATCGCGGCAATCGCCAGTCGCAACGTGTCGCCCGAGTCACAGGTTTCGTCGACGATCAGCACGCGCTTGCCGCGCACATCGGACGGGGCCTCGCCGAAGACCGAAGGCGTCGCGCGGACCGTCTCGGACTGATACCGGCGACTTACCATCATCGAGTGGAATGGGCGGTCGAGGATCGCGGCGACGACCGCTCCTGGCACCACCCCGGCGTTCGCGATTCCAATGACCAACTCGGGGTCGAACTCTCGGGCGACTTTGAGCGCAAGCGCACGCGAGAGCTCACCGAAGACGGGCCAGTCGACGATGAAGGATTCCTTATGCGGGCGGAGGGTCCGTTTGGTGGGCATACTGGAAGCTATGGCGCCCGCGTTCCGCTGGGTACTCGGGGGGCCCTGAGGGGCTCGGGGGGCCAACCCAGGTTGCTCGCCCTCACGTGTGCCCCTAGCTTGTGCCGTTGAGGGGGAGCGGCGCGTCTTTGTGTGGGGGAAGTGTCCCCCAACGCCCGACTGTCTCCCTGCCCTGCCCCCGCCCCTATGTCCTGGTTGAGCCGCCTTCTCGGTGGCAACTCCGACTCAAGCCCCAGACCGCAGCGCTTGGACTATTTGTCCGAAGCGCTGGTCTTGGAGCGTCAGGGGGACTACGACGCGGCCCTCTCGCGCTCCGCGACAACCCGAACGACTTGAAGGTGCTCCAGAATATGGCCATCGCCTTTTCTCGGACTGGACGTCTGGAAGAGGCGGTGCGGGCGTATCGCCGCTCGCTGGAGATTGATCAGACCCTTTCGGGCGCACACTACGGGCTGGCCTTTCTGCTGATGAAACGCAACGATCCGGCTGGAGCCGAAAAGCATCTGACCGCCTTCCTCTCCCGCCCTCCAGCTGGCGAGGAGTCTGAACGCTGGATCCGGCACGCGCAGTCGACGCTCGACCAACTGCGGCAGGACGCGAGCGGCGGCACCGGCGGTGGCACCACATCCCCAAGCGAGGGATAAGGGTGGGCTCGATCCTCGCAGTCGTCAGTCAAAAAGGTGGAGTCGGCAAGACTACGACCGCGGTCAACCTCGCGGCGGCCTTCGCTCGGCGTGGACTCAAAACGCTGATTGTGGATGTCGATCCGCAGGGCTCCGTGCGGTACGGGGCGGGGCTCCGGCGTGGTCATGCGACGCTCGGGTTCGCGGACTACCTGCGCGGCCAGATCGCACTCCGTGATGTGATCCTGCCGACGTCGCTCCCTTGGCTCCGCGTGATGCTGGTGGGAAGCGTGGCCGACGACGCTGACCATTCGGACTATGCGAGCGAGATGGTCGTCGGCGACCTGCTCCCGCAGATGCTCGCAGTGGCGCGCGAACGATGCGACATCGTGGTCGTGGACACCCCACCCGGGTTGGGTGCCGTTACCCGACGCGTGCTCGAGTGCAGCGACCGTGTCCTCGTGCCGCTGCAGTGCGAACCGCTCGTGTTGCAGACAACCCCGCAGATCCTCCGGGGTATCCAGAGCGTAGTCGCCACGCACCCCACCCTCGTCTTCGACGGCATCCTCCTGACGATGTACGAGGCGGGAAATGCCGCCTGCGAACGGACGGCCGCGCATGTGCGGCAGCATATCCCGGCCAAGCTGCTCTTCGACTTTACGATTCCGCGCAGCGAGGCCGTGAGCGATGCCTTCTCGGCCGGGGTGCCCGCGGTCGTACGGAGTCCTTCCGACCCGGCGTCGCAGGCCTACGTGAACCTCGCGACAAAACTGGCCGAACGGTTCCGCCCATGAATCGCCGCGTGCTCGGGCCGCTCGGGCCGCTCGGGCCGCTCGGGCCGCTCGTGCCGCTCGTGCTTGCGCTCGCCGCGGCGATTGGCGCGGCGTGTACCGCGGTGACCACGGATGCCGGTCGTGCGGTATCGCTGGAGTTCGACACGACGGCATTCCCCGCCATCGTCTCAGGCGACACTCTTCGCGACTCGCTCGGCGTCACAGCCCCACTGCATCCGCTGGCGTACAACAGCGTCGGCTCCGTGATTAGCGGGGCGCGATTCACCTTTGTCACGTTTGACACTGGGCTGACGATCACGCCAGCGGGAGTCGTCACCGCGCAGGGCCGCAATGGGACCGTCCGATTCTTGGCGACCCTCAGT
>JAPLKT010000103.1 GCA_026387895.1 Gemmatimonadota bacterium | reverse complement strand
GCGCAATGCGCTGACGCGCACGCGCCCCGAGAGTAGGTCGTGAAGTCCCGGAATGGTCCGCGCCTGAATCCCCGCATTGGTCGCGGCCTGCACGACTTTGCGGATAATCTTTCCGTGCGCTGTGGGCATCGCGACAATAACTTCGGTCACTGCCAGTTGCTGGATCATGGTTGGGAGATCGTCCAAGGTCCCCACGACCGGCACATTCCCGAGTAACAGTCCTTGCTTTGACGGATTGTCGTCCACGAACCCAACAATATGCACGCGCAACTTCGGGTACAGCTGGGTCTCGCGCAAAATCGATTGGCCCGCTGAGCCCGCGCCTACGATGATTGCCCGACGTCCCGTATTGATCCGGCGGTGGTGTGCGGCGGCGAGCCTGACCCCCAGTCGCGGAACCGACAGCATTCCCAACGCGCCGATCGCGTCGAGCACGATTACGGTGAAGGGCAGCGACGGGAGTCCGAAGATCCGGAGGCCCAAAGTGCCCGCAATAAATGTTGCCAAGCCCGCGATAAAACCAGTCACAACAAGGCGTTCAAGCTCGGCGATGCTGGCGTGCTGCCACAGGCAACGATACAGCCCAAAAAAGTAGGCGAGCGTCAGCCGTACCAGGAGCGAGACGCCGGTGTACGCGAGCACCGACCCCACGAGCTCTGCAGGCAACGCCAGCCCTTCGACATGCAAAAGCACGACGAGAAGGGGCAGGCAGGCTAGAGCAATTAGATCAAATAAAAAGAAGTCGCGATTGCGCATCTAGTCGTCGCCGCCTGGGCGAAGCACGGCACCTACAGTGGCCATGAGAATTCGCAGGTCGGTCAGTAGCGTCCAGTTGCGCACGTAGCCCAGTTCCATACCGCAGCGTTCTGGATATCCAACACCGTGCCGGCCGCTGACGGCCCACGCACCGGTGATTCCGGGGCGTACCGACAGCAAGAGTTCGCGCTCGCCTTGTGCGTAAAGCTCCAGTTCATCCGCAACGACGGGACGAGGTCCCACCAGTGCCATGTCGCCAATGAGCACGTTCCACAACTGCGGCAGCTCGTCGATGCTCGTGCGACGCAGAAATGTTCCCAACGGCGTCACGCGCGGGTCGGCGCGATCCGGAATCTTAAAATGATTCTTGCGGTACAGCTCGTAGAGCGCGGCGTCTTCCGCCAACAGTTTCTCGGCGCCCGTGCGCATCGTGCGCAGCTTGAAGCACCGAAAGCGTTGGCCAGCGCGGCCGATGCGCTCGTGCTGGAAGAAGGGAAGTCCGCGCGACTCCAGCATAATCAGCCCAGCCAACACGGTGACCACTGGTGCAGCGACCAGCAGGCCAGCGAGCGACGCAACAACGTCGGCGCCACGCTTGAGCTGCAAGGCGAGTCGTGACCGACGAGGACTCGCGAGCTGCACAAGCGGAAAGTCACCGCTCCATACGACGACAGGATCGTGACCGGCCAGCACTTCTGCCGGCATCACCGCGAGGAGGTCGCAGTGAAAGAGCAGGGCAAGGTCCGCTACAATCCGCATGGTGGGATTGCCGAGCGGCCCCGCGATTAAGATGGTCCGCGGGGCATGTTGCTGGAGCGTGGTGTAAATCAGTTGCCGTGCGCTTTCTTGGCCATCCGCCTCGATATCGATCGCGACAACCGACGCGACGTCGAGTCGCCGCGCGAGAACGGCGGGGTGCGCCAGCGCGCGCGGAACAT
>JAPLKT010000105.1 GCA_026387895.1 Gemmatimonadota bacterium | reverse complement strand
GGCCTGCCCGACCTGCGCCGGTACGGGGCGCGTCTTCACCGCCGAAACGATCATTCGGCGCATGGAGCGTTCGGTGCGGCGCATTGCGGTGGAGGGGCGGAAGGACAGCCTGGTGGTCAAGCTTCACCCCGACACCGCGATCTACCTGCTCGAGCACGAGCGCGATCTGCTCAAGAAACTGGAGAAGGGGCTCGGCTTCACGCTGGAAATGCGGGACGATCCGCTCCTCCGGCCGGACGAGTTCAAACTGGTGGTAAAGGGCGCTGGGCGGGATGTCACGCAACAGTACTCCGTGGCGTAGCCTCCATAGGGGAGACTCCGTGGGGAATCCCCGAACAGTTCCCGATTGACGCAGGACCCACCACTTGACCCCCAAGCCTAAGGTAGATATATTCTTAGGCTCTGCCAAATACCATCCGTAACTGAGCGGTACCTATGTCCTACGCAATCATCAAGACCGGCGGCAAGCAGTTCCGCGCCGAGCCGGGTAAGTCGCTCCGCCTCCCCACGATGTTGGGTGACGCGGGCACGAAGGTCGAGTTCAACGACGTCCTGCTTGGCAGCGACGGCACGACGGTCAAGGCCGGCGTCCCGATGCTTGCCGGCGCCAAGGTCACCGGTGAAATCGTCAAGCACGGACTCGGCGACAAGATCGTCGTGTTCAAGTTCCGTCGTCGTAAGAACTACGCGAGGAAGCAGGGACATCGTCAGGGCTTCACCGAAGTCCGCATCCACGACATCACGCTCGGCTAACGCCGGTCTGCTCAGAGAGAGTATCCCATGGCTCATAAGAAAGGCGTAGGCTCATCCCGTAACGGTCGCGATTCCAATCCGCAGTACCGCGGGATCAAGAAGTTCGGCGGCGAGAAAGTTATTGCCGGCAACATCATTGTCCGTCAGTGCGGCACGCGCTGGCACCCGGGCAACAATGTTGGCCTCGGCACCGACTACACGATCTACTCGTTGATCGAGGGCGTCGTGAAGTTCGAGCACAAGAGCAAGACCCGCTTCAAGGTCTCCGTCTATCCGGCGCCGGCGTACGTTCCGCCCGCTGAGACGTCGGCCGCGTAAGCTTCTGAGTTCTTCGTACGCGCACGGCCCTCGGATTACTCCGGGGGCCGTTTTGCTTTGGGCGCTAGCGGCCGAGGGTCGTCCGAGCGAGCGCGACGTGGTTGGTGCAGAGGCCATCCACGCCGAGCGCGGCAAGGCGGAGCATGTCAGCGGCCGTGTTGACGGTCCAGGCTATGACGCGCCCGCTGCGGGCGTGGACGGCGTCTACCAACGCCTGGTCGATCAGGTCGAGATGTTGCCATAAATCTCTCCCGTCCACGGCCGCCAGGGAACTCGTAGGATCGATGTGGTAGCTGGCCTCGAGTACGCCCCGTGGGAGTGCCGGGGCAATGCGACGGGACTCCCCAACCATGCGGTGGTCAAAGGAGTGCACAGCGGCGCGTGAGCCGCCCTGCGAGAGCAGCGCGCAGGCCGGTGGGGCCGTCCCAATGCCTTTGAGCTCGCAATAAACCACGAGCTGGTCGCCGACGAGGGCAAGTACGTCGCTAAGGGCCGGGATTGGCTCGCCAAAGGCGCGGAAGGGGCGGAGGGCGTCTCGTGTCAGCTGGTGGATCGGAACGCCTTGGAGGGCAGCTACAGGAGCCTCGCGGGGGACAGCGTCGTGGTGCACCATTAGGCTCCCGTCGGACGTGAGGTGAACGTCCAGCTCGATTCCATCGGCCCCCAGTTCGAGAGCCCGCGCAAAGGCCGCAAGGCTGTTTTCGGGGCATTCCCCTGAGGCGCCACGATGCGCGATGATTTCTGGCGTGGGCATTAGTGTGTGGATGGAGGTGTGGCCCCAGAAGTCCCCTTCTTAACATTTCAGACGATCCGTACGTCTTATTCGTGACTTGATGCAGCCGCCTGATGGGACTGAGAATGGTGCGGGCGATCCGTCGGCGGTATCCGACGCCTCGCTGATCGCGCGATGGCAGCGTGGGGACCAGGGTGCGGCTGCCGCGCTGGTTGCGCGTCATGCACCCGCGCTTGCGCGTTTCGCGGCCAGTTGCGGGGTGCGCGATCAGTTAGAGGAGGTGGTGCAGGACACGTTTGTGAGAGCGTTTGGTTCGCTCGAAGGTTTTCGTGCCGATAGCACATTGCAAACCTGGCTCTTCACGATTCTGCGGCGATTAGTGCTGGATCGCCAGCGCGCGGAGAAACGACGGCGCGACGATACGGAGCTGGATGAACGGCAAGCCGTTCAGGAGTACAACGCGCTCGACACGTTGGTGGCGGAGGAAACGGCGCTGCGTGTGCGCGCAGGCGTGGCGAGACTCTCGCCAATGCAGCGCGAGGTGTTCACGCTGCGGGTCACGGAAGGGATGGCGTACAGCGACATCGCGCAGGTGCTCGGAAGTACGGAGGGGGCGTGTCGGGTCCACTATCACAATGCAGTACGGTCAGTCAGGGGGTTCCTCGATGATGCATGAATGCGATACCGGCGAGATCCGCGATGTGTTGCCCGAGTATGTGCACGGGCAGCACGACGCCGTGACGCGTGCTCGTGTGGAGGCGCATCTCGCGGCGTGCCTGGTGTGCGCCGAGGAGCTGGCATTTCTGCGTCTGGCGCGGGAATCGTTTATTACGCCTGTTGTGGATCTCCCGGTGATGGTGCGGGCGGTCGTGTCGTCTATGCCGACGCAGCTCGCGACCAAACGGATTCCCACGACGGCTCTGCGGCCGTCGCGAGTGGCGCCGTGGGTGATCGCGGCTGGCGTGTCGTTCCTGCTGGTTGGGGGCGCGTCGGTTCACATGCGCCTCACGCGTGACGCCGCGACGGTCGAGCGCGGCCCCGTGGTCAATGTGAGCGACAGCGGCGGACCGGCTGCGGCGGCTGAGCGTGGATGGTCTGACTTGTCGTACGATCAGTTGCAGCAGCTCTTGGAATCGATTGACGGTGCCGATCCGGTGCCGAGTGTGGAGCCCGCGGCGCGCACGTCGCCGATCATCGTGCCAGCGGGAGCCGCTGGCCACACAGGGGGTGGATGATGAGGACGCGAGGCATGTTGGCGATTGTGGCGTTGATTGGTTTGACAGTCGCGCAGCCGATGCTGGCGGCGGGCGCCGTTGCGCAGGGTGGCGGACAGCCGCCGCAGCCGGTTCGTCCGGCTGGGCGACGCGATGCGGGAAACATGCAGCGACCAGATGGACAGAACCAAGCGCCGCGCGCGCGACTCGAGCAGCAGATCCGCCAGCGACTTGGCCAGCGGATGCGCCAGGCTCTCGGTTTAAACGATGCGCAGATGACCAAGCTCACCGATTTGAATCGTCGGTATGAGGAAAAGCATCGCGTGTTGCAGGATCAGGAGCGCGATGTGCGGATGTCGTTGCGCGAGGAAGTCCTGCGCTCGGACACGACGCGTGGCACGCAGATGACCGCGCTGCTTGATCGGTATGTCAAGAATGAGCGGCAGCGGGTGGATCTCGCTGAGCAGGAGCAAAAGGAACTCGGCGCGTTTCTGACGCCGCTCCAGCGGGCCAAGTATTTCGGGCTTCAGGAGACGATTCGGAATCAGATTCAGAATCTTCGCCAGCAGGGACCAAGGCAGGATCAGGATCAGGGTCAGGATCAGGGTCGGGGGCAAGGGCGGGGGCGTGGTAGAAATGGCCCGAACGGGCCGCCCAATGGACCACCCAACGGGCCACCGAACGGTCCTCCGAACGGTCCTCCGAACGGTGGTCCTAATGCGCCGCCTACCAAGCGGCCACCGACGCCCTGAGGCTATCGGACTCGCGAAGTCGGCGTCCTCCACTGGTTTGACCGCGTCGCCGTCACTAGCTTCCCG
>JAPLKT010000061.1 GCA_026387895.1 Gemmatimonadota bacterium | reverse complement strand
CGTGGCACGGTGATTCCTGCCGACTGGGGGGCACGTACGGTGCGCGTGCGCGAGATGCTGGAGCCCTGGTCGCAAGGCGTGGTACTGCCCGGCTGGACTCCCCGCGTGAGCCTCGAGCAGGGGCTCCGCGCGCTGTGAGCGATTCACTGCGCCGTAAGCTTGACCCGCCCGCGCCCGTTCGCGAGATCGTCGCGCGGCTCGAGCGCGCCGGCTACGAAACCTGGTGCGTCGGCGGTGCCGTTCGCGACGCTTTGCTTGGACACGCGCATCTCGACTGGGATCTCGCCACCGCCGCGACGCCGCAGCAGGTGATGAAGGTCTTCAAGCGGACGGTGCCCGTTGGGATTGCCTTCGGAACGGTCGGTGGTGCTCGACGATGCCGGCACGATGCACGAAGTCACCACCTTTCGGCACGATGTGAAGACGGACGGACGCCACGCGGAAGTCGCATTTGGTGCGTCACTCGACGAGGATCTTGCGCGCCGTGATTTCACGATCAATGCGATCGCCTATCATCCGCAGCGCGAGGAACTCCACGATCCGTTTGAGGGGCAGCTCGACCTGAAGCGTGGACTGGTGCGGGCGGTCGGCGAGCCTGATCAGCGGATGCGCGAGGATCGTCTGCGTGCGTTGCGTGGCATCCGGTTCGCGGGGCGATTCGGTTTCCATATTGAGCCCGCGACCTGGCGCGCGATTATTGGGAGCGCGCCCCATCTCGGCCGCCTCTCTGGCGAGCGTGTCCTGCAGGAACTCACGAAGACCATGCAGCAGGTGGAGAAACCCAGCGTCTCGATGCTCTGGTGGCGCGAATCTGGCGCGCTCCGGACCTTGCTGCCGGTGATCGCCGACGCGCCCGATGAACGGTTCGAGGCGCTCGACCATTTGCCCCGTGGCGTGGGGGCAGAGGAGCCGGGGCGGACCCTTGATCGGCTCGCGATGCTCTTCTTTGGATCCGCTCCAGCGGCGGTCCGGAACGCGCTCGGCGTGCTTAAGTGTTCGAATGCACAACAAGGGTGGATCACCGCGCTCGCCAATGCACACGCGGAGATCGCTGCAGCGGTGGACGCAGTGCTAGCGGAGCGACTGCCAACTGCGACCGAGGTTCGGCGCTGGGTGGCGGCGGTAGGGCGCATGCGGTCGGGGTCGTTCTTTGGACTCGTCCGCGCGTTGCATGGAGCGCGAGCATTACGTGAAAACGGGATGGCGGTCGCGGAGCGCGCCGATACGTGCCTCGCGATGGCCTCGCACGCCGCGTTCCATGAGCCGGTAGAACTCAGTGATCTCGCGGTCTCCGGTGACGATCTGGTGCGTGCAGGGGTGCCTGCTGGACCCGAGCTCGGGTTGACGCTCCGGCGCTTGTTGGAGTTTGTCCTCGAGGATCCCGCACGAAATCAGCGCGACCTGCTGCTCGGCCGCGCGGTCGTTAGTGAGCCTCCGGGGCGCGGATGATCGCATCAACGCTGCTCGCAGCGATTGTTGCGGCTGCCGCAAACGTCCTCGGCGCACTCGTCGTGACTGTGCGCCGCGGCTGGAGCATGAGAGCCCTTGAGTTGATGATTGCACTCAGCGCGGGGTTCATGCTCTCCGTGGCGATTGCGGACATCATCCCCGAGGCCATCTCGCAGGGAGGGAAGACGGCGGGCGCCTACGTGCTGGCGGGTTTTGTCCTCGTCCACATTACGCAGCATGTCTTCGTTCGACACTTTCATTTTGGTGAGGAGACGCACGTCGTCGCGCGAAGCGTCGCGGCCTCCGCGCTCGTGGGCCTGCTCTTGCACACGCTCATCGACGGCGTTGCAATCGCGAGTGCCTTCATCGTCAGCACGTCGCTCGGCTGGTTGGTCTTCGGGGCGATTGCCCTACACAAACTTCCCGAAGGGCTCGCGATTTCTTCACTCGTCCTTGCTGCTGGTGGGACACGCCGCGCTGCGGTGGGTGCCGCGGCACTCCTTGGATTGGCGACGGTCGCCGGGGTCCTCATCACCGGCGCGTCGCCGCTACTCGCACAGCACGGGTTGGCGCTGGCGGGTGGCGTGACCCTCTACGTTGGCGCGTCGAATCTGATTCCTGAGTTTCAGGGAAAGACAGGCTGGCACCACAGCGCGATGTTCGTCGCGGGATGCGTGCTGTTCATCGCCGCACACGCGCTGCTCGGCCCTTCATGACGCGGAAGGCCAGCGGGGAGCCCTCGCAGCCCAGCGTTTTCGAACCCCTCGCCGGCCGGCCGCCGCTCGCCGCGCGGATGCGCCCTCGCGCCCTCGACCAGGTCGCCGGCCAGCAGCACCTCCTCGCACCCGGGAAGGGCCTGCGGGTCAGTATTGAAGCCGGTGATACTGGGTCCATCCTCTTCTGGGGACCGCCAGGCACCGGCAAGACTACACTTGCACGGCTGATTGCGAGATACGCCAAAGGCGAGTTCGTCCCATTTTCCGCCGTCACCGACGGCATCCCACGCCTCCGCGAAATCATGGGCGCCGCCGAACGGCGACTCGCGACCGGCGCGCGGACAATCCTGTTCATCGACGAGATCCACCGCTTCAATAAGGGCCAGCAGGACGCGCTCCTCCCGCACGTCGAGGGCGGGCTTGTTACCCTGATCGGCGCCACAACCGAGAATCCGAGCTTTGAGCTCAATGGCGCCCTTCTGAGCAGGATGCGCGTCTACGTGCTCCAGCCGATCGGCACCGATGACATCGCAGCGCTCATAGGCCGAGCCCTCGCCGACAAGGAACACGGACTGGGAGAGCAGGGGCTCACCATCGCCGACGATGCGCGCGCGCTCCTCGCGACGGCCGCCGACGGCGATGCTCGGCGCGCCCTCACCGTCCTCGAGGGCGCCGCAAAGCTCCTGGTCAACACGGCCAAGCTCGAGATAACCGGAGAGACGGTCACCGAGGCCCTGCAGTGGCGCTCCCCCCGCTACGACAAGTCCGGCGAAGAGCATTACAACCTCATTTCCGCCTATCACAAGTCGATGCGGGGCTCTGACCCTCAGGCCACCCTCTACTGGCTGGCCCGGATGATTGCCGGGGGCGAGGACCCGCTCTACATCGCCCGCCGCACCATTCGCTTTGCCGCCGAAGACGTCGGTCTCGCCGACCCCCGCGCCCTCGAGGTGGCTCTCGCCGCTCGGCAGACCCTCGAACTGCTCGGTTCCCCAGAAGGTGAGCTCGCCCTTGCCGAAGCAGCGGTGTATCTGGCCACGGCCCCCAAGTCCAATAGGGTCTACGCCGCCTGGAAAGCCGCTCAGGAGGCCGCCGAGGCGACGCCTGCGGCGGGAGTGCCCCTTCACATCCGGAACGCCCCCACGGGGCTTATGAAGGAACTGGGCTACGGGAGCGGGTACCACTACGCACACAACGATCCGTCGGCGTACGTCCCGCAGGAGTATCTTCCCGATGAGGTCAGGCGCCGCGAGTTCTACGTCCCCGGTCCATTTGGGTTCGAGAAAGAGATCGCCAAGCGTCTCGCATGGTGGAACGATCTCAAACGCCGCGGCACCGGTGGAGCCAAGCCAGTCGCAGGCGATTCATCAGATCAGGAGCAGGGCCCCGAATGATTCGCAGCACACGTCTCACGCGTACGACAGCACTCGTTGCCCTTTTCGCCATCAGCGCACTCGGCTGCGCCTCGCTCGCGCGCCGCGCCTTTGCCACGCCGATCGTCACGCTCAAGGACGTCCAAATCAAAGCCATTGGTCTCACCGGCGGCGCGGTTGACCTCGTGCTGGAGGTGAACAATCCCAACGAGTATCGCCTCGACGCGAATCGTGTGACCTACACCCTGGTCGTAGACAGCACCACGATCGCCTCCGGGCAAATCACTCAACTCGTGACCCTCCCTCCCAAGCAGACTTCCGAGGTGCGGCTCCCGGTCAGCATCGGCGTCAAGGAACTCATGGGCGCGGCTCGTGTGATGAGTAAGAGCGGCACTGTGACCTATCACGTGATTGGCGAGGTCACCGTCGCGACACCCTTCGGTAGCATCACGCGGCCATACGACAGCGTCGGCCAGTTCGACGCCATGCGCCGATAACGTGGCCAAAGAACTCATCTCCCTCGCCCCCGTCGTCGATAAGGCTATTCTTGTCGGCGCACCGCTCAAGCGCAGCAACGCACGCCACGCTGTGGACGAACATTTGCTCGAACTTGAGCGCCTGATCGACACCGCGGGAGGTATCGTCGTTGGCACCCTCACGCAGCAGCTCGACCGCCCCAACCCCTCGACCTACGTGGGGAAGGGAAAGCTCGAAGAGCTCAAGATGATGGCCACCGAACGCGAGGCCACGCTCCTTGTGTTCGACGATGAGCTGACGCCGGCGCAGGGCAAGAACCTCGAACTCGAACTTGGCAAACGTGTCGTCGACCGCGCGGAGTTGATTCTTGACATCTTTGCCGTGCGCGCGCGCAGCGCCGAGGCGCGCATGCAGGTGGAACTCGCGCAGCTCGAGTATTCGCTGCCGCGACTCACGCGCATGTGGACCCACCTCGAGAAGTTTCGCGGCGGAATAGGCGTGCGCGGCCCGGGTGAAACACAGCTCGAATCCGACCGCCGAATGGTTGGCCACCGTATCAAGATCCTGAAGGAACGCTTGGCCGACGTGCAGCGCTCGCGCGAAGTCCAGCGTGCCTCGCGTAAGAGCGAGTTCCGCGCCTCGCTCGTGGGCTACACGAATGCAGGGAAGAGCTCATTGCTCAAAGCCATGAGCGGCGCCCCGGACGTGTTCATCGAGGACCGTCTCTTTGCCACGCTCGACCCCCTCACGCGCGACGTCATGCTCGGCGAGCAGCAAAAGATGCTGCTCACCGATACCGTGGGGTTCATCCGCAAGCTGCCGCACCATCTTGTGGCGAGTTTCCGTGCGACGCTCGAGGAAGTGAAAGAGGCCGACGTGTTGTTGCATGTGATCGACGCGAGCCACCCGACCTGGGAGGAGCAGCGGCTCGTCGTAGACGACGTGCTCGCCGACTTGGGCGTGCACGATACCCCGGTGATTCACGTATTCAACAAGATTGACGCGCTGGAGCCAGAATCGCTGTTGGCACTCCGCCAGCGCATGGCCGATCTGCTGCCGGATTCCGTGTTTGTGAGCGCGCAGGCCCCCGGCGGGACAGCGGAGCTCCATGCCGCGATGGTCGCGCGCCTGTTGCTACGTCGCCCGGAGGTCGGGGTGCGTATCCCAGCCGCCGACGGCCGGATGCTCGCCGAGCTGTACCGGAGCGCTGAGGTGGTATCAGTGTACCAGGACGAAGAGAGCGGGGACTCTATTCTGCGCGCGCGCGTTGATGACGCGCTGCGGGGCCGCTTGTACCGGTTGGGGCTCCTCGAGGACTAGTCGGGCGAGAGGCTACTTCGAGAGCGCGGGGCGATCCGTCTTCGGACGGGTGGCGACTGCTGCCGGCTTGTTCCTCGGGTCCGTCCGTGCATCCTCTCGCGCGAACTCGGGCACCAGCTGCCGAAGTCCGTCGCGCAACGTCGCATCGTCGCTGGAACTCATGACGGCGTTGCGGATGAGCGTTGTCACGCCGTCCATGAACTGATCGTCCTCGGGCGAGTCGATCGTGCGCAGCACCTTGGGGTGATTCGTCGCGCGGATATCCTCCCCGCCGAACAGCACTTCCTCGTACAGCTTTTCGCCGGGGCGCACGCCAGTGAAGGCGATGTCCATGTCTACCCCTTCCTCGAGTCCGGACAGGCGCAGGAGGTCGCGTGCCAAGTCCACGATCTTCACCGGTTCGCCCATGTCGAGCACGAACAGCTCACCACCGGAGCCCAGCGCGCCTGCCTGCAGCACGAGTTGCACGGCCTCCGGGATCGTCATGAAGTAGCGGCGCATCTCGGGGTGGGTCACCGTCACCGGTCCACCGACCTGGATTTGACGCATGAAGGTCGGAATCACCGATCCGCGCGAGCCCAGTACGTTGCCGAACCGTACCGACACAAAGTTTCTCTTGCTGGACACCGCTGCGTGCAACACAATCCGCTCTGCGATACGCTTGGTCGTCCCCATAATGGACGTCGGGCGGACCGCTTTGTCCGTCGAGATGTTCACGAAATGCTGCACATCAGCGTCGAGCGCGGCGCTCACCACGTTCTGTGTTCCCATCACGTTGTTCGTGATGGCTTCCACGATGTTGACCTCCATGAGCGGCACATGCTTGTGCGCCGCCGCGTGGAAAATCGCGTGGGGCTTTAACTCTGCCATGATGGCGTGAATGCGAGCCGAGTTGCGGATGTCGGCAATCACCGCCGCGAGCTGCAGTCCCGGGAAGGCGCGGCGCAACTCGCCTTCAATCTCGAAGACCTGATTCTCGCTGTGGTCGATCAGGATCAGGAGAGACGGATCGAGCGCTGCAATCTGGCGGCAAAGCTCGCTTCCAATCGATCCGCCCGCGCCGGTAACCATCACGGGCTTTCCCGAGGTCAGCTTACGAACGGATTGCAAGTCCGTGACGATCGGCTCGCGGCGCAGCAAGTCTTGGATTTCGATGTTGCGCAATGCGCTGACGCGCACGCGCCCCGAGAGTAGGTCGTGAAGTCCCGGAATGGTCCGCGCCTGAAT
>JAPLKT010000149.1 GCA_026387895.1 Gemmatimonadota bacterium | reverse complement strand
TCGCGCCAATGCGTCGTCGCGCGACACGGGATGCACAAACGCCAAGTGGCAGATCCCGCGCGCGGTCACCGCAATCAGGCACTCGCCGAACAGCGTGGGATGGAAGCCGTAGCGCACGGTGACCCCTGCACCAAAACGCTGCAGCTCCCCGGGCGTTGCCGCTTCGGCGTTCACGACTAAATCGTGCAGCCGCCCAGGGCCGCTCAAGCCAGCTTCGAAGCTCACGTCAAGCACGCTCCGCTCCTCGGCGAGCAACCGCTTGACCACTTCAGCGGTCCGATACTGCACAAATCGCTTGGGGCTGATGCCGGCCCAGCGCGTAAACAGCTTCTGAAAATGCGCCTCGCTCAGCCCAACGTCCGCGGCGACGTCGGCCAGCGACGGTTGCGTGGCGCGATTCGCGTCGAGAAAGCGGATCGCCCGCTCAATGCGTGCGTAATCGGTACCCTCACTCTCAAGCGTCATGGCCAACTCCGGTGACCTGCGTTGGCTGCATGGTACGCCCTGCGGGACAGCGTCTCAATCCGATTCTTGCGATGCCACGTGGGGCGCGCTCGCTCAGTAATCCACCGGACGCAGATAGCTCTCGCCGATGGCCGCACCACTCACGAGCGCCACCGTGGGGAGGCGACGCTTCCAGTGCGTGCCATCCAACCGTTTGCGCACGATCTCCACCTCGGCCGCATCAAAGCCCCGTGCGACCAACTCGGTTGGCGTCCAACCATTCACAAGCCAGTTGAGAATGACATCGGCCTTGGCGTACGAGATGCCGAAATCCTTCTCGTCGGTCTGCCCCTGTTCGAGGTCCGCCGAGGCGGGCTTCCCAATAATTTCGCTGGGGACGCCGAGGTGACGCGCGAGCGCCCACACCTGCGTCTTGAACAGATCGCCAATGGCATTCACCGGCGGTGAATCGTCGGCGTGCCAGGTGAAGTAGCCGAGTAGTCGTTCGCTCTTGTTACCCGTGCCAAGCGGAAGGGCGCGATGCTTGGCCGAGAGATCAAAGAGGGCGATCATGCGCGTGCGGGCCATGACGTTGCCGCGTCGCGCGGCATCTGCCTCGGGTTCCTGCGCGAGATAGCCGTCCACAGCAGCGCTGATGTCCACGGTGCGCTCGGTGATGCCGAGTTGCGTGAGGAGCAGCGAGGCGTGGTCGAGCGAGTCGGCGCTTGAGGAGCGGTATGGAAGGCGCACCCCGATCACATGCTCGGGGCCCAAGGCCCGGGCCGCGAGGGCGGCGACCACGGCCGAGTCCACGCCGCCTGAGACACCGACCACGGCGTCGGTGAAGCCCCTGCGTTTGAACTCATCGCGAAGGAAGGCTACGAGCCACTGTTCGAGCATCGGCGCGTCGATCGCCAGCGACGGCGGGGTTCCGCGCCCGCGGTCTCCACCGACGACTAGCGTGAGCGGCGCCGTGAGCGGCGCCGTCCCAGCATGCACTGCACCGCGCGGCGCAGGACTGACGGGTGTTTCCGCCGCACCTGCCACGCTGGCCCAGCCCGCGGCGTTCGGGTCGACGCGATCGCCGGCTGCGGCACGATCGAGCTCGGCGCGCAAAGTTGGCAACGCGGTCTTGAGATCGCTGAGGAGGTTCCCCTCGGCGCGTGCGCGCCCGATGTCATCGAGGTCGACCGTCGCGGTGAGCAACGCTTCGTCCCACACGGGGGCGCGGCTTCGGGTGTCGCCGCGCGGGCCCATCACGAGCGACGAGCCTTGGAACATTTTCCCCCCTTCGCTCCCCACCAGATTCGACAGGGTGACGAAGATCCCATGCTCCTCGGCGATGTCGCGCACGAGGCGCGTCCAGCGCGCCACCGTGGCGGGGACCGAGTCGCCGTCCTCGCGCTCAAAGGCGCCACGCGCCGGTGCGGCCGACGACACAAAGATGATCTGCGCGCCGTCGAGCGCGGCGATCGTGCCCGTGAGCGAATGCCAGGCATCCTCGCAGACGAGCATCGCCGCGCGTCCCCACGGGGTGTCGAAGGCGCGCACGCCGTAGCCGCGTTCGACGAATCGTTCTTCGTCGAACATGCCATACGTGGGGAGGAAGTTCTTGCGATGCACGTGCAGCGCGCGCGCGGTGCCGCTCTCGAGCTGCACATAGGCCACGCTGTTGTGCAGTGTCCCGTCGAGCCGCTCGTAGAAGCCCACGACCGCGGCAATCGGCGCGACGTCGGACGAGGCAAAGCCACCGGCCGCGGCGTACGCAGCCGCGAGTCCACTGGTGAGCTCCGCGACCGTCAGCGAACACTCGCGAACGCCCCCTTCTACGAAATAGGCCGAGGTGGCGGTTTCGGGGAAATGCACCACGTGCGGGCGCGGGGAGAGCGCGGCCGCTTGTGCGAGCACCTCACCAATACGCGCGAGGTTTCCCGGCACGTCGGCTTTGCGGGGGCGGAACTGGGCGATTGCGAGGTGGAGCAGCGGCATGAGTGAAAGTTCGCACTCCTGCTAGGGGTGGGGCAACGTCGGGGCCTCAGACGGTACCGATTACCGAGTGAGAGGGTACAATTCAGCCAATGCTTCCGACCTTTCCCCAGTCCGTCCGCCGTGCCGTGGCTGCCCTAGGTGCCGCAGGTGCCGCAGGTGCCCTAGGTGCCCTGATGCTGGTGGGGTCGCTGGCCCGTGCCCAGAGCGTCCCTGTGGGCGTCCCTGTGGGCGTCCCTGTGGGCGTCCCTGTGGGCGTCCCTGTGGGCGTCCCTGTGGGCGTCCCTGTGGGCGGCGTGCGCCTTAAGGCCGCGCCGGTCTCAACTGGGGAGCCCTGGAGCATCATCGCGCTGCCGCAGTCGTCGCTGGTGTACGCCCGTGACGGCTCGTTGATCGGGGAAATCGGTCGGCAGTGGCGGACGAGCGTCGCGCTCCGGTCACTGCCCAAGCACGTCTACCAGGCCTTTGTCGCCGTCGAGGACCATCGCTTTTACCAGCACGACGGGGTGGACATGGTCGGCGTTGCCGGCGCGATTAAGGGGAAAATGCTCGGGCAGTCGCGCGGTGGGGCGAGCACCATCACGCAGCAGCTCGTGGGCAACCTGCATCCCGACCAGATTGACCGGCGTGACAAGAGCGCGTTCCGCAAGCTCCGCGAGCAGCGCGCGGCACGCGAGATGGAGAAGCACTACAACAAAGAACAGATTCTTGAGGCCTACCTGAACTGCATTGCTTTCGGGCGCGGCTGGTATGGGATCGAATCGGCCGCGCGGCACTACTTCGGCAAGAGTGCGTCTCGGTTGACGCTCGCCGAGGCAGCGTCGCTGGCCGCGCTCCCGAAGGGGCCGGCCATTTACGACCCCGCGCGCAACCCAGACAAAAACCGCGCGCGGCGTAATCTTATTCTCGACCTCATGGTCGATCAGAAACTGATCGCCAAGAGTGACGCGGACGCGGCCAAGGCCACTCCGGTCCAGACAGACGGGAACGCCGGCGTCTCCGCCCCATCGGGCTACTTCGTGGATGTGGTGAGGGGGCAAGCCGAAGCGGCGGGAATTCCCGTGAGCGCCGGTGGGTACAAGGTCTACACCACGCTGGAGCCGGCACTGCAGCGCGCCGCGGTGTCGGCGCTGGTCGAAGGCACGGCCGCCGTCGAAGCACGTCCGGGATACACCAATGCCACCTTCGACAAACACCCCAAGGGGAGCACCGACTACCTCCAAGGACTGGCCATCGCGATTGATCCCACCAGCGGCGATGTCAAAGCGCTCGTCGGGGGACGCAACTATCAGGAGTCGCAGTTCAATCGCGCCGTGAACGGTATGCGTCAGCCAGGGTCGAGCTTCAAGCCGATTGTGTACGCCCGCGCGATCAGCGACTCCATTCCGCCCAACACGATTGTCCCCGACACGAATCTGCATGTGATGTTCGATCGGCAGGAGTACAGCCCCAAGAACTCCGACGGGCTGTTCTTGGGCAACATCACGCTGCGCGAGGCCATCACGAAGTCGCGCAATCCGGTTGCCGTGCAGTTGTGGCTCAAGAGCGGCCCCGATTCGGTGATCGCGTTAGCGCGCCGACTCGGCATCTCCACGCTGATCGCGCCCTACCCCTCGAGCGCGATTGGCGCCTCGGAAGTGCAGCCGCTCGATTTCGTGGTCGCCTACACCGCCTTCGCAAATCTCGGAACGCCCGTCGAACCGCGCTTTGTGTATCGCGTGGAAGACGCCGCGGGAAAGACGGTCTGGGGACAGTCGGTGCGCATGCTTCCACCCGCCATGGACGCCTCGGTCACCTTTGTCGTGCGTGACATGATGCGCGATGTGATTGAGCGCGGCACCGCGACCATCATTCGCAAATATCTCCCCATCACCGTTCCGGTGGCCGGTAAAACGGGGACCACCGACGACAACGCCGACGTCTGGTTTGTGGGACTCACCCCAGAAATTGTGGGCGGCGTCTGGCTTGGGATGGACAAGCGGAAGCCAATCGCCGAGCGCGGTGTGGCGGGCGGCACACTCGCCGCGCCGATCTGGGCACAGATGATCGCGCGCGGCGGCTACGCGCGGCCGTCCAGTGCGTGGGCGGTACCGGAAGGGGTGGTGTCGGCTCAGCTGGATCGAGCCACCGGGACGCTTGCGACCCCCTCGACGCCTGCCGAGCGTCGGTACGTCGAGTATTTTCTAGCGGGGACCGAACCCGGTGCGTTGCGTGTGGATGCGCGGCGCATCTTTGCCCTCGGCCCTCTCGTGTTCTGACACCGGCAGAGACAGGAACTCCCCGGGGAATCCGTCCCCTTCTGTAGCGTTCCCGGTTTATGCGTCACTGATTAGGTACCCTGCATGCGTCTGTCTCGTTCACTCGTACTCTGCTCGATGGTTGGAGTTCTCGCCGCCTGTTCGAGCTCGTCGCCGACGGCCGTCACCCCCGCGCCACCCGTCAGCACACGATTTTCCATCCAGGTGATTTTTCTGAGTACGCCGAGCGCGGCGTTCCAGCTGGCCATGGACTCTGTGGTGAAGCGCCTCACGGCGATTGTCACCGCGGGGCCTGCGGGCTACCCGATCTCCATGAGCGCAGCGGACGCGGCGTCGTACACCACCACGATCCGCAAGACGACCGCGAACGGCGGGTGCGGCCTCGGCAACGCAACACTGCCCTCCGGGGCGTATCCGGGAATCGTGATTTTCGCGCAGGACACGGCGACGCTCGGATCTGCGCAAATCATCGCGCAGGCCGGTCCCTGCCTGGTGCGCACTGGCGGGCTTCCGATCGTCGCCTCCATGCGATTCCGCACCGACTATCTCGCACCGCTGGCTACCAACAACCAGCTGGTTGATGTTATGACGCACGAGATGTTGCACACCCTCGGCTTCAACTCGACCATCTTCGGCACGCGTCCCGATTCGATCAATCCGCTCATCACGGGCGCTGGGACGAATACCACGGCGTTTCGGGGATCCAACGCGAAGATTGCGTGCCTGACGTTCTCGCCGACGGTATCCGCGACTTGCTCGCCGACGATTCCGCTCGAGAACACCGGCGGGAGCGGCACAGCCGACGATCACTGGCGTGAATCGATCTTCAAGACGGAACTCATGACCGGTACCATTGAGGCGCGCGGTGTGAAAATGCCGCTCTCAGCCATGACGATCGGCTCGCTCGCCGACATGGGCTACACGGTCACCGCCAGCTTGGCCGAACCGTACACACTGCCCGTCGGCTCGTCGCCGCTGATGAATCTTCTTGCTGGCGACGCCCCGGCGAACAGCGGCACGCCGATCCCCGAAATCATTACTCGCGCGGTTGCCGTCTTCCGTCCGGGACAGAAGCCCTAGTACTCGATGCAATGCAGAAGCGGGCCAGCCCTGGTGAGGGCTGGCCCGCTTTCGTTGCGCGTGAAAATTAGATGACCTGCAATAGCGGCTCCGTCTCCGACTCCGGCACGAGCGCCAACTTCAGCACATCCTCGAGCGTCTCCGCCAGATGGAAGGTGAGCTGCTTCTTGGCTTCTTCCGGGACGTCCTCAAGATCCGCTTCGTTCTCCTTGGGAAGCACGATGGTCTTGATGCCGGCCCGCAGTGCGCCGAGCACTTTTTCCTTGACGCCGCCAATCGGTAGGACGCGACCGCGCAGCGTGATCTCGCCGGTCATGGCGAGGTCCTTTCGCACAGGACGTCCAGTCATCTCGCTCGCGAGCGCGGTGGCGATCGCCACGCCGGCCGACGGTCCGTCCTTCGGGATCGCTCCCTGCGGCACGTGAATGTGCGTCTCCACCGCGCCCAACCGTGACCGCGGAATCCCGAGTCGCACCGCGTTGTTTGTGACATAGGTGAAAGCCGCGCGCGCCGACTCCTTCATGACATCGCCAAGTTGACCGGTCAGGATCAGGGCCACGGGGCCACCACCGTTGCTCGCGCTCGTCGTACCGTCGGCGGAGACCGGCGCCTCGAGGCGACGCGTGCTCGCCTCGACGAACATGATGTCGCCGCCCATCGGCGTGTAGTACATGCCGGTTGCGATGCCCACCTCGTGGTGCGCGTTGGCTTTTTCGGGGCGCACTTTCGGGCGCCCGAGCAGCTCACGCACTTCCTCAGCGGAAATCACGCCGTCTTCAATGCCGGTGTGCGCACTCTTGCTCGCGATGCGACGCGCCACCTTGCGGGTCACCGCGCCAATCTCGCGCTCGAGCTGACGCACACCACTCTCGCGGGTGTAATTCGACACCAGGCTCGCGACGGCTTCGTCGGTGAAGACGACCTTCTTCTCGCCGAGTCCCGAATCTTCGAGCTGACGCGGGATCAAATACTTCTTGGCAATCTCCGACTTCTCACGCTCGGTGTATCCGGCAAAGTCCACGACTTCCATACGGTCGAGTAGCGGACCGGGGATGTTCTGAATGAAGTTCGCCGTCGCGATGAAGATGACTTCGCTGAGGTCGAACGGCACGCCGACGTAGTGGTCGGTAAAGCTGTCGTTCTGCGCGGGGTCGAGCACCTCGAGCAGCGCACTCGACGGATCGCCCTGGAAGCTGACGCCGAGCTTGTCGATTTCGTCGAGCAGAAACACGGGGTTCTTGGTGCCGGCCTGCTTCATCCCCTGAATCACGCGGCCAGGCATTGCGCCCACGTACGTGCGCCGATGTCCGCGAATATCCGCTTCGTCGCGCGCGCCGCCCAAGGCCACGCGCACGTACTCGCGGGCGAGGGAGCGCGCGATGCTCTTAGCAATCGACGTCTTGCCCACACCCGGGGGGCCGACGAACAAGAGAATCGGGCCTTTGGCCATCGCGCGGCTCTTGGCCTCGCGCTGGTCGGTAATCGGGCGCGACTCATCGTCGGCCTTGCTCAAACTCGGGGTCGCCGTCTCCCTCGACACGCGGAGCTTGGCGGCGGGAAACTCGCCCGTCGTTGCAATCTCTTCGGCCATCTGCTGCGCGCGAAGCTGACGCACCGCCAAAAACTCGAGCACGCGATCCTTCACGTCCTTTAGGCCGTAGTGGTCTTCGTCCAGCACCGTGGTGGCGTGCGAGAGATCCAGCTGGTCGTCGCTCCGCTTGTTCCACGGGAGCTCGGCCATCCATTCCAGATACGTGCGAATGACCTGCGCTTCCATGGATTCGCGTCCCGAGCGTTCCAGTCGACCGAGCTCACGCTCGACTTCGATCCGCGCTTGCTTGGGGAGTTCGAGCTTGTTGAGCTTCTCGCGGAGTTCGGTGATTTCTTTGTTCTGGTCGTCGTCGCCGAGCTCCTTCTGAATGGCTTTGATCTGCTCGCGCAGGAACATCTCGCGCTGACGTTCGCCGAGTTCTTCCTGCACTTGCGACTTGATCTCCTCCTGCGCTTCGAGCAGGGAGATCTGACGTTGTACGTGCACGAGCACGCGGCGGAGGCGCTCTTCAACGGAGAGTGTTTCGAGCAGCCCCTGCTTTTCGGGGACGGTGAGTTCGATGTATCCGGCCACCAGGTCGGCAAACTTCCCCGGCTCGGTGACGGAATCGAGGACCTGATGCACGACCTCTTCGGGAAGTCCGCGGCGCTCGCCCAGTTCGGCGGCGCGTTCGCGGATTTCCTTGTGAAGGGCTTCGAAGGCGGCATCCTTGTCGTCGAGGGGGGACATCTCCTCGGTGTCCATCACGACCGCCGAGAGGAACCCGTCGCCCTCCATGAACTGAAGGGCGGTGGCGCGCTGTTCACCCTGCAGGAGCAGTTGCACCCCACCGAGTCCGCGCTGGACCTGCCCGATGCGCGCCACGACACCCATGGAGTACAGGATGTCGGAGGTGGGTTCTTCGGAGTTATCCCGTTGCGCCACGGCAAAGACGAGGCGATCACCCTTGAGGGCTGCCTCGATGGCGCGCAATGTGCCCGGACGTCCCGCTGCGATGGGCGCGGTGAGGCCTGGGAAGATGACCGTCCCGCGGAGCGGGAGGACGGGAAGGGTCTGGCGAGTGCTCATCTGAACGACTTCTCCTTCGTGCCGAAACAAGCGGTTGTTGGCCGGGTAATGGACTGGACCCGAGAATGCGATATTTCAGTGCAAACCTTGAGCCACTCTGACTTACGACATAACGGCACAGTTTGCAACTTAGGTATGCCTTGGTGACGGAGGGACTGTCAGGTTGGACCGCGGACCCGCGCTTCCTGTCGTGCTCAGCTTGCTGATGAGGTGCGGCGGATCTAAGGGCACGAGCGCCCGTTTGGTCCCTCTGGACCCTAGCGGAAATCCCAAAAAGTGGTATCCTTAAGGGTCAGGGCCCTCGATCGGCGGGGGTTTTGGCATATCCTGTTGTCTGACAATGGTTTAGCACGGGGCGTCCAGAATTGACTGCACCGATTACTCCGACACTTCCTGTCTTAGCGCCGCCGCCGGCACCCCCGGCTCCGCCGGTGCATGTTCGCTTTCCCATCACTTGGTTGATGGCGAACGCGTCACCCCCAATACAGTATCGCGCCATTATTGAGGTGGCGAAGCTCGCGGACAAAGTTCCGCCAGAGTTTCACCTCCTCCCGATGACGTACCGACCGGCCCTTGAGCTCGCGATCCGTCAGTACGGCGATGGCATTTGGAATCATGCCATGCTCAGCCTGCCACCCCGCGGCGAAGGGGTCGAAGGGGTGGGGACGATCAACGCGTTCAACCGGTTGCTGGAGTACGGCTGGGGCAAGGACGCCCCGGCGGTGCATCAGGCGCGGAAGATTCTATTCCGACTGCTTGCCGATGATGACGATCCGGCCTTGCTGTTCGAGTTCGCGCCTGCCGTTGGTCCCAAGACCAAGCCGATGGCGGAGGAGTCACGGTTGATGCTCCGACAGACGCTCCGCGAAGCCGCGGGCGCAGCCTTGGCGCAGGCCGGCTACGAAGCGGACCCTCGCCTCCGTGGCATGGCTCGGCGGACCCTCGAACGCACGATGGACTTTTTGCGTTCGCCCCTCGGCGCCAAGCCGTGGATTCGCATCGGGAATCAGCAGGTGCTCGCGCCTGACGTCTTCCCGCCTAGCATCCACGCACTCCGGATGTATGCACATATGCCGCTCTTCCGGACCGAGCACTACGAAGGAATGGAAATGCTCTATCGCTGGCTGTGCCGAGCGTTACCGCGCCAGGAGCAGATGCAGCAGGTGGGCAAAAAGATCCTTCAGGTGCCCCTGTATGTGATGGGCGATCGCCTGCCGCATCGCAATGCGGTGGAGGCGGACGTACCGGCCGCGATTGCGTGGCTCGAGCTCATGGCGCGTCTCGGGTTCCTCAAGCGCAACGAGCACTGGCTCAAAATGTACGAGCGGTTCGTCGATGACTGCGACCGCACCGGTCTCTGGCATCCGCACAAGGGCATGGCGAGTCCGAAAAGTACGACGCCGTGGGTCTGGTCGTCGTATCCGCTCGAGCCGGTGCACGGCGGCGACGAGCGCTGGTGCGACATCACGTTCCGCATCGGGTTGATTGCGCGACTGGTCGGACGTCCCGTCGACCTGATCTGATTGGCTCGGGTGCGGCGGTGATCCGCCGTACCCGAGGCCCTCGCTCTAACGGTCATGCCCCTCGAACGCCTTCCCCCCGAGCAGTGGTGGCCTGCGGGAAACTCGGCGATCGAGCGACGTCGAGTGACGCTTGCTGATGGCACCACGTTGCGGGTGCTGGTAGCGGGGCCATCGACGGGGCCCGCCGTGGTGCTTGTCCACGGCTGGGCGATCACTGCCTACCTCTGGCGTCACAACATCGAAGCCCTCGCCCGCGCGGGGTACCACGTGTTCGCCTGTGATATGCCCGGGCACGGACTGAGCGATGCGCCACAGGAGCAGGGGAGCTACACCCTTGAGGTGCAGGCGCGGCGGCTGCTCATGCTGTTCGATGTACTCGGGCTCGATTGCCCAAAGCTTGTGGCGCAGTCGATGGGAGGGCGGGTCGCATTTGAAGTGGCGTTGACTGGCCGAGTGGAGCGACTGGTCCTGTTCGGCTCGGTGGGCTTCGGTCTCGTGCGCCCCGCGCGGGAACTGGTCCCCTTCATTCCCGATATCCGCGGCGAGTTGCTCTCGTTTTTCTTTCCGCGGACTGCGGTGGAGCTCGTACAGCGCCGTGTGTACGGCACGATCGGCTGGTTCACGGATCGCGATGTCGATGAGTATTGGGCGCCGTCGCAGTTCCCGGAGATTCTGCGCGCGCAGCTCCAGATGTTGCGCGAGTTCACGTGGACGCCGCTCGACCCAGCGGTTGTGGCGCGCTGCACGGTGCCGACGCTCGTGGTGTTCGGAACCCACGACCGCACCGTGCGCCCTGATACAACGCCAGCGCTGGTCGCGGCCATGCCACACGCGCGCCTCGAACTGATTGGGGGAGGTGGTCATGTGGTGATGGAAGAGGCCCCTGACCGGATCAACACACTCCTGATCGAGTTCCTCTCCGGCTGAAGGTATCGGACGTCCCGGATCGGTGTTTCTGCCTCCCGTTCCAGCGGCGCCCCTCCCGCGGGATTACCTTTCGATAACTTGAAAAAAACCACGACTGCACCGCCCGAAGCGCTCCCAACTGAAGAGGAACGCGCCACGCTCGCCGCCGCTGAGGCCGCGACCGTCACTGTGACATTCGCCGATCTGGGACTCTCCGAGCCGATGCTCGAAGCACTCCGAGATGCCGGATACAAGCATCCCACGCCGATTCAGGCGCAAGCCGTTCCGCTCGCGCTCAAGGGGCGCGACCTGATCGGCCTCGCCCAGACCGGCACCGGGAAGACCGCGGCCTTCACCATCCCGATTATCGAGCGACTCCTCGGTGGTCCGCACCGGACGCGCGCGCTCATTCTCACCCCCACGCGCGAGCTGTGCGTGCAGGTGGAGGAGAGTTTCGCGAAGTACGGCAAGCACTCCGGGCTCGATGTGATTCCGGTGTACGGTGGGGTCGGCTACGAGCCGCAGGTGAAGGCGCTCCGCGACGGCGTAGACGTGATTGTCGCGACGCCCGGACGCTTGCTGGATCATCTGGAGAAGCAAAATGTGGTGCTCGACGAGGTCGAGGTGCTGGTGCTCGACGAAGCCGACCGCATGCTCGACATGGGGGTCGCACCGCAGTTGAATAGGATTGTGGCACAGATGCATTCGTATCGGCAGACGCTGCTCTTTAGCGCGACCATGCCGCCTGAGGTCGAGGCGTTGGCGCGCAAGTATCTGCGTCGTCCGGTGGTGGTGCAGGTCGGGCGCCGCTCGGGTGCGGCGACCACGGTGCAGCATTATGTGTATCCGTGCCCCAAGGAGAAGAAGAGCGCGCTGCTCGTTGAACTGCTCAAGCAGAAGGCGATGGACACGGTGCTGATTTTCACCCGCACCAAGCACGGCGCCGACAAGATCGTTCGGCATCTCGAGGACGCCGATATTGCGTCCACCGCGATGCACGCCGACAAGACGCAGGGGCAGCGCACGCAGGCCCTCGAGGACTTCAAGTCGGGGAAGGTGCGCGTGCTCGTCGCCACCGATATTGCGCAGCGCGGGCTCGACATCTCCGGCATCACGCACGTCATCAACTACGACGTGCCGCAGCAGGCTGAAGATTACGTGCACCGCATCGGACGTACCGGCCGCGCCGCCTCGACGGGGGACGCCTATACCTTCATGTGCGCCGACGAGATTGCGATGGTCAAGACGATTGAGCGCGTCATCCAGCAGTCGATTCCGCGCGTGTCGGTGGTCGGCTACGATTTCGGAACCTGAGCGGGCGTAGTCCCAGCGTCACCGCACGCGCCCGAGTCGCGACACGGTGATGGTGTCGGCGATGCCGCGCCGTGCAATGATGATGGTGGTATTGGCCGCGCCCCAGCCTTGGCCATTCGGGGACCAGGTGATGGAGTCGCGGGTGAGCGCCAGGGTGAGGCCGCGGGCGCTGAGGTCGCGGAAGAACAGGGTGTCGGCACCGCTGACCACGCGTATGCGGCCGCGAGCGGCATCGCCAACAAACGCCACAAGCTCCCCCCGTCGGACGGCTTGGTTCCGTGCGATGGTGAGCGCGGTTCGCACGTCGTACGCACCGGAACGCAGCGAAAGCCGTGCCGAAAGCGCTGAGAATCGGGGCACCACGATTGCCGACGTCACCCCGATGATCGTACAGGCGACCGCTAACTCGGGGAGGGTTATTCCTCGGCGATTCTGGAATCTGACGTCGTGCATGGAGCCTCCCGTAGTGTGAGGGAGGGAGATACGTTCCGACGCACGCGATCGGCGCACCGTTTGGTTGCTTGCGGTACCAGTTCCACGCGCCGCCTTCCGCGGCGCTCCTCCCTCAGGAGCAGAGCATGATTCGTTGTAACGCGAGGCAATCCTCCCGGTCGGCCGCGTGCCGAGCACTTCTGACGGCGGCTGTTGTGGTGGTCGGTGCGGCGTCGTGCAGCACGCCGCAATCGGAGGCCCTGCGCACGCAGCAGGTCCTCGAGATTGGCGATGCGGTGAACGCGACCAAGAACGAAATATCCGAACTGCGCGGGACGCTCGATTCGCTGCGGGTGGTGGTCGCCAAGCAGGACACCACCATCGCGCGGCTCGCGAACGTCACGGGCGTGGTGGTGCTCAAGTAGGTGCCCGCCAGGCGCGAGCGCTGGCGCCGGTACTTCTCCGCATATTTCAGCGACCGTCCGACCCCGATTATGCATATCAATATCGAATATTGCAGCGTCTGAAACTACGAACCCCGAGCTGTCGGTCTGGCAGCTGCGATTCGTGAGATCTATCCCGACATCGACGTGTCGATGGAACCGTCGCGCGGTGGCCGGTTCGAAGTCAGCGTCGATTCGGTCCTGATTTTCGAGAAATCGAAACTCGGACGCCAGGCCAGGCCAGGGGAAGTGCTAGCGCTCGTAGAGGAGATCAGACAACGGTGAGGATCGCAATTTCGACCGGCGGTGGCGACGCCCCGGGACTCAACGCCGTCATTCGCGCCGCCGTGCTCTCGGCGCTTGATCGCGGCTGGCATGTGCTCGGCATTAAGCGTGGCTATGCCGGACTCCTCGGTGAAGAGGAGGTCGTGCCGCTCACGCGCGATTCGGTGCGGGGTATCGGGCATCTCGGAGGGACGATCCTCCACACGACGAACCGAGGCAACCCGTTCTCGTATCCCGTGCTCCAGCCCGACGGCTCATACATCGAAATCAACCGCTCTGCGGAGTTGGTCGAGAACGCACGGAACCTCGGGATCGACGCGATTATCGCGATTGGCGGTGATGGCTCGCTCGCGATCGCGCAGCAGTTGGGGAACGTCGGACTGCGGATGGTATGCGTCCCCAAGACGATCGACAACGACGTGAGCGGCACGATCACGACATTCGGCTTTGACACGGCGGTCAACACCGCCATGGAAGCCATCGACAAGCTGCACACCACCGCCGAAAGCCACGATCGGGTGATCGTGATGGAGGTGATGGGGCGCAACGTCGGCTTTATTGCGTTGCATTCCGGCGTCTCGGGAGCAGCGCACGTGATCCTGATCCCGGAGATCCCCTACGACGTCGATGTGGTGTGTCGATCGATCATGGCACGCGATGCGCGTGGGCGTCATTTCGCGATCGTGGTGGTCGCGGAAGGGGCCTTCGAGCGCGGTGGGAGCGAGTCCACGTTGGGGGTGTCACTCCCCGGGCAGGCCAAGCGTGTCGGTGGGGTCGCGGAACGGCTCGCCAAGCAGATTCAGGAGCGGACCGGGAAAGAGTGCCGGTCGCTGGTGCTGGGGCACCTGCAGCGTGGCGGAATGCCCACGGGCTACGATCGCATGCTGGCGACCCGGTTCGGTTCGGCGGCTGTGCAGGCCGTGGAGGACGGAAAGTGGGGGCATATGGTGGCGCTGCAGTCCCCGGATATCGTGACGGTGCCCATCGAACAGGTACTCGGGCATCCGAAACGGGTGGACCCGACCCATGACGTCGTGCGAACCGCTCGGCGGCTGGGAATCAGTTTTGGGGATCAGGGGTAGTACCAGATGCCCATGACGCCCGGCAGATTGTGTCAGGTGGGGCCGCGGGGTCGTCCCCGGTATGTACCGGGAAACCGAAGGGAGGTTGTCGTGTCGCGAGGATTCATGCCGTTGCAGCAGCTGGTGCCTCTGATGGCGCTCCTGATAGCGCTCCCACTGGGAGCGCAGGATCGGGGCGTATCAGAACGGGAGCAGCCGCTCATCCCGCGGTCCGCGATGCCCCCAGCGGGGATGTGCCGTATTTGGCTGAAGGATGTCGCAACATCACAACAGCCCGCCCCGACCGATTGTGCTGCCGCGATTCGCGCTCGGCCGCAGGGTGCCTCGGTCCTCTTTGGCGGCGTGGGCAAGAACACACCGGCCGACGCGAACGCCAGCGGGCGCTCGCGAGCTGCTCAGCCGGTGAATTTGTGGGAGCTCCCGGGTGACCCGGATGCCCGCCAGCGGCTGTTGTCGCGACGCGCACTGCAGGAGCAGACCATGCGGGCTGCGCTGCAATCGCCGGACCGTGCAATCACCGTGAAAATCGTGACGGAGTTGCCGCAGGCCAAGACGCCGACGGGGCCTCAAGTCACCGTTCCGTCGCCAGGCACGAAGGTTCCCTGAGGGACCGGCCTCCGAGCCCCGTGTTACGCGATGTCCGCGACCCGTATCTCCCTCCCGATCACGACGCGTTCGTTGGATCGGGGGAGACTCGCCGCATCATCATCATCGCGCCCACGCGCGCGGCGTGCGAAACGATCGAGCTGGCCTTCGCCCTCGACATCGAGACGGTCTTGTGGAAAGCTCGCGGCGTAGAACTCCGCGCACTCGCCGAACGATTCCGCACCCATGACCTCGAAGCACCGATCACCGCGCCGCGCCGTGGCTTTGGGATCGTTGCAGGAACCGGAACGGGCAAGACGCTCAGCGTCAAACCGATTGCACAGGAATTACTCGGCACCAAGGAACTGCGCGTTGGCGTCATCAATCGCGAGCGCGAAGCGACGCCCGAATCGCCGAGCTGGAATGTGGTGATTGTGACCACGGGGATCGCGCGGCGCTGGTTTCAGGACGGTGATATTCGCCGTCAAGACACGCTCGTGGTGGACGAGATTCACCAGACGAGCGCGGAACTTGAGCTCTGCCTCGCACTCGGCAAGCGCGTGGGCTGCCGCTTTATCTGGTTGTCGGCAACCGTCGATCCGGAATTTTATCGTCGGTATCTCGATGCTGACGCGGTGGTGGAATCGAGCGCCTTTGATCCCACCAAGGCGGCAACGGTCGAAGTCGTGCGTGCCAATCCGCAGCATTTCATCGACGACAAATTTCTCGCGAAGGTGGTGAAGGAAAAACGTGGCGTGGGGGTGTTCCTTCCCACGCGCGCGGGTGTCGAACAAGTGGCGGCGAGTGTGCAGGCGCGTTTCCGGGGAATCACTGCGCAGTTCTATCATGGCGGCGAACCCATTCGCGTGATTCGACCGTTCTTGGATGGCACGGTTGAGAAGCCCTATTTGCTCGCCATGACCGCAGCGGGCCAGAGTGCGCTCAATGTGCAGGGGCTCGACACGGTGGTGATCGATGACACGCGCTTTGCGAATGTGATTGATCGAGGCAAGAATGTGTTGACGCGCGTGCATTTGGGCGCGAACGAGATTCTGCAGATGGCGGGGCGTGTGCACGGTCGCGTGGCGGGCGGTCGCGTCTTCATTTTGAGCGATCGCGATATCGCGTTCAGTGCGCTGCGGCCAACGCCGCCGGAGTTCCAGCTCGCGGGCGACAGCGAGCGTGTGGCGCTGACCTGTGCGGATTTGGGCGTGCGTGCGGATGAGCTCGACCTGCCGGTGCCGCTCGACAAGTTGTCGTACCGCAAGGCGATGTATCATCTCGAAGCGCGTGGCATTGTCGAGAATGGACGCCTGACCAAGTATGGCAAGGCTGTCGAGGCGATGCCGGTGGATCGTCCGTGGGCGGAGATGCTCGTGCATTGCGACGACACCATGCTGCCCTACGTGGCCGTGATGGCGGGCATTGAGTCGCTGCACCGGATGACGCGTGAAGATCGCGATCTGGCGGGACTCATGATCCGCGGGAGCGACAACCTCACCGCGTACAATGTGTACGCCGAGGCGTTCCATAAGTGTGGGTATGTGGGCGAGGTGTACGGGTTGTCGCGCCATCTGTTTGATGCCTCGCTGGAGCGGTGGGCCGAGCGTCGCGGCGTGCTGATGAAGAGCATGGAGGATGCCGCGCTCGCGATGGCGTCGATCTACCGCGCGGTGCGTCTGCCGTTGCCGGATGTGATGCCGATGGTGACCGATTCGGTCGAGCGGCAGTTCGTGGATCTGCTCGCGCGGTATCAGCCGTTTGACTTGGTGATTGACGAGCTCACGGCGGATGGTCACGAAGCGCGCGTGAGCAAGACGAGCGTTGCCGGGACGTGGGGTGGGGTGAGCGGCACGTTGCGCTACTTCGCCGACGCGCACGGCAACTCACGGGCGGCGATCGAAGGGACGAATGTTCCGCAGCAGTTGATTCGGAAGTACGCCACCTCGAGCGCGGCAAAGCTGGTATTTGACGCGCGGCACAAGAGCAATCCGCTCGCGATGGAGCGGCGGGTGGAGTACTTCGGCTTCGAGTTGCAGCGCGAGCGCGAGCCGCTGATGGATTTCCCGGCGGGAATGGAGGCCGACGCACGGCGTGTGTTAGCCGAGGCGATGGCGCGCGAGGAGGCGCATCATGCGGCGGTGCAGCGCAACCGGCAGGGGATTGCCGAGGTGCGTGAGGCGTATCGTCGGAGCGGTGGAACCACGCCGAAGATGGGGCTCGTGGAGGTGACCGCGTGGTATGCGTCGCAGCTGGCGACGGTGACGACGATCCAGGGGTTCCGCGCGGCGCCGATGCGGTTCAAGGCTGATGATTTTGTGAGTGCGGCCGAACGCGCGGAGTTGAATACGCTCCCCGGTGCGGTGGAGGTGCGGGAACGCACCGTGCCGATGCACTACGAGGTGGAGGAGGTCGGGGACGGGAAGGTGCAGGGGGTCGTGCGACTTGTTCTCCCCGAGAAGGTGGCGCGCGGGCTGGTGTTTGAGGAGTTGCCGTTGCTAGATCGTCCGGCGCGCTTCACGATTACGCGCGGTGCGCGCGGCCATGTGAAGGCCGACTCGGTGGAGGAGATCCAGGACGCGCTGGACAAGCCGTTTACCGACGATGAGGTCAGGCGCGAGGAACGTCGTCCGGAGCGTGGTGGGCGTGGCGGGTCTGATAAGTCGCCGTGGGGGCGTGGCGGTGCGCGCGGCGGAGACTCGCGCGGGGGAGACTCGCGCGGCGGTTCGGCGCGCGGCGGTGGGCGCGACAAGGGTGGGTTCCGGCCCGGGTCACCGGCGGGGAAGGGGAAGCGGCGGGGGAAGTAGAATCGAGAGAGTCTGGCGGGAGAGTTCTTTATCCACTGCTGGGCGGATGGGAGACCTGGTGAAGTGCTGGCCGGGCTGAGGGCGGCGGTGGAGGCTGGGAGGCAGTAGAGGCTGGGAGGCAGTAGTAAAGCATTGCAGGTCTTGACTTTATGTCAAGGAACGCTAGTTTAAACGTGAATAATATTCGTTATTCGCGAATATCGAATACACAAGAAAACCATCATGACGATATCCGGAATCGACATCGCAGTCGCCGCCTGTCTGGCCAAGAGGCCGCACGCGACTTATGAGCAGATCGCGGGAGAACTGCTGATCAGCCAGAGCACGGCGTTCAAGAGCGTCAAGCGTCTTCAGGTCGCCGGTCTGGTGCACCACACGGAGCGCCAGACGAACAAGCTCGCGTTCCTCGAGTTCGTGCAGCACGGCCTGCGGTACGTCTGTCCGCTGATGCTAGGTCCGATTCGCCTCGGTGTCCCCACTGCCCACGCGGGACCTGACCTCTCGAAGCTGATCGAGTTCGGAGACGACGCGTACGTCTGGTCCTCGCGCGAAGGGACGGTCCGTGGCCGCGCGGTCGAGCCGCTGGTGCCACGCGCGTCCGAGATCGCGGTCCGCTCGCCTGAGATGTACGCGATCCTCGCACTGCTCGATGCCGTGCGCGGCGGACGGGCCCGTGAACGGAATCTGGGGATGGAAGCCCTACGCCGACTCATCGGGTTCGCGCCGATGCCGAAGTTCGCATGGTGACGAAGAACCCCTCGGTGCTGCGGCTCCTGCGCGTCGTGCGCGCCTTGGGGCCGCTCGCCGAAAGCGTGGTGTTCATCGGAGGCGCAGTCGCCCCGCTGCTGCACACGGATCCGGTGATGACGCTCACCCGACAGACGAAGGACGTCGACGGCGTCGTCGCATCGCTCGGCTACGCCGGATTCGAAGCGCTCAGCGCGCAACTGCGTGAGCGGGGTTTCCGTCACGTGGCTACGCCTGGCGCGCACGCCTATCGCTGGGTAAGCCCGGACGGCGACCTGTTCGATCTGGTCCCTTCGGGACCCCATCTGGGCGGCACCGCCAGTGCGATTGACGCGATCGCAATCGAGACCGCCATTGCCGTGGAGATCGATGGCGTTCGATTCCGGCATGTCGCGCCGGCGACGTTCATGGTGATGAAGTTCCTGGCATTCTCCGATCGAGGAGCCGAAGACTGGTTCGGTAGTCATGACATCGAGGATGTGATCGCCTTGCTCGCCTCTCGGCCTGCCATCAGTTCGGAAGTGAGCGCCGCTCCGGAAAGCATCCGACACCGGCTGATCGAATTCGCGGGTGCCGTGCTTGCGAACGAGACACTTGACGACGTGTTAGCCGCCCACCTCAACAATGCGATCGACCCGGCCGAGGCCGAGCGGCTCGCCCGCGAGCGACTCACCGAAATCGCGGCACTCCGATAACCGCGGTCGCTCGTCGGAACGCACCCCGCTGGACGCCCCCGCTCCCCTCGCGTAGCTTCGCCGTATTCTCCTGCTCCGAGGCAGTTCGTATGGACCGTCGCGATCTTCTGCGCGCAGTTGGCGCCGCCGCCGCTTTCACGATGTTGCCGAGCACGGCCGAGGCCGCGTGGGCCTCGCTCGCCGCTGCGCCCAATGCGGGGCTGCAGCTGCTCTCCGCCACCGATGCCGCCACACTCGGCGCGCTCGCCGACAGCTGGTTCCCGCGGACGGACACGCCGAGCGCGACCGACGTTGGTGTTGTGGCGTGGATCGACGTCGTGGTGAACGAGTACTACTCGGAGGCCGAGCGCAAGCAATTCAATGACGGACTCGCGGCGATTGATGCGTTGGTGCAAAGCGGCACCGTGCCAGGGCCTGCGTATTCGCCCGAGTCGAACGCGGCGCTCTTTGATGTGCTCGAGAAGAAACCGCGCAGCGACATGGCCGCGCGCGGCTACTGGCGGTTGAAGGGGCTCGTGGTGCACGGCTACTTCACGAGCGAGCGCGTGCAGAAAGAGGTCCTGAAGAACGAGATCATGCCCGGGCGGTACGTGGGCGATGCTCCTCATATCGTGCCGGCGAGGTAACGGACCATGACCCCGAAGAAACAGGTGTACGACGCGATCGTCGTGGGCAGTGGCATCAGCGGTGGCTGGGCGGCCAAGGAGCTCACCGAGCGCGGGCTGCGCACGCTCGTGCTCGAGGCTGGTGGCCCAGTGGACGCGACCGATTTCACCGAGCATGTGCAGCCGTGGGAGATGCATTTTCGCGGCTGGGGTGATCGGAAGATTCTCGCCGCCGAACATCCCGTGCAGCGCGAGTGCTACGCCTGCGACGAGGCCGGGCACAAGTTCTTTGTGAACGACAACGACAATCCGTACACCACCCCGGCGGACGCGCCCTTCAAGTTTTTCCGCGGGCGGCAGGTGGGTGGCCGGTCGATCATGTGGGGACGTCAGGTGTATCGCTGGAGCGATCTCGACTTCGAGGCGAACGCCAAAGACGGGCATGGCAACGATTGGCCGATTCGCTACACGGACATCGCGCCGTGGTATTCGCACGTCGAGAAGTTCATCGGTGTGACCGGGGCGAAAGAGGGGCTCAGTCAGCTGCCAGATGGCGAGTTTCTACCACCGATGGCCATGAGCGCGAGTGAGCGCCACGGACGCGAACAGATCCTCAAGAAGTTCGGTGGCGAGCGGGTGATGACAATTGGACGTGCCGCGATTCTCACGGAAAATCACAACGGGCGGCTCGCGTGTCACTACTGCGGACCGTGCGAACGCGGCTGCGTGACACACTCGTATTTCAACTCGATCGGCTCCACGCTGCCGGCCGCCCGTAAGACGGGACGTCTCACGTTGCGTCCGTGGAGTGTGGTGGCCGAAGTGTTGTACGACGCCAAGAAGGGGAAGGCGCGTGGCGTCCGTGTGATCGATGCGAAGTCGATGGAGAGCATCGAGTTTGAGGCCAAGGTCGTCTTTCTCTGCGCCAGCACGATCGAGAGTGTGCGTCTCCTGCTCAACAGCAAAAGCAATCACTTTCCCGATGGCATGGGCAATGCGAGTGGCACGTTGGGGAAGTATGTGATGGACCATCACTACGGGTCCGGCGCGAGTGGACGGATGCCTGGGTTCCTCGACAAGAAGACTATCGGGCATCGTCCCAACGGCATCTACATCGCGCGGTTTACGAATGTGAAGCGTGAGGAGAAGGACTTTCTCCGCGGGTACGGTATGCAGGGGGGCGGTGGTCGCGGTGGATGGGGGCGTGGGAGTTCGATGCCCGGCTACGGCGCCTCCTTCAAGAACACGCTTATTGACGACCTCGGTCCGTGGGGGCTCTCGGCGAGTGGCTGGGGCGAAACGTTGCCGCACGAGGCGAACCGGATCACGCTCGATCCCACGGTGAAGGACAAGTGGGGGATTCCCGCGGCGCATATCGACGTGCGGTGGCGCGACAACGAGAAGGCCATGGACCAGCACATGAAGACGGCCATGGTGGAGATGCTTGAGGCGGCCGGTTGTGAAGACATCAGTGCGCACGGGTCGAGTAATCCGCCGGGACACTGCATTCACGAGATGGGCGGCGCTCGCATGAGCAAGACGCCGGAGGACGGCGTGCTCAATCAGTGGAATCAGGCGTGGGAGGTGAAGAACCTCTTTGTGACGGACGGGGCCGCGATGGCGAGTAATGGCTGTCAGAATCCGAGCATCACGTACATGGCGCTCACGGCGCGCGCCGCCGCACATGCAGCGGCCGAGATGAAACGAGGGGCGTTGTGAAGCGGCGTGACGCGTTGAGTGCGCTCGCGGGCGCGGCGGCGTTGGGCGCGTTGCCCGCGGCGGCGCGAGCTGCCGCGCGAGCTGCCGCGCGAGCTACCGCGCGAGCTACCGCGCGCACGGACACGCGCGCAGGTCGGCTTAAGCAGAGCGTGAGTCGCTGGTGCTACGGCAAGAGCACGCTCGACGAGCTGTGCGAGGCGGCGAAGGGGATGGGATTGGTCGCCATCGACTTGCTCGACGAGAAGGACTGGGGGGTCCCCAAACAGCATGGACTCGTCTGTGCTATGGCCAATGGCTTCGGCACGATTCCCAAGGGATTCAACCGGCCGAACCAGCACGATCAACTCGTGGTCGACGCGGAGAAGATGATTCCGGCGGCGGCAGCGGCCGGCGTGCCGAACATTGTGTGCTTTAGTGGGAATCGCGGCGGGATGGGTGACGCTGAGGGAGTGGGGAACTGCATTGTGGGGCTCAAGCGGCTCGCGCCGTTGGCGGAGAAGCACGGGGTGACGCTGTGTTTGGAGCTGTTGAACAGCAAGGTCGACCACAAGGATTACCAAGCCGACAGCACCGCATTTGGTGCGGCGGTGGTGAAGGGCGTGGGGTCGCCGCGGGTGAAGCTGTTGTACGACATCTACCACATGCAGATCATGGAGGGGAACGTGATCGATACGATCAAGGCGAACCTCCCGCATATCGGGCACTTCCATACCGGCGGCGTTCCGGGGCGCAATGAGATCGACGAGACGCAGGAACTGAACTACCGGCGGGTGGCACAGGTGATCGCGGATTCGGGGTACGCGGGGTACGTGGCGCACGAGTTTGTGCCCCGTCGCGATCCGATGGCGTCGCTGCGTCAGGCCGCCGAGATTTGCACGGTGTAATCGATTAGGACTTTTGAGTCCTAATTGCGTCTAACTTGTTGAATTGTAACAGGTTACTGCATTTCCGACTGTACCGCTTGTACTTAGGACTCGGTAGTCCTAGTTTCGAGGGGTGAACACTCGACGCATGCAAATTCTCGACGCCGCAGCAGCGCTCATTGGCACCAAGGGCTATGCCAAGACCTCCGTCGATGAACTCATCAGCTGTGCTGGGCTGAGTGGCAAGAGCCACTTCTACCACTACTTCGCCTCGAAAGAGCAGCTCGGACACGAGGTCATCACTCGGCAGTTCGATCGTGTCGCCGAGCGTGGGTTGACGATTCTGCGCGACACTGTGCGTCCGCCGATGGATCGGTTGTACGCATTCATCGATGCGATTGTCGAGTTGCAGCTCGAGACGCCCGATGGTCTGTCGCCATTTGGCACGTGGGCCACCGAGATGGGCGACCTCGATGAGGGGTTCCGCCTGCGCATTGCCCAGGTGTTTCGTGTGTGGAGCGACCAGCTACAGGACGTGATTGAACAGGCGCAGGACGAGTTGATCCCCGATGTGTCATCGCAGCGGCTCGCGCGCTTCATTATCTCGACTCTCGAAGGGGCGACCCAGATGGCGCGCATGAAGCGCGACGTCGCGATCGTGCGGGGAGTCGGACTGGATCTCAAGCGGTTCGTCGCTAGCCACCAAAAGCCTCTCACAATCCAATGATCGCCAACGTATTGACTGGACTCATGCCGCGTGATCCGCGGCGGGCACGGTTCGACCAAGAAGCGCTCGCGCAACTCGGGGCGCTCTACAGTTTTGCGCTGAAGCTCACCAAAGCGCGTGACGACGCCGAGGATTTGGTGTCGGACACGATGCTCCGTGCGTTCCAGCGGTGGGAGCAGTACCGACTGGGGACGAATATCCGCGCGTGGCTCTTCACGATTCTCTATCACGTGTTTGTGAGCCGGAAGCGGCGTGTTGACGCGCGTGAGGTGCAGGCGCCGGAGGACGAGGATGGCTGGGCGCTGCTGAACGCCGTGGGCGAAGCGAACCCCGAGGGGGCGTTCTACGATTCGTTCCTTGACGAGGAAATC
Source organism: Gemmatimonadota bacterium (assembly GCA_026387895.1). GTDB lineage: Bacteria > Gemmatimonadota > Gemmatimonadetes > Gemmatimonadales > Gemmatimonadaceae > Fen-1231. The sequence continues at coordinate 11,842 of JAPLKT010000149.1, read as the reverse complement.
ACAGGCGCAATCGCCGATCTGCCGGACGAGTACCGTGCGGCGGTGGTGATGAGCGACCTGCACGGTATGCGGTACGCCGAGATTGCGCAGTTGCTGCAGGTGCCTGAGGGAACGGTGAAGTCGCGTCTGTTCCGCGGGCGGCGGATTCTGCAGAAGGAGCTGGTGGGCTACGCCGTGGAGATGGGGTACATCAAGCCGCGCGACGCGCAGGCCCGTGCGTTGGACGTGGAATCCTTGGCTGATGAAGCGGAGGTTCTCACCCTCGTTTGATCTTGCGGCGGTGCCGTGCCGCCTTGGCGCGGTTGCCGCAGGTCGCCATTTCGCACCAGCGGCGCTTGCCGTTGCGACTGGCGTCGTAAAACACCCGCGCGCAGCCCGAGTCTGCGCATTGGCGGACGCGGAGGAGTTCCCCTAAGACGAGCGCGTCAGCCGCCGACTCGATGACTGGGATCAACAGGCCAGCAAAAACATCACCCACGGTGACGAAGTTGCGCACGAAGCCGCCGTCGGCTCGCGACTCAACGCGGCGCGTGCCGGCGCTGCGTCCGAGGATGCGGTTGATCTCGCCGATGGCGAGTTGTGTGGCCCGATCGCTCTCGTCCGTCCCTTTTTCGGCGAGCGCCCGGAGCACGTTGCGGATGCGTCGCGCTTCGTGGACCGCCGCACTCGCGGCTGTCGGCTGCTGCTGCGCTCGTCGCAACATCGAGGCCGAGCGTTCGGCGTCGAGGACGCGGGCGGCAGAGAGCCATCCGATAAAGCCGTCGAACGAATCGAGGGAGTCACTCCGTCCCGCGCGTCCCGCGCGGCGCGCGCGATTGGTGTCGTCGCTGTTGACGAAGTCGAGCCAGAGTCGCTCGCCAACGAAAATCAGTGGCTCCGGCGTCGATGCAAGGATGGTCGTAGTAGGCTGGAGGACGGACATGAGGACTCGCCTAGGGTGTAGGAAGAAATGTAACGTGACATACCTTTCGGGACGTGCGCTCTTTGTAGCAACTGGTCGGTGAACCTCATCCGCGATCTTATGCTGCTGTCCGACATTCGCACCATTGCTGTTGGCTCACTCAATCCGGTGAAGGTGGCTGCGGCCCGCGCGGTGCTGGAGCCGTTGGCGTCGCACGCGCACTTTACCAGCGTTGCGGTGCCATCGCAGGTCCCCGACCAACCCATGGGGGACGAGGAGACGATTCGTGGGGCACGCAATCGTGCGGAAGCGGCGCTCGCCGCCACGGGTGCTGACCTGGCGGTAGGGATCGAGGGTGGCTGCGTGGACAGCGCGGAGGGGATGCGCTGTTGTGCCTGGGCGGTGGTGGTGGATCGGACCGGCCGGGTGTGGACAGGCGGTTCGCTGGCGATGCCGCTTCCGCCGAGTGTGGCCGCGATGATTCGTGATGGGATGGAGTTGGGCCATGCGATTGACGCACTCGTCGCGCAACACAACACCAAGCATGGAGCCGGCGCTGTGGGAATCCTCACGGCAGGACTCGTCGATCGGCAGCGGGCATATGAAATACTGGTGACGTACGCGCTCGCGCCGTTTCTGACGCCGGAGTACTGGGCATAAGAGAACTGAGTGCGATGCGTCGGCACTCTTCCTGTGTCGGTAGATTACCAGTTCGTCACACGCAAGCTGTCGGAAAACCTGTGTATCCAGCAGAGGGCTTTCCCTGCCTTTTAACAGCACCAGAAGGATCGCGATGACTCGTCCCTCTCTCCTGCATTCCCTTCCGCCCGCCCGAACCGTAGAAACAACGGAGCGGGTGCGCTGGAACGACAGTGACCCGTTCGGGATCATCTACTATGGGGCGTACGTCCGGCTCTTTCAGGTCGGGGAGGAAGAACTGTTTCGGGCGGCGGGGCTCCCGTTCAAAGAGCTCCGATTGGGGCGTGGGGTGTGGATTCCTCGCAAGGCGCTCGAGGCAGAGTTCCACTCGCCGGCGGAGCTCGACGAAGAGGTCGTGGTCCGGAGCTGGTTCGCACGGGTTGGGCGGACGGCGATCACCATCCGGTTTGATGTCCACCGGGCCGAAGACATGGTCCACCGTGCCAGTGGTGCACTCACGGTGGTCAGCGTGCACAAGGAGTCCATGACCCCCCAGCCGCTCCCCGACGACGTCCGGGAGAAGCTGCTGCAGTTTAGCGCCTAGCCGGGTGGTCCTCGGTACGGCAAAATCGCCCCGATTCGGCTATCTTTCGTTCACGATGCCGACCAGCGATCCGTCGACCTATTTCCGAAAGGGATTCGGGCTCAAATCCGAGATCCAGAACTCCCTCGCCAGCGACTATACCGGTCGCCTGGTGGACCTTCTCCGCTCGCGTGACTACACGCTCGACGCTGGAGGGGTGACCGTCCGTTTGGCCAAAGAGTTTGGCTTCTGCTACGGCGTCGAACGGGCGGTGGAGTACGCGTACCAAGCGCGCGCCAAGTTCCCAGATCGCCGGATTTTCCTTGCGGGGGAAATCATCCACAACCCGCACGTCAACAACAAGCTGAGCGAAATGGGGATCGAGTTCCTGTCGGCGAACGACAAGGGCTTCGACTACTCCCAGGTGCGGCCTGAGCACGTGGTGATCCTGCCCGCGTTCGGGGTGACCATCGGTGATTTTGAGACCCTGCGTGCGATCGGCTGCGTGATGGTCGATACCACCTGCGGGTCGGTGCTGAATGTGTGGAAGCGGGTGGATGCCTATGCACGCGACGGCTATACGTCGTTGATCCATGGCAAGTACTATCACGAGGAAACGCGGGCGACGGCGTCGCAGGTGGAGCGGTATCCTGGCGGCAGCTATCTCGTGGTCCGCAACATGGAGCAGGCGCAAGAGGTGTGCGCCTACATCGAGGGGCGCGGCATGTCGCGCGAGGCATTCCTCACCAAGTACACCAAGTGTGCGGGTCCGGACTTCGATCCCGATGTGCATCTGCAGCGGATCGGCGTGGCGAACCAAACCACCATGCTCGCGCGTGAGTCGCTCGCGATTGGTGTCGAGGTGGGGCAGTCCATGGCGCGCCGCTACGGCGAGGACGCGATCCGCGAGCACTTCCGCACCTTCGACACGATCTGCAGCGCGACGCAGGACCGCCAAGATGCGGTGAACGAACTGTTGGTTGAGCCGCTCGATGTGATGCTGGTAGTGGGTGGCTACAACTCAAGCAACACGATTTCGCTTGCCGCGCTTTGCGCAGAGCGCGTGACCACCTACCACGTCGCTGATGCCTCGTGCTTGGATGTCGAGCGCGGCTCTGTGCGCCACATGGCGCCGGGCACCACGATAGAGGTCGAGACCATCGGATGGCTCGCGAAGGATGGGCCAATCCGTGTGGGGCTCACCGCGGGCGCCAGCACGCCGAACAACAAGATTGGCGAATCGGTCGCGCGGGTCTTTGCGAGCCGGGGTGTGGACCCGGCCACGATTGGCTGAGCAGCTGGGATTCGCCGAGTTGCACGGCGGCGGATCGCGCGTCGTCCTGATTCCCGCACTCGGCGGTCGGATTCGTGACCTGACGATCGCCGGTCGTCAGTGGCTCTGGCACAATCCTGAAATTCCGTTTGCGGTGCCGGCAGCTGACGCCACCTCCTACATACTCGCGGCCGACTCGGGTGGATGGGATGAATGCGTGCCGACGATTGCTCCGTGCACGGTGGATGGGGTCACGCTCGTGGATCATGGAGATCTCTGGGCGCAGCGCGCTGCGGTGGCGATAGAAACGCTTCCTGAGGGGCAGCGCGCAACTTGCGAGTGGACGGGGCGCGGGTACCCATTCCGGGCGCGTCGCACGGTGACGGTAACGCCAGCGGGCGCGGTGCGGTTCGACTACGCGCTCACCAATACGGGGACCGTACGACGGCCGTTTCAGTGGGCGACGCATCCGCTGTTTCCACTGACGGCGGAAACGCGGATTGAACTTCCCGAGGGCGCTGAGATTCGTATTGACGCGCACCACGGCATGCAGAGTGTCGCTCCGAAAGAAGGTCCGCCGATGCCGCCGATGGAGGCGCGGGTCTGGCCGCAGGTGCTGATTGGCGGTGTGCCGCGCGATCTCACGCGCCCGTTCGTGGGGCTCGAGCAGGGGCAGGCGTGTATGCTGTTCGTGCAACTGCCACGCAGCCGCACGACGCTGGCGATTGAACAAGAGGGGAAGCGGCTGGAGTTCGGTGTGGATGGTGCACAGACGCCGTGGGTCGGCCTTTGGGTCAACCGTGGCGGGTGGTCGCCGTTTCCTCCGCGCACCTCGCTGTGGGCGCGCCTGACTAGGCGCCGCCGCACGCCGTACTGCAACTTTGCGATCGAGCCCTGCTTTGCCGCGACAGGCGCAGTGGCGGCCGCGGTCGACGATGGGAGCGCGCTCTGGCTCGGGCCGGGGGAGACGCACGTATGGGACATGACACTGACTGGGAGCAGGTGATGACAGAGACACCAACGGGACGCGCCGCCGAGTTGATCGAAACGCTCGGGCTCACGCCACATCCTGAAGGCGGATATTTCCGCGAGATTTTTCGCTCACGTCGCATGGTGCGCACGGATGATGGACGGTCCGAGCGCTGGGCGGCGACGACGATCTATTATCTGCTCGCCGAGGGAGATGTCAGCCGTCTTCACCGCGTTGCCTCGGACGAACTCTGGCATTTCTACGAGGGCGCGCCGCTCGAGCTCCACGTGCTCAACCAGCAGTCGAGTGAGCATCGCGCGCTGCAGCTCGGACCAGTGGGCGCCGAGAGTGCTCCGGTACGTGTCGTTCCTGCTGGCGCTTGGCAGGCGGCGCGTTCGCTTGGTGCGTACACCCTCGTTGGCTGCACTGTGGCGCCCGGATTCGAGTTTTCCGACTTCCGCTTGATGTCGGCCGAACCGCAGATGGTCGCGGCAACGCGGGCGACGTTCCCAGTGCTTACGCCCTATCTCTGATTCGCTCACATGCGGTCTTTCTGAGGTGATGCTGATGATCCGTGCGTCGAACGGTTGGCGTGAGATGCAGAGGGGGCTACGGATGCATATGGACGCCAAGCCGCGGATGTGAGCGTGCCGCGAACACGTGCTATCGACGAGTTGCTGGCTGGGCTGATTGACTATGCCGGCCTGTTTCCGCCTGCCGCACTAGGCATGCGAGATGCGGTGCGCGCCTACGCGCGCTATCGCGATGGTGCGGAGGCGTGGGCGCTCGGCCGATTCGTGGTGCCCGTGGCGCGGCTCGTCGAGTTCAGCGCTGAGGCGACCGAACTCCTGACGGTGGGTACCCCCTGGCGGTTATCGGTACTCGCGGGTGCCACGGATGCGGAGGTGATGGAGCGGTTTAACAGGTCCTACGTCGACCGTGCCATCATTGACTCCATCGAGGCGAAGGCGACAACGGTTCACGACGTGGCGGCGCTTTCCGTGCTGCAGGGCGAGGGGCGACTCGTGTACGTGGAAATTCCGCTCGGTGCGTCCACCGACCTGCTCGTGGATGCGATCGCCGCGCACGGGATGCGGGCGAAGGTGCGAACCGGCGGTGTCACGGTGGAGGCGTTCCCCGCTGCGCAGGCGGTCGCGCACTTTTTGTCGTCGTGCGCGCGTGCGGGTGTCGCGTGCAAGGCCACGGCAGGGCTGCATCACCCGGTGCGGGGCGAGTATCGCCTGATGTATGCTGAGGATGCGCCGCAGGGGACGATGTTTGGTTTTCTGAATGTGATATGCGCGTCGATGCTTATGCGCCATGGGCTGCCGATGCATGACGCGGTTGCGCTGCTCGAAGAGCGTGACCCCAAGGCGTTCCAGGTTGACGCGCATGGTATTCGCTGGCGTGACTGGTGCGTGCCAGTCGCGGATATTCACACGGCACGCGCTGGTGCTGCAAACTCCTTTGGTTCCTGTTCGTTTGAGGAACCCATCCACGACCTCAAGCAATTGGCGATGCTGTGACCGATATGTCTAACGGTTCGATGCTCGACGAGACGCACGATTCGACCCTTCGTTCGTGGGTGGAGCGAGCGAATGATGGGGTCACGGACTTTCCCATTCAGAATCTTCCTTTCGGCGTGTTTTGTACGGCGGCCGAGAAGACGCCGCGGATCGGGATCGCGATTGGTGATCAGATTCTAGATTGTGCTGCGGCGGTGCGTGGTGGGGTGTTCGATGCGTTACCCAGCACGCAACGTGCTGCGGTGTGCGACGCGTTGTGTGCGACGTCGCTCAACGCATTGATGGCGCTGGGGCGCGAAGGCGCGCGCGCGGTACGCCATGCGGCGAGCCGCATATTGCGGAACACCGGTGACGAGGCGAGTCGCGCGCAGCAGTGGCGCGCGCAGATTCTTGTGCCGATGTCTGACGCGACGATGCTGCTCCCAGCACAGATTGGGGACTACACCGACTTCTACGCGTCCGTGCATCATGCGACGAACATCGGTGTGATGCTGAGGCCCGATCAGCCGCTGATGCCGAACTACAAGTGGATCCCGATCGGGTATCACGGACGGGCGTCGAGCGTGGTGCTGAGCGGGACCGCGGTTCGCCGGCCGGCCGGACAGCTACGCCCTGATCCCGCCGTTGATCCGATCGTCGCACCGACGCGAAGTCTCGATTACGAACTCGAGTTGGGTGCGTTTGTCTGTGGTGAGAATGGGATGGGTCAGCCGGTGCCGCTCGACCGAGCGGAATCGCGTCTCTTTGGCATCTGTTTGCTCAACGACTGGTCGGCCCGTGATGTGCAGGGGTGGGAGTATCAGCCGCTGGGTCCGTTCTTGGCGAAGAGTTTTGCCACGAGCGTGTCCCCGTGGGTGGTGACGCTCGACGCACTCGCGCCCTATCGGTGCGAGTCGTATGTGCGTCCGGAGGGAGATCCCGCGCCGTTGCCGTATTTGTCCAATGCCCACGACGCGGCGCAGGGCGCTATTGATATTCGCCTCGAAGTCTGGCTGCAGAGCGCGGCCATGCGCGCGTCAGGGATCCCCGCGGTCCAGCTATGTGGTGCCGATTTCCGTACGATGTACTGGACATTCGCGCAGATGCTGACGCATCATGCGTCGAATGGATGCAACCTGCGCCCTGGCGATCTGCTCGGCAGCGGGACGGTGAGCGGTCCGGGTCCCACCGAACGTGGATCGATGATGGAACTCACGCTGCGCGGCAAGACGCCGGTCACGTTACCGAGCGGCGAGACGCGGGCGTTCCTGATGGATGGCGATGTCGTAGAGTTTCGAGGCTGGTGCGGGCGCGACGGCGCGGTGCGCATCGGCTTTGGTCCGTGCCGCGGCGAAGTGATCGCCGCGGAATAGGCTCGCAGTTTACTGACGGAGGCCCGGATGCACGGTATGTGGCAGGATATGATGGTGACGGGCGTTCCCATTGCGGAGAAGGTCATGCGCACTGTTGCCGTGTACGCGTTCTTGGTCGCGGGACTGCGGCTGTTCGGTAAGCGCGAGTTGGGGCAGTTGAATCCGCTCGACTTTATCGTGCTGTTGCTGCTCTCGAATACCGTGCAGAATGCGATTATCGGCAATGACAACTCGCTGCTCGGCGGGTTGATCGGCGCGGCCGTGCTCTTTGTGGTGAACGAGGCGCTCGTGCGCTTCGTGTTCCGCCACCCGCGGGCGCGTCGGGTGATTGAAGGACGGCCAGAAGAACTGATTCAGGACGGCAAGATTCTGCGTGCCGCATTGCGTCGCAACATGATCACACGCGAAGAGTTGGAGACGGCTGCTCGCAAGCAGGGGATTGAACATCTCCATGATGTGGACTGTGCGCGTCTCGAAGTCAGCGGGACGCTGAGCTTCGTGTTGCGTGAACCTGGCACGGGCACGCAACAGCATGAGGCGGTGATGGAGCGGCTTGCCGCCATCGAACAACGACTGGCCGCGCTCACTCACCGGGTCGGTTAAGAGAATCAACCGTCGTTTACCGCCACGGGCGATGCGCCTGCCGACCTGGGAGGAGGCTTGTCATGGGGTGTGGTCCCTGTCATAGTTCACATACCTCTAGCACCGAAGACCGATGCCCCCGGCTAAGCAGTCCGCTCCGAAGGATGAAGTTGTTGTTGCTCCGTCGCTGAGTGAAGTTGCCGATGCGCTATTGCGCGCGGCAGTCGAAGCGTCCCGTCAGCATGAACGCGTGGGACGTTTGCTCACGAAAGGTTGGCTCGACGATGAGCTGAAGCATGTGGCCCAGATGTGCGATGCGGCGGTGGGGTATTTGACGGTGTGCGCCGAGACGTACGAAACAGCCGCAGCGCAGGGGAAGGGTACGCTGGACGAGACGCTGTGGCACACCGCGAACAGCCTCTGGCATGCGAGCCGCGACACCGCGCGCCGGCATGATTTGCGGGCCACGTTGGTCAAGCGGCTCGGCAAGCACACGCCCGAGCAGCTCCAGCAGGTACAGGTGGAGTTTGAGCTCCAGGCGTCGTCGTTGCTCGCGATGCGACAGGCGATCGCCACCTATCGGAAACTTCGTCCAGACGCCCAGTAGGCGCCGTAGGGCTCGCGAACGTTTGGTACGAAGCGGGGTTCCAGAATCGAGGCGCCTAGGCCTCAGTGACTCGGCAGGGCCTTGAGCCCATTCCGGAGGTCGTAAATGATTGTCCTACTCCAGTTGGCGGTCGCGCTCCACGTCGCTCCTGTGCAGGGCTCTCCGCAGGATGCTCCGCAGAAGTTGGGTCCTGTGGATATGCCAGTTGGCGTCACCCGCTTGGTGCTGACCGATACGGTGCTGACCGATACGGTGCCCAAGGCGAAGCAGAAAGCCCTACAACTCAGCGACGCGTACGAAACACGGCTTAAAATTCATCAGATCGCGAGCTATGCGACGCTGCCGTTGTTTGCGGCGCAGCTCATTGTTGGTGAAAATCTGTACAACGCGGATGCAAGCGGGTCGCCGCGCCCGGCGTGGGCCACGGCGGTCCACAAGCCGCTGGCGTACGCGCTCGGCGGCCTCTTTGCAGTGAACAGCGTGACCGGAGCGCTGAACTGGTGGGAGACTCGGAGTCAGACGAGTGGGCTCGCGTGGCGCACGGTTCACGCTGCGCTTATGCTCGCGTCCGATGCCGGATTCGCCTACACCGGGTCTATGGGGTCGAGCGCAAGAAATTCGTCCGCGGATCGCAATACGCACAAAAACTGGGCGATCGGCAGCTCCGTGCTTGCGCTGAGTAGTTATGTGATGATGCTCTCACCATTCAGAAAGGACTAATTCGAACCATGGAACGGATTGCTCAGAACTCCGCCACGCCGTCTGCCAACACTGCGGTACCCGCGTGCGCTGGCCTCTGCGAGGCGCTTGAGGCGAAGCGCGAGGGGGTGAGTCGGCGCGCCTTTGTGTCGGCGGCGTCACTGGCCGCTGCGGTCGCCATTCTTGAGGCGTGTGGAGCGTCGAGCCCGACCAGTCCCGGCGGCGCGAGCGGTGGATTGATTACGGTTTCGTTGGCTAGTTACTCCGCGCTTTCAGCGGTTGGTGGTGTGGCGCGCGTGGACGGCGGTTCGGGGCCCCCCACGGCGCTCGTGCGTACCGGCGCGAGCACGTTCGTTGCGCTGTCGATGGTCTGCCCGCACGCCGGTTCCACGATTGGATTCAGCGGCAGCGGCTGGACCTGCCCGAACCACGGTGCACAGTTTGCGACGACGGGCGCGTAGGCTGGCGGACAGGCGACATCGAGCCTCACCGCCTTTACCACCGTGTACGACGGTGCTGCTGGGACTGTGAAGATCAGCCGTCCCTCCTGAAAAGCCTCTGAAAAGCCTCTGAAAAGCCTCTGAAAAGCCTCTGAAAAGCCTCTGAAAAGCCTCTGAAAAGCCTCTGAAAAGCCTCTGATGTGACGCGGGCTCAGTCGGTGGACTGAGCCCGCGGTGCTATTCCTCGAGCGCGGCCCACCGCGCGATGGCCGTATCGAGTTGTTTGAGCGCGTCGGTCAGCTGTTTGTCGAGCTGACCGGCGCGTTTTGCATTGGCCCCCGTCCCGTCATACAGCGTAGGATTTTCGAGCTCGCGTCGGATCTCGGCGACCTTCTCCTCAGCGGCGGTCACGTCCTTCTCGGCCCGTTCTGCTGCACGCTTGGCATCGCGACGCGCGGCGTGATCGTGGTTCTGCGACGACGCGTTCTGCTTGGACTTGGCTTTCTCCTGTTCCTTGCGCGTGTCGTTGGCCAACGCGGCCGCCGCGCGTTCGGCGAGCGCCGTGTTTTTGAGGTCCTGCTCCCACTCGGCGAAGGTGCCGGTGTAGTCAATCATCTTCTCGCCGTTGAAGGCCCAGACGCGTGTGGCCAGTTCGCGGAGAAGCGCGCGATCGTGGGAGACGAGGAGCACGGAGCCGTCGTATTCGTCGATCGCATCTTCGAGCGCTTCGATGGATTCCACGTCCAGATGGTTCGTCGGCTCGTCGAGAATCAGGAGATTGGCGCGCTGCAGCACGATGATGCCCATCGCGAGTCGGGCGCGCTCGCCACCGGAGAGGGAACGAGTGGAGCGAAAGACCTCGTCGCCGGAGAAGCCGAACATGCCGAGGTGGTTCTGGATAGCGCCACGGGTCCAGAGCGGACGAAGGTCGCCAATGACGTCATAGAGCGACTTGTCGAGCGGGAGTTTGTCGAGATCCTGACGAAAGTAGGCCGCGTTCACGGAGCCGCCGAGTTTTACTTCACCTTCGTCCGGGGCGCGCTCACCGATGAGCGTTTTGATGAAGGTCGATTTTCCCGCACCGTTGGGCCCCACAAGCGCGATCACGTCGCCGCGGTTGGCGGTGGCGCTGAAGCCGCGGACAAGGGTGCGCTCTCCCATACGGATCGTGAGCTTTTCGGCGACAATCACGCGGTCACCGCCGCGATCGTCGGACTCGAGGCGGAGGATCATCACGCCGTTCTCGCCGGGGGGTGGGGTGAGGCGCGGGAGGCGGTCGAGACGCTTGCGGCGTCCTTTAGCTTGCGCGGTGTTTTGGCCGGCCAGGTTGCGGCGGATGTAGTCCTCTTCTTTGGCGATCATCTTGCGTTGCTGCTCGAGCTGGCGCTCCTGGGCGAGTCGGCGTTCTGTGCGTTGGACCACGAATTGGGAGTAGCCGCCGCGATAGGTGTAGCCGGTGCCCCCCTCGAGATGGAGCACATGGTCGACGACTTCGTCGAGGAAGGCACGATCGTGACTGATGACGACCACCGTCTCGTCGAGGTCGCGCAGGTAATCCTGCAGCCAGGTGGTGGTCTCGAGGTCGAGGTGGTTGGTGGGTTCGTCGAGGAGCAGGAGGTCGGCGGGAGAGACCAGCTGTGCGGCCAGCCCAAGGCGGCCACGTTCGCCGCCGCTAAGGGTTTTGACCAGCTGCGTCTTGGCTTTGTCGGCGTCGAAGCCCAGTCCTTGGAGGACTGCGTCGACGCGCGCGTGGAAGGTGTAGCCTCCCTCGTGGGCGAAGCGCTCCATGTCGTGCCCGTATTGCTCGAGCAGTGCTTCGGGAGCTTTTTCGCCGAGTTCGGCCAGGGTGAGGGCTGTTTCGATCGAGTCGGCGAGGCGGTTGCCGAGATCGGGCTTCACCACGATGCGGTCCACGACGACGTCGATGTCGTGCCACTTGTTGCGCGCGAGGGCGATCGGCTCGTCCATGCTGACGACCGTGCCGTCGATCCTCGCGCGGACGAAGCCACCTCGACGGATCAGGTCGAGGACGTTCGTGTGCTCGCCGCGCTTGTGGCGGATCACGGGCGCGAGGATCATCGCGCGCCGCCCGGGATCGAGCGTCAGGATCGCATCGACGATCTGCTGCGCCGTCTGGCGACGGATCACCTGCCCACAGTGGATGCAGTGCGGCACGCCGACGCGCGCGAACAGCAGGCGCAGGTAATCGTGAATCTCCGTAATAGTGCCGACGGTGGAACGCGGATTATGGCTGGTGGCTTTTTGTTCGA
>JAPLKT010000042.1 GCA_026387895.1 Gemmatimonadota bacterium | reverse complement strand
CCAGCAGTAGGCGTTACCCGCGTTCGAAATCGCGCAGGTGAAGCCGCTCCCGGCCGACACGTCCGTGAACGTCACCCCCGCCGGCATCTTCACGGCGCGCGGCACTGAGGAGAAGTTCCCCGACGTGCTGTCACCGAACTGCCCCGCGACATTCAAGCCCCAGCAATACGCGAGTCCCGTGGTGGTCAGCCCGCAGCTGTGCGCCGCACCGGTGGAAATCTTGCTGAACCGCAGGTTGCCCCGGACGAGCGTTGGGACCGAGCGATTCGTGCGCGAACTGTCGCCCACCTGTCCCGCACCATTGAACCCCCAGCAGTAGCCGACGCCGGCCGTCGAGACGCCGCATACGTGATCACTGTTGTTGTGCTTCGTCAGCGACGCAAACGTCACGCCGCCAGAGACCGGCACCGGAATCGAACTGCCTCCCGTTCCGCCATTCCCCAACTGCCCGACGCTCCCATCTCCCCAGCAGTAGGCGGTGCTCACGAGAATCCGGCAGCTGTGCTGGCTGATTGGCGTCGCAACAACGCCGAGCGTAAAGGTGACGCTCGCAGCGTTGTCGATGGTCGCAACCACGGTTGCGGCACCGGATGTCGTGCCCAAGAGTAGCGAGCCGGGCGCGGTGGCAATGCCCGCGTCGTCGGTGCGCCCCTGCACGCTCGTGAGGCTCGCGCCGTTAATCTGCAGCGCCGCGTTGGTGAGGTTCCACGTAACATTCCCCTGCACAACCGGCGCGCCATACGCGTCGAGCACGCGGATCGTGGGGGCGATTGGGAGCGGATAGCCGGCGAATCCGTACTGCGCGTTGCCAGTCACAATGGACAGCGTTGTTCCTGTGCCCGACGTCACAGAGCCAACGGTCGCCGTGACCGTCGCGCTCCTGGAGCCAACCGTCGCGGTCAACGTCGCCGATCCGAGCGCGATACCAGTCACATCACCGCCGTTCGTGACTTTCACTTTGGTCGTGTCGCTGCTCCGCCACTGCACGGGCACGCACCCCGCCAACGGAATGCTTGCGGCACTCGTCGCGAGCACCGACACTTTCCCCACGGAGCCGACGCCGACCGAGATGCCAGAGGCGGGAGCGGGCGTCACCACCGCAACCGCCGGCGTGACGAAGGTGCTCCCGCCGATACGCGTGGGCGCCGACAAGCCGATGGCGAAGCGCGCGAGCTGCTGCGCGTCGATGATGTTGACATTGCCGTCTGCCGTGACATCACCGGTCGAGCTGAACTGCTCAGGATTCGCGACCGAGAGTCCCACGGCTGCGCGCGCAATCTGCTGCGCATCGAGAATGTTAATGACGCTGTCGCCATTCACATCGCCCCACTTCCCAAACGGCGCCACGCAGACGTCCAGCCCGCGGCTGCCCCGTGGAGTGGCGAGCTTGCTCCCCATGAGATTCGACGCTTCCGATACATCCAGTGCGATCTGCGTGCCCGCGAGCGAGACGCTCCCCGTGAACCAGGCGATCGCAATGGTGCTGCTCCCAACGGCCACGGTGCTACTGAACACGCCGAGCACCGCTCGGCCGTTGCTTTGGTCAATCATCGGGCGGTCGACAGCGCCGAACGAGCCGGCGGTCACGGAATCCAACGTCAGCGCGGTGGGATTCCACTTCAGGGTAGTCGCAATGGACGCGACCGGCGCGCCCCCCGCGTTTGTCACGTCGAGAATCAAGGGCACGCGGAGCGTGCCGCCCAACGCGACCTGCGCGGTCGCTGCAGGGCCGGCCGACAGCATGATCGTTGATTGCGCCACGCTCGTCACCGGGAGGACGGTGGCGATCGCAACGGACACGACACAACGAAAAACGGACATGCGCTTCAGCCCAGTTCGGGGGAGACTCAGCACTTCAAAACCATGGCCTGCAGGTATTCGGAGCGTGCGTTACCGTGCGTTACCGTGCGTGTTTCACACGAGCGTCTACTCCGGGGATCGACGACCGCTTCCTGTCGCGTCCTCAATCCCCGACGAACCCATCAGCGCGCCTTTCGCCATCGCGCGCCCCTCGACATCGCCAGCCACTTCGAGCGTCACCACCATCGCCGCCTTCTCGAGCGACGACCGGCGATGCGCCACCAGCCGTACTGCGTCCGTCCCCACGAATCCTGTTGCGGTGAATCCGGCGAACCGCACCGAGCCTTTACTCACCGCGTTGGGATTCACAAATCGAAATCCATCACGACCAGCCGTCACACTATCCACCACCAGCACCGCTGGGTCGAACGACAACGTCCCTTGATACGAGCCGAGGGCGAAACCCGACGCCTCCACGTGCAGGGTGAGCACTAGGTGCGAATCCGTCGAGCCCACCTCACGCACCACGCGCGTCCGTACGGCAGGCGCCGATCGCGCGGCAGGCGTCGATCGCGCGGCAGGCGTCGCTCGTGAAGCCGGAGCCTGCCACGCGCCGCCGACCATCGCCACGCACGCGAGCCACGTGAGCACCGGCAGCCTCAGCGTGTCACCACCATCCCGCTATACAAATCGCGAAGCGCGTTGCTCGCCTTGAGCGACGAGGCGCGAATCGATGAGCCCGTGGTCTCGCCCGCGACATCCAGCGTGCCCACGATGTTGACCGGCACCTTGCCTGGCTTGAACACGCCGACCAGTCGGAATACTTCGGTGTTCGAAAACTTTTCCGTCGCAAAGCCCGCGAACCGCACCGTGCCACTCGCGACCTCGGCGGCATTCACAATCCGGAACTCGCCAGTCGTACCCGACGGCGTTGGCACCTGGCTGATCGACAGCGCGTTCGGGTCAAACGTCAGCACGCCTTGGTACGACGCGACTGGGACGCCATTGCCGACCACGCTGACCACGAAAATCGCGCTGTCGCCGCTGGCGCGCGTGTCCTGCTGCACCATGACTTGCACGTTTCCCGTCCCAACGAGCGTGACGAGGTCCGTCTGCGGTGCGGTGGGATGCTTATCAGCGCAGGAGGTGACGACGGCCACAACCGCGAGCGCGGTGCCAGCGAGAGCTATTTTGATTGCACGCGACTTCATAGACGACATCCTCCAAGGGAGATCCGAACGACTACGGGACGATAGAGACGAGCAATGGACGCACGGCGAGCGGCACGGCGACGGCATTTTCATTGCCGGCCGCCGTCACCACGAGCCCCACGGTCGAAGTGGTATTCGCGGCGCCATTCTTGGGGAGCAGCGTGATGGTGTACAGCGTGGTCGAAGCGGTGGCGGCGGTCGGCGAGAACACGCCGACGGTCACTTTGCCACTCGCCGCAGCACTGGTGTTCTCGAACACGGAGCCGAAGGTGCCAACCGTGCTCGATACGAACGTGAACTTGTTCGTGTCGAAGGTGAGGTCGAAGCTGGCGGATGCGAGGGTCGTCCCCTGCGGATACGTAAGATCAAGCACCACGGGAATGACGAGCGTGCCAGCCATGTTGACCGACGCAGTGGCGATGCTCGCCTTACCACCAGCGTTCATCGTGAGTCCACGTGCGCGGGCCGCTGCGGTGAACGTCGCCGGTGTCGTGACCCCGGCACAGCTCGCGGTCAGCGTCTGCGCACCCACCGTGGTTCCGAGTGTCCACGAACTGCTCAGCGAGGAGGTCGCGCCGGTCACTCCGGTCACTCCGGTCACTCCGGTCACTCCGGTGGCGGTTCCGACGACGCCGCCACCGCTGGCCGCGAAGTTCACGGTAGCACCGCTGATAAGATTCCCGCTCGCGTCGGCGACCTGCACCATCGGCGTAATCGGCAACAGGGCACCCACGTAATAGCTTTGCTCGGGAGCGCTCACCGCCGTGCACGCCGCGGGAACACCAGCCCCGATGGCGAAGGCCGAGCTCGTGGCGGCACTGACCCCGCTCGCTGCAGCGCTCAGCTGATATCCGGTCCCGGCGCGCGTGATGCGCGCGGCGTTGAACGTCGCGACGCCGCTCACTGGCGTGGCCGTGACCGTGCCGTCCAGCGTCGCGGTGTTTGTGCTGCCGAGCGAGAGCGAGATGGGGGTCGTGAACGCGGTCGCGAGGTTGCCGTAGCTGTCCAGCGCACGCACCGCGAACGTCGGAATCGGACCGTCGGCGGTTCCGTTTGCCGGTTGGGTGCCGAACTGCAGCCCAACCGCAGCTCCCGGCGTCACCGCGAAGGGCGTGGTGGTGGTGCTCGTTAGGCCAGCGGCAGCGAAGCTGAGCACATATCCGGTGCCGACCTTCGACACCTTCAGATCCGTGAAGCGCGCCAGGCCGGCGACGGCGTTAACCGTGGTGGTGCCGCCCAGCACCGCGCCGGACGTGGCGTTCACAGCGACACTCACCGTTCCCGCGAATTCTGTCGCGACGTTACCGAACGCATCGACCGCTTGTACGGCGACATCCGGGAGCGTGGCGCCCGCGATGACCGTGCTAGCCGGGTTGGTTGTGACGACGAGCCGTCCCCACGGGGCAGGGGTCACCGCAAACGCGGTGGAGGTCCCACTCGCCAGTCCGGGTGACGAGGCGACCAGCGCATAGCCGGTGCCAGCCGTGTTGATGACCAAGTCCGAAAAGGTGACCACCCCAGCCGTCGCGGTGGCGACGGTGGTGCCGCCCAGCACCGCGCCAGCGGCTCCGCCTGTCAATGCAACAGTGACCGATCCAGCAAACGACGGGGCGGTATTACCGAACGCGTCACGCGCGGTGAACTGCACGGTGCCAAGTGATTGCCCCGCGACTATCGACGCAGGCGGATTCACGGTCGCCGCGAGCGCCGTGGCAGCTCCCGGCGTTGCCGTGGCCTTGAACGTCACGGGCGAACCGCTCAATCCGGTGGCCGCGAAGGTCGCCGTCTGCGGACCAGCCGTCCCGGCCAATGTCCAGGTCGTGCTCGCCAGGCCGTTCTCATCGGTGGTCAACTGCGAGACCGGCGCCGTTGCGCCAGTGCCGAAGGTCACGGTAATCGGCGTGCCCGCCAGCGGCAACGCATCAGAGCCTAGCACGCGCACAACGAGTGGATTCGCGAGTTGCTGCCCCACCACGCTCGTTTGGTTG
>JAPLKT010000047.1 GCA_026387895.1 Gemmatimonadota bacterium | reverse complement strand
GATCGTCCCAGCAATCATCGTGAGTATTGTCTCAGGCGAGCAAGGCACGGCCCGGCTGCTCATCTTCAGTCAAGTTGTGCTCTCGCTACAGTTATCTTTCGCCGTGTTCCCGCTCGTGCAGTTCACGAGCGACAAGGCAAAGATGGGCGAGTTCGTCAGCGCCGCTTGGCTGAAGTGGCTGAGCTGGACCGTGGCCGTCGTGATTGCCGTGCTCAATGTGTGGTTGCTCTTCCAGACCTTTGCCGGGTGGTTGGCCTAGTGTACTCCTGCATCCTCGTTCCGCTCGAGAACTCGCCGACCGACACCGCCATTCTCGCGCATGTCACGCACTTGGCGCGCCACTGCAACGCGCGCCTGGTGCTGATTCATGTCGCCGATGGGTTCGCGGCCCGCAACATTGAGCAGCTCAAGCTCCGTGAGTCGGAAGAAATGAAAAAAGATCGCGCGTATCTCGACCAGTGCGTGGCCACACTCGCCGCCGACGGACTCACGGTCGATGCGGTGCTCGCCATTGGCGACCCCGCAAAGGAGATCAGCGCCGCCGCCGCGCGCGAGCACTGCGACCTCATCGCTATGGGGACGCACGGACATCGACTCGTCAAAGACATTCTCTACGGCTCGGTCGCCAACGAAGTGCGCCACATCTCGTACGTCCCAGTGCTGATGGTGCGCGAGGGCGCGCCGCCAGCATAAGCGATCGTGGCAACGCCGAGTCGTCGCGACACCCCGGGCGCTCTCACGGGGCAGGCCGAGGATTACCTCAAGGTTATCTACCACCTCGAGCGGAGCGGGGAAGCCGCCGCCACCTCCGACATCGCCGCCGAACTCGGCGTTGCTCCCGCGAGTGTGAGTGGCATGCTGCAGCGCCTCGCGCGACTCGGGCTCGTGCGCGTCGAGCGCTATCGCGGTGCGCGATTGGCACCGCCAGGGCGACACGTCGCGCTGCAACTCATTCGCCGGCACCGCATCATTGAGTCGTTTCTCGCGACCAAACTTGGCTACAGCTGGGACGACGTGCACGACGAGGCCGAACGGCTCGAGCATGCGGCGAGCACGGAGCTGATTGAGCGAATGGCCGAATCGCTCGGGCATCCAACCGCTGATCCGCACGGCGCGCCGATCCCGACGGCGGAAGGACGGGTGGATGAGCGTTCGCTGCGGAGTATCGCCGAGATGGCCGTGCGGGAGACGGCGCGCGTGGTGCGGATGAGCGACCGTGATCCGGTGTTTTTGCGGTATCTCGCGGGGGTGGGGCTCACGCCAGGTGTCGAAGTGACCGTTGTCGCCATCGCGCCCTTTGATGGGCCGGTGGAACTACGCATCGCGCGGAAGCGGGTGAGTATCGGCGCGGCGGCGGCGGGGCGGGTGTTTATTGAGCCGGTGGGAACGGGCACTCCGCGCCGACCAGGGCTCGCGAAATGAGATGATTTGGGCCGCGGGGGATTGATGGTGGGTAAGGGCAACCGGCGTGGCATGCTTCGGCATGATTCACACGATTCTCAACCTCAGTTGCCGTCTGCCGTTCGTTCCCGCTGATTCGACGAGCTTTTGGACCATGCTAGCCGCTGCAGGTTCGTTCGTTGTTGCGGCGGTCGCGTGGCGTGGCCTGCGATCGTTGTCGCTCGCCAAAGCAGACATGCTGAATCGTGCGCAGCGCAGTTCCGTGCATGCAGCCGTCGAGCGCTGCGAGGAGATGGCGCGAATTCTTCTGCCAATGCACCACGAAGTCCTTGCGGAATTCGTGGTGCGACAGGTGCCGGTCTTTGCCTCGGCTGTTGCCGACGTGTCGTTTGAAGCACACGAAGAAACGGGAAAGATTGACGCCGCGGTCGCATGGGTCAGCGCCCTGGATCCAGTCCTCCAGAGGAAAATTATCGGCCTCTTGAACGCGATGGAGGTATGGTCTATGCACTTCACGCTCGGACTCGCCGATAGAAACGTGGCCTTCGACCCCTGCAGTTCGGTATACTGCCAAATGGTGATGCAACTGTATCCCGCGCTGCTCACGCAGCGACGTGCGGACCCAGTGAGTGGACCATTCCAGAACGTGGTCCTCCTGTTCCGCGACTGGTACTCAACAAAAGCCAAGGCGCAGCTGCTAAAAGACTTACAGCGCCACCAAACGCGTGGGCCATCACTCCCACCGCCCATCGGGACGGTGCTTGACAGATAATCCCACAGTGCAGAAATTCATCAGCAACGGAGGTTCTACAATGGCGATCGGCTTCTAGCTGTAAAAAGGGGCGCCCACAGAGGCGCCCTTTTTTTGTGTTCGCGCTGCGTAGTGGTTACTTCGCCGCCAGCCTCGCCACCACCCACTCCGCCAACGCCCCCATGACCTCGGCGTCGATCTTCCCGTTCTTCAACTTCGTGTAGTCACCCGGGAACCCGATCGGATCCTTCAAGAACAGATGGTTCCGTTCCGAGAAGAGCTTCAACGTGACATCCGTGTTTCCCGCCCCCTTGAGCGTGCTCTCAATTATCGGTGCCTGCTCCGGCGTGATCTGCTGATCTGTCCCGCCCTGCATGATGAGCACCGGCTGCTTCACTTTCTTGAGCGTCGCGATCGGATCGTACGTCAAGAAGTACTGCGTCCACGCGTTCGCATCCTTGCCGTACGGCACCTTCGCCGCCGTCAGGATTGAGTCCTTCTTATCGGCCGGAATGTCTGTGTTGTTCTCCACGAGATTCTTGAGCTGAAAGTCAAGAATCTTCCGCCCCGTGTACGCGGGGCCGGCCATCAACACCACGGCCTTCACCTTCGGATCACTGGCCGCGACCATCGGGCCGATCATCCCGCCCTCGCTGTGGCCCACCAGCGCAATACGGCTGCCGTCGATCTCTGGCCGCATGCGCAAATACGCTACCCCCGCGCGAATGTCATCCGCAAAATCTGCGCTCGTCGCCTTTACCAGATCGCCACCGCTGCCATTGATTCCGCGATCGTCCATCCGCAGCACTGCAATCCCGCGACGTCCCAGCGTGTCGGCCACCTGACGAAAAATCCGATAGTTCGGAACGAGCGAGATGTACTCATCCCGATCTTCCTGCCCACTCCCGGTGATCGTTACCACGGCGCCAACCTTTCCCGTTGCGCCATTCGGGATCGTCAGCGTCCCGGTGAGCACATGCCCCATCGGCGTCTTCACCGTCACTTCCTCGGCGGTGTACGGCGCTCCGGCAGGCGCGCCGTAGTCTGTCTTGCCGAGGGAGATCTTGGCGGCCGCGGCGCCATCGACGCGTGTCACGAGGATTCCCTGGGTCGGAATCGACACGCCGCGAATGTGACCGTCCGCGTCGAGGGCGAGTCGATTCGTTTGCCCAGAGATTGCGAAGGTTGCGCTGTCCGCTCCGAAGAACTCCACTGTCGCGTCAAGCGACACGGCGCCGGTCATCGCGAACATCGGCCCCGTAAACTTCGGCTGCTTCGACGCCCGCGCCCGTTGCACAAAGAGGTCGATAAGCGCGAAGTCGTTATTCATGATCGGCAGCGGATCATTCGGCGTTGCACGCGCGATCCGCTGCGTGTTGCCTCCCACGACGACCTCGAGATACGTCGAGTCGGCGGTGAAACGCATCGAGCCCTTTTGCAGCGGCGCGGCATCCGATGTGGCCCCAGGCCCGAACACCGAGAACGTCATCCCACTGACCCGTGTCGGCGTCGGGGTCTCCGCGATCAGGGTAATGGTCGCTTGTCCCTTGAGGGTGAGCTCCGCGCTCACACTCGCGCGGCCGCGCGTCACCCGCTCAATAGAAAGCGTGTCGTTGCCTTTCGTCATCACGTAGGCGCTCTGCGTGGCGGCGTTGGGGGTGACCGCCTGCGCGGCGGCTTCTGTTGACACCACGCCGGTCATCGAGACGGCAAGAGCCGTGATTGCGTACAACGAACGACGAGCGTGGACCACACGCGTGACCAATGAAACACCTTCCATGATTACAACTCCTCCGCGCCATCCGGCGCATCGCTGATGTCTGTCAAAGTCTGCGTGTCCGCCCGCTGTATCGGGCGCCCGCCACGCTTGAGTGCCTCACGCAGCAGGTACTCGACCTGGCTGTTGAGCGAGCGCAAGTCGTCGTTCGCCCAGCGCTGGACAGCATCCAGCACCTCGCGATCAACCCGCAACAAGAACGACCTGCGCTCAGCCACTCGCTCGGTGCTCGGCTTACTGGTAGATCGTGCCAGCGTTCACGATCGGCTGCGCCGAGCGTTCGCTGCAGAGCACGACTAGGAGGTTGCTAACCATCTGGGCTTTGCGCTCCTCGTCGAGGGTGACGATCCCCTTAGCGGAGAGCATCTCGAGTGCGTTCTCGACCATCCCGACCGCGCCCTCAACAATCTTGAATCGCGCCGCAATGATCGCGCTCGCTTGCTGACGCTGCAGCATCGCCTGTGCAATCTCCGGCGAATACGCCAGGTGCGAGATGCGCGCTTCAATCACTTCCACGCCAGCCTTCGCGAGCCGCTCGTGGATGGCTTGCTGCAGCGACAGGCTCACCTCGGCGGTGTGCGTCGAGAGTGCCTCTTCGTCGTCGGCATGCGAGTCGTACGGGTAGCTCTGCGCCACCGCGCGCACCGCCGATTCGGACTGTACGGCGACATACGTTTGGAAATCGTCGACTTCAAACAGCGCTTCGGCGGTTTCGACCACTTTCCAAACAACAATGGCGGCAATCTCAATCGGGTTGGCGCGGTTGTCATTCACCTTGAGCTTCGTCGTCTCGAAGTTCCGGATACGCAGCGAGATGCGACGCTTGGTCAGGAACGGATTGGCCCAGTAAAAGCCGCCGCTCTTGATCGTGCCTTTGTAGGCACCGAAGAGGACGAGCACTTTCGCGTCGCCCGGATCGATGACAAAGAGGCCGCCCATCGCGACCGCGGCGAGCGCGATGACGAGCATGCCGGCAACCGAAAAGTATCCGTCGTATGCTTTGGCGCCGTGCATAACCATGGCGAGACCGACAAGGCCGGAGACGATCTGGACGAGCACGGCGGGAAGACCAGGAGACGCTTTGTATTCAGCTTCATGGAACATTGAGTTACGTACTCCGTTGGAGTGTTATCTAAATGATATCAGTTTGGAATCAAAAGTCAAGGTCCGACTGTAAACTGTTGTTCAATAAGGGTTTACGAGGTGTGCGCGGACGGCAAGAAGAAACGGGGGGCGAGGCCATGCCACTTGGTTTGGAGCCCACGGTAAAGGTCACCTGCGAGCCAACCAGCGGACTGCCGCTGCCGTCTAGGAGCCGCACGGAAAGCGCACCAAAGTTCGCCGTGAGCACGTTCGGATCACCGGGGTGCGGATATGTGCGCGCCGCGGTTTGATTGTCGCCGAGTTGACCGCTTGAATTTAATCCCCAGCAGTACGCAGCGCTCGCGCTAGTCAGGCCGCAGGTGTGCTGGTAACCCGCGGTCAGCGATGCGAACGTGAGCGCCGTGCCACCACCCACACCTAGCACAGCCACGGGGGTACTGCGGTTGGTGGTTGTATTGTCGCCGAGTTGACCGTTTGAATTTCTCCCCCAGCAGTACGCAGCGCCCGCGCCAGTCAGGCCGCAGGTGTGATCTGCACCTACCGCCAATGAGCCAAAGTAGTCTGGCGTAATCATTTGCGTCGCGGCCGTCAGGCCGG
>JAPLKT010000019.1:27534-34799 GCA_026387895.1 Gemmatimonadota bacterium | reverse complement strand
GGCGCTGTCTGCAACGGCCCGTTCGAGCACACGTCGCAGCGTGTCGCTCATTGCCGTTGAGAGACTCGGGGGCGCAACGCGCACCAGACCATCGCCGCGGGCGAAGAATCCCGGCAGCGAGACAGGAGCCTTGCCGGTCACCCCGATGCGTCCCGTGATTGCGCGCGCGGCCGCGTCCTCGAGTGCCGGACCCCGTCCCCAGGTCGCGAGGTACGCGCCAACATGTGGGAACTCGCGGAGGACGTATGGGTTGCCATGAGCGGCGACGATGACGGCGTGCGTTGCCGAAATCGAGTCAATCCACTGCGCCACCGGCTTGGCCACCGAGAAGCGTCCCTCGCCTTCGATTGTACGAACTTGCGTGGCGATGATCAGGCGATCGGTCGGACGCACGAGCGAATCGAGTTGCGCGCGCGACCAGCGCGGCGTGATGCGAACCACCCGTGCATTGCGCACCGTTGTGCGAACCGTGGCGCCGAACACACGCCCCGCGTCGAGGTCGTTCTCACTCGCGTACGTCAAGACCAGTGTTGACCCGCTGGCCTTGATCGGCACGAGCGATGCCTGATCGCGGAGCAGGGTGACGGCTTCGGTGGCGATGCGCGCGGCCGTTGCGCGACTCGTCGCACTCCCGACCCTGAGGCGCAGTGAGTCAAGCGCAACGATCGGATGCTGAATCGCACCCGTGCGCAACTTGAGTTCCAGGAGTCGTCGTACGCTCGCGTCGATGCGTGCCGGCGGAATCGCGCCGTGCTCCACCGCGGCGACCACGGCATCAATCGCCCGACGGACGTCGGTGGGCTTGAGCAGGACGTCGGCGCCCGCTTGCACCGCGAGGACCGCACTCTTCTCAACCGTGTAGCCGCCGCCGATTCCTTCCATCGAGAGGGCATCGGTGTACGTCACACCACGAAAGTGCAGCGTGTCCCGGAGAAGCCCCGAGATGATCGACGGCGACAGCGTGGCCGGGATAGAATCGTGGGCGATCGCAGGGAGCGCAATGTGTGCGGTCATCACGCCCGAGATGCCGGCATCGACCACGGCGCGGAACGGCACAAGTTCGACTGCATCGAGTCGGGCTCGATTGCTTGACACAATCGGTAAGGCAGTGTGCGAATCCGTGTCGGTGTCGCCATGGCCTGGAAAATGCTTCGCGACTGCCGCGACTCCTTCGCTCTGCACGCCGCGCACAAAAGCCGCCGACATCCGCGCAACGGCCTGCGGATCCTCTCCGAAAGACCGCGTGTTGATGACGGGATTCGCGGGGTTGTTGTTGACGTCCACCACAGGAGCGAACGCGATATGGATGCCAATCGCCTGTGCTTCATGCCCGGTAATGCGGCCGGCCTCGAATGCATTTGCCTCGTTTCCGGTTGCGCCGATCGCCATGTTGTTCGGGAGGATGGTCGCGCTCCCGCCACCGTACGTGTTTGGCGCGAAGACGCCTCCCTCAAGGCGGCCGAGCCCGGGCTCGATGTCTGAGGAAATCAGGAGCGGAATCTTCGCCATCCGCTGAAAATCGTTGACCTTGGCGGCGACTTCAATCGGTGAACCGAGCGACATAATCACACCGCCGACTTTGTCCTCTTCGATCCAACGACGCAGCTCGACATATGCCGGATCGGTGGTGCTGGTGTAATCTCCAAGGGCCCAGACCGTGACCATCTGGCCGACTCGCTCGCGGAGCGAGAGGCCGGAGAGTGTCTGGTCGATCCAGCGGCGCGCGTCGTCCGGGAGCGGCGCCGTGAACGATGGGCGAAACGCTGGGGTCGGAAGAGTCCGGATGTTGCTCGGCACACAGGCGAGAGCGAGCGCGAGAACCGAACCGCACGCGAGGAGACGCGAATGTTTCATCGGATGAGAATGGCCACAAAGGTGGTCCTGTTCGTGGGAGTGGTGCAGGGAGCGATTCCCAACATGCTGCTGGCCCAGCGTGCTCGACCGGCCGAACCCGAGAAGGTGCGTCCGGGGATTACGGTGCTACTCGACGAACGGAATGGCCTTATCCAGAACAGGCGCGTTGCCCTCATTACAAATCAAACGGGCATCGATGAACATCGCACCTCAGACATCGATCTGCTCACCCGCGATCGGCGAGCCCTGAAAGCGCGGGTCAAGCTCGTGGCCCTCTTTTCCCCAGAACACGGAATCCGGGGGACCGAGGATCATCCAAATGTCGCCGATGAGATCGACGAGCGCACGGGGCTCACCATCCACTCGCTGTACCGGCCGAGCACCCAGGCTCCCCCGGATTCGCTGCTCCGTGGCGTGGAGACCATCATTTTTGACCTCCAGGACATCGGCACGCGCACCTGGACGTATACGGGCTTGATGGTCTACACACTGCGGGCGGCGGCGCGCAACAAGATCCCAATCGTGGTGCTCGATCGCCCGAATCCGATCACCGGCTCTCGCGAAGAGGGGCCGATGCTGGATGCCGCGCTCGCCAACAACGCAGACCCGGAGCCCGGGAAACCGGGGAAGTCGTACGCATTGTATCCCGCGCCCCTCCGCCATGGAATGACCATGGGGGAGCTGGCGCTGTTCTTCAACGAGGAGCTCGCGATCAAGGCGAATCTCACCGTTGTCCCCGTGCGCGGTTGGCGCCGCGCGATGTGGTTCGACGAGACCAAGCTCCCCTGGGTGAAGCCATCGCCGAACCTCCCCACGCTCACGAGTGCGCTGGTGTACCCGGCCCTCGTCGCGTTTGAGCGAGCGAATGTCTCGGTCGGGCGAGGAACCGATATGGCGTTCCAGCGCATCGGGGCGCCGTGGATGAACGGCAAGGCGGTCGCCGATCTGCTGAACGATCGACTCATCCCTGGCGTCACGTTCCGCGCCGAGCTGTTTACGCCCCGCGCCCCGACCGACGGCAAATACCCTGAAACAGAAATCCCAGGGGTCCGGATCGTGGTTACCGACCGGAACACCATGAATCCCTCGCGCGTCGGTGCAGCCCTGCTCTGGGCGATCGCCAAGACCTCGCCGGACTCACTGAAAATCAGCAATACCGGCTTTGATGAACGGTTCGGCGCGGCCGTGCTCCGCGACGCGTTGATGAAAGGCGAAGATCCCGACTCCGTCATCGACCGTGAACTTCCCGCCGTGACCGCATTCCGCGAGAAGGTGCGCAAGTACCTGCTGTACCACTAAGCGCCGCGGTGCGACCGTCGGCCAACATTGCCGCCGCACCGCACGAGGGAATAGCTTCCCCTCCATGCGACGCATCTGGGACGCCATACAACGGGGATACCTCCGGCTGATCGAGCCGGTCGTCGCGGTATTGGTCCGATGGAGAGTGTCGCCGAACGCCATCACGACCTTCGGCACCCTGTGCACCATCGTGACCGGTGCGCTCTATGCGAAAGGCTACTTCGTGGCTGGCGGCTGGCTTTTCGGCGTCACTGCCGCCTTCGACGTCCTCGACGGCATGGTGGCGCGCCGCACTGGCACGGCGAGCACCTTCGGGGCCTTCTACGATTCCACCCTCGACCGTGTCGCTGACGGGGCCGTACTCGGCGGGATTCTCTACTTCTGGGCCTCCGACCCCACGTACCACAGCACGGCGATGGTCGCGGTGACGCTCGCGGCCATTATCGGCACCTTTATGACCTCCTACGCCCGCGCACGCGCCGAGGCGCTGGGGCTCGACGCGAAGGTCGGGATTATGCAGCGCCCGGAGCGGGTGACCCTCCTGGCCGCCCCGCAGGGCCTGCTGGGCTTCGCCCTCGATGGCTGGGTGCTTCGGGCCGTGGTGGTGGTGCTGGCGGTCACCGCCTGGATCACGGTGTGGCAACGGGTGCAGTTCGTGCGCCGTACCCTGGCCGCGACGGAAGGTCAAGGGACGCCGCCGTAATCGGACGGTCGCGGCTATGGCGGAGATTTCACCGAGGTTAAGTTTCTCTGACCCGATCGCTCACTCGGAACCGAAGGAGGACGCGTGACCCCGAATCGCAACTGGCGACGGCTGATAATGCTCGCTCCGGTGTTCGTGGCGGTCGCAGGAATGGGATGCACGCCGCAGAAGCTGAACACCGACATGCGCCTCTTTACGTCGGAGTTCGAGTTTCGCATCGCGGCGGATGTGGTACCGCCGCGCGCGCTCGAAACCACGAACTATACGATTACGATTCGCGACAAGAAAACGCGCGAACCGATCGTGAACGGGCAGGGACGGATCTTCGCGACCAATGCCGACCGGAAGACAATCTGGGACGGATTTTCCTACGGCCCCGAAGTAGGGACATATCACGCGCGGCTGATGTTTATCACAGCTGGCGAGTGGGCTATGAATGTGCAGTTCCGGCGTGACTCGATGCAGACGCTGGTGAAACCCGAGGACGACTGGCGGCAAATGATCCGTCAGGCGGCCGAACCTGGATTAAAGACGCCATGAAGCATTTCCATCGCACACATATTACCCCCGACGCGGTTCTCGCCGTCGCTGACGCCTTCTTTCCGACCATCGGCCTGACGCCGACCGCCACCGCGCATCGCTCGCGTAGCTGGCAGGGTGTCGTGGGCACGCCAGAGCTGCTCGAAACACTCACCATCACGGTGAAGATGGAGGGCGGGCATTACACCTTCGTCGAGGCACACACCACGGCGCAGGGCGAAAGCCGTCTCGACCGCAACGTCAAGAAGTTCTTCGTGCAGCTGCACCAGCAGGTGGACCACCGACACGCGTCGAGTGCCGCCTACTGACGAAACGCGGGGCTCGGTTTCGTGGACGCGACGGATCAGCCTTGGCTGCCTGTCGATCGTCCTCGGGGCCGTGAGCTGTGGAATGATTGCCGTCCTGCTCTCAAAGCTCGTGGCATATATCACCCACCAGCGGGGCTGCCAGGACGTTCCCTCGTGTAATTGGTTAGAATATTGGGCTGTAGGTGCCGCGTTCGGCGCGGTCACCCTGCCGATTTTGGTCTTCTGGGTCCTGGGCAAGCCGCCCAAGGGCGACACGTCTGATAGAGGGATGTAAGGTGGCGCGCATTGATGTGATTATGCCCCAGATGGGGGAATCGATTACGGAGGGCACGGTCTCGCGCTGGCTCAAAAAGGTCGGCGAGGAGGTCAAGCGCGACGAGCCCATCTTCGAGATCAGCACAGACAAAGTAGACGCCGAGATTCCCTCGCCGTCGGCCGGCATTCTTGCGGAAATTCTCGTGGGCGAAGGAAAGACGGTCGGCGTGAATACCGTCGTCGCCCGCTTGGAAACCGACAAGAGCGCTCCGCTCGGCGCGTCCGTCCCGGCGCCCGCTGCGGCGCCCGCTGCGGCGCCCGCTGCGGCACCCGCTGCGGCACCCGCTGCGGCTGCCAAGCCCGCTCCTGCTCCTCCTGCTCCTCCTGCGCCTCCCGCGGCCGCGGCTATCGCCGCAAAGCCGGCCGCTGCTCCGGGGTCGCTCGAAGACCGACTGCGCACGAAGAGCTCGCCGCTGGTCCGGAGAATCGCCGCCGAACATGGGGTCGAGATTTCTGGCATGCAGGGAAGTGGTATCGCCGGGCGCGTGACCAAGAAGGACTTGGTCTCCTTCCTCGAAAGCGGTGCCGCGGTCCCCGCCGGCTCGTCGGCCGGCTCGTCGAGCCACTCCGGTGTGGTGGATTCACATGCGGCGACGGCATGGGCTGGCGATGTTGTCGAGCCGATGTCCAAGATACGCCGCCTGACCTCCGATCACATGGCGCTCGCGCGTCGCGTGGCGGCGCACGTGTCGACCTTCTGGGAAGTTGATCTCACGCGCGTTGCACGCGTGCGTAATACGATGCGCGGCTCGTTCGAGGCGCAGAACGGGCAGAAGTTGACCTTCATGCCGTTCATCATTCAGGCGGTTGTCGCGAACCTCAAGAAGCATCCGTACCTGAATGCAGCTGTCAGTGGGAACGACGTGATCTACCGCAAGCGCTACAATATTGGCATCGCGGTTGCGCTTGAGCCCTCTGGGCTGATTGTTCCCGTCATCAAGCACGCGGAAGATCTTTCACTGTCTGGTGTTGCGAAGGCAGCGAACGACTTAGCTGGGCGCGCGCGCAGCAAGAAGCTCGGGCCCGCTGACGCGCAGGACGCGACCTTCACCATCTCGAACCCAGGCGTATTCGGTTCGTTGACGGGTACTCCGATTATCCCCGTTGGCACGACGGCGATCCTTTGCCTCGGTGCCATCGAGAAGCGGCCCAAGGTCATCACGGGAGCCGATGGCGAGGACACGATCGCCATTCGCACCTGCGCCTACTTCTCGCTGTCGTTCGATCACAAGATTGTTGACGGTGCCGATGCGGACCGCTTCATGGGCGACTTGAAGCGCACGCTCGAGCAGATTCCCGAGACTGGTTTCTAGTTCCCGCCACCCTAGACCACGAGCATCGAATGGCGCGCGCCCTGAGCATGCAGCGATCGATCGTCCCCTTGGGCGATCGCGCCAAGTACTTCGAGAAAATCAAGGCTCGGCAGGAGCACTACCGGTCAGCGGGGTGTCAGTTCTGGGTGTTCGAGGAGGCTGCGCTCACGGGTGCCTTTATTGAATTTTCCGAGGCGCCAGACCAAGCAACGCTCGCGGCTGCGCACGCCGCAGCCCCGGGGTCGGTGCTCGATCCCTCACGTATTTACACTGAAGTGGAGTTGAGCTGAGATGCCGACGCGACATATTCAGGTGGAAGGACAAGAGTGGAGTGTGTTTCCGTCCGGGCAGGTCACCCAGTACGACGGTGACGAGTTCGGACTCCTCTTCGTGCGTGGAAGCGGCGATGCGCGCGAGGTGCGCGTCACCCGCTACTCACCGCGCGGCGTACGGTCGCGAGAAGCGTCCTTGGTCGCGATGAACGACGCCGAACTGCACACGCTCTTCGCGATGTCGCAGTCGAGCGAGAACTCGCCAGAGGCGGGTTACGCACTGTGAGTGAAGCGCCCGTGGCGTGCGTCGATCTGCACGCGCACTCCACGGCTTCCGATGGCGCGGCTTCACCCGAAGAGTTCGTCGCAACGGCGCAGCGGGCTGGCCTCGCAGCCGTCGCGCTCACCGATCACGATACGCTCGCTGGAGTCCGGAGCGCCCAGCGCGCAGCGGAGCCCCATGGTATCCGCGTGATCGCCGGCGTCGAGCTGTCGACCGACGATCTCGGGCACGAGGTCCATCTCCTCGGCTTGCATATCCGTGACGTGGAAACGATGGAAGACGAGCTCGCGAGCTTTCGCGGGTCACGTCGTACTCGTGCCATCGCGATCGTGGAACGGCTCAACAACTTGGGCGTGCCGGTGACCCTCGAAGCCGTCC
>JAPLKT010000019.1:24639-27504 GCA_026387895.1 Gemmatimonadota bacterium | reverse complement strand
GTGACCGTCGAGGCCGTCCTGACGGCCGCGGCGGACGGTGCAATCGGACGTCCGCACATTGCGCGCGCGCTGGTCGCGGGCGGATTCGCGAAGGACAATCGCGAAGCGTTCGACAAATGGCTCGGGAATGGCCGCCCGGCGAACATAGACAAAGAAAAGCTCGCGATCGCCGACGCCATCGCGATGATTCACCGCTACGGGGGACTCGCTGTCTGGGCGCACCCCGGTCCCCATGGGCGGCGCGACCGCGTGGAGCCCCGTGTGGCGCTCGGAATCGACGGGGTCGAGGTCCGGCACCCCGGGCACCAGAGCGACGATACGCAACGGCTCGGCGCGCTCGTGGCGCACTTCAAACTGGTGCCGAGTGGTGGCTCCGATTGGCACGGTGCGTCCACCGGTTCGCGGGCGCTTGGTGCCATGCAGATCAATGCCGATTGGCTCGCGCAGCAGGATGCTCGCCTCGCCGAACGCTACGGCACAGGACTGACCGCGTGACCGTCACGGCGATTGGCACCTCGCTGCAGGGACGCGTGGTACTGGTGACTGGAGCAGGGCAGCGCATCGGTCAAGCGATTGCGATCGCGCTGGGTGCCGAAGGGGCCAGGATCGGTGTGCACTTTCACCGCTCACGTAGCGGTGCCGACGCCACTGTCGCGGCCATCGAAGCTGCCGGCGGCGAGGCGTTTGCGCTGCAGGGCGACCTCTCGGACCCCGCGACGCCGGCGGCGCTCGTAGCGGTAGTGATTGCTCGGTACGGCGCACTGCACGCGCTCGTAAACTCCGCCGCCTCGATGCTGCGAACGCCTCTCGCGACGCTCACGGTCGCGCAGTGGGACGAGGTCTTCACGCTCAACTTGCGCGGGTCGTTCTTTCTCGCCCTCGCGGCCGCGAAGGCGATGCCGGAGGCAGGCGGCGCCATTGTGAATATCTCCGATCACATGGCGTTCGAGTCCTGGCCGGCTTTTATCCCGCACGGAGTGGCGAAAGCTGGCGTGGCGTCGATGACCCACGCGCTCGCGGCGGCGCTCGCTCCGAAGGTGCGCGTGAATGGCATCGCGCCCGGTGCGGTGCTTGCGCCGCCGAGTTGGACTGAGGACGAGCAGCGCCGGTTCGCTGAGGCGACACCGCTGAAGCGCATCGGGACACCCGACGATGTAGTCGGCGCCGTACACTACTTGCTCACCGCGCCCTACGTGACGGGGCAGCTACTTTTCGTTGATGGCGGACGACACGGCGCGCGCTGAGCCCGCGATCCCACTGCCGATGGTGTTCGGCCGCGTGGTGATTGTCGGGGGTGGGTGCTACGGCTCGTACTACGTGCGGCAGTTGCGGCGCGCGCGAGAGCGTGGGGCGGTTGTGATCCGGGAACTGATTGTCGTCGATCGGGACCCCGCCTGCGCCGTCGCCCAAGAGCAGTCGACCGATCTTCGATTTGTCGAATCGGACTGGGCGGCTTTTATGGACCGATTCCTCGCGACGCCTGCAGACGCGGACGATGCGATTGTCCCGTCGCCGCTGATGCCGCACCTGTTCTTGCACTGGCTTCGCGATCGCGCCGTCGAGCGAGATCGGTCGTCCGCTGTGGCGATCGAGCCGCCGGACGAACTTGAGGGTGTGCCGTGGCAACGCGTCGGCAATGACGGCTCTCGGTACGTGAGCTTTGCTGAGTGGATGTGCCCGGTGAACTGTATTGAGCCGCGAATCTGCCCCCATACGCGGGGTGTTCGAGACTGGGACATGTCGCGTACCGCGGCGGCCACCCCGAATCTGGACGCGGTGGCGGTCCTCCACTGTACCCACCGAACCTATGGCGTCGGGATGATCGACGTCCGTGACATACAGGCCGCCGATCTGGTGGTCGCACGAACCTTCGAGACGCGGGGGGCTGCCTTGCCAGTGCGAATCCTGGTCGGAACGGTTTCAAACTGCCACGGCGCCCTCGGGGTTCTGCGCGTGGGTGGTTCCCCTGCGGCTCTCGCGGAGTGAAATTGCAGGAACAAATCTCTCAGGAATGAATCGTGGCTGTCTTTGACCATGAAGTTGTTATCATCGGCGCTGGTCCGGCCGGAATGTGTGCCGGCATGTATGCCGGCCGTTCGATGCTCAACGCGGTCGTGCTCGAACAGGGCCTGCCCGGTGGGGAGCTTCTCAACACCGAAGTGATCGAGGATTACATCGGGTTCGAGCACGTGCTCGGCTCCGAACTCGCCGAAAAATTCGCCGCGCACGCGACAAAGTTCGGTGCCGATATCCGTCCGTTCACACGCGTTGAACAGGTGAAGAAGGTGGATGACGGCACGTTCGAGACCTTGCTCGAAAGTGGTGACATCCATCGGTCTCCTGCGGTGATCATTACTGCCGGCGGAACGCCTATCAAGCTCGAGGTTCCCGGTGAGTTCGAATACGCGGGCAAGGGCGTTTCGTACTGCGCGATCTGCGACGGGGCGTTCTTCAAGGGGCACACGATCATCGTGGTCGGCGGCGGTGACGCCGCCTGTGAGGAAGCGGATTTCCTCACACGCTACGCGGCAAAGGTGTATCTCGTACATCGTCGGAACGAGTTCCGCGCCTCGAAGATTGTCCAGCAGCGCCTCTTCGCAAATCCCAAAATTGAGGTCGTGTGGGATACGGTGATCGAGGAAATCGCGGGTTCTGACGGTCTGATGACGCACGCGCGCATCAAGCATCTCCCCACGAATAGTTCGCGTGACATGGCAGCGACCGGAATCTTTATTTTCGTCGGCTTCAAACCGAACACAGGAATCATTGAGGGGCACGTGGAGCACGACGCCAGCGGCTATCTGCTGACGGATGCGAACATGCAGACCTCGATTCCCGGACTCTTCGCCGCTGGTGACGTGCGGG
>JAPLKT010000019.1:6610-24629 GCA_026387895.1 Gemmatimonadota bacterium | reverse complement strand
GGGCGATGCCACGACCGCTGCGATCGCGGTGGAGAAATTCCTCACCGCGCGCAAGAACGGGCATCCGGCCCCAGAGCCCGTGTCGATGCTTGTGCGCGGCGCGTGATGCGCGTTGCGACGGCGACGGTCGGGCCATTCCAAGAAAACGCATGGCTCATCATCGATCCTGACCGACAGCGGGCGGTGTTGGTCGATCCCGGCGATGAGCCGGACACGCTGCTCGCGCTGCTCGACGCATCGGGTGCGACGCTCGACGCAATCTGGCTCACGCACGCGCATCTGGATCACATTGGCGGGATCGCTGGCGTGCGTCGCCGCTGGCCGGTGCCGGTGCTGATGCATCCGCTCGACCAGCCCCTCTTCGAGCGCGGAGCATCGCAAGCGGCGCGATACGGGGTTCCCTTTGAGCAACCAGATCCGGTCGACGGCGAGTTGGCCGAGGGGATGCGTCTCACGGTTGGCGCCCTGCAGTTCGAGGTCCTCCACGTACCCGGACACGCGCCGGGGCATGTGATCTTTGTCGGCGAAGGAGCGGTCTTTGGTGGCGACCTCCTATTTGCCGGATCGATTGGACGCACGGATCTTCCAGGCTGCGATCCCGAAGACATGCAGCGCTCGTTGGAACGGATCGCCACGCTGCCGCCAGAACTGGCGGTGCATCCCGGGCATGGCCCGTCGACGACGATCGGCGCGGAACTCAGTTCCAATCCGTTTCTGAACGGTGTGGCACGGGTGAAACGCGCATGACAACGAAGAGCCGACTGCTCACCGGAGCGCTCCTGCTCAGCGCGTGGGGCGGGGCAGCGCTTCTGACGATCGCCGTTGTGGCGCCCGTTGGGGAGGTGCTTCCCACGATCTTCATAACAGGCATCATGATTGGACTTGCGGTCGCTCTGCTCTCGGGGCGTCATGGCGCCGCAGCGGGGGCTACCGCCGCATCGCTCGCATCGGCTGGAGCCTGTGCGGTGGCTCAGTTCGGCATCAATCCGAGAATCGTCCGGCTGCGCGAGATGGCTGGAGGGTCTATCGACGCGTGGAGCCAAGACGATCCCAGGCGTGTCATGTTTGGCATGTTGCATGGTTACAGCGTAGGGGCCCTAGCCGTCGCCATGTTGGCTGGCGCCGTGGCGTTGGTTTATCTGTTATACGGCGTTCGCTCGGCAGGTTCGACGTCGCCCTCACCCACAGCTTGGGTGTCGCAATGATGCGTCGCCTCGTCTCTCTGTTTGCCGTCGTCCTAGCGCTCCCCGTTCTCGCCTCATGCAAGGGGAGCACTTCCGCGGACTTAGGTTCGCCGCTCGCGATGATTACCCTCAACGCGCGGACAAAGGCGGGCGGCTACACCACGGCGCCCTCCGCGAACTTCTATCGAGCCGGCTCCTTCGTCCTCAGTTCCGCGGGGAGTGCCACAGACACCTGTCAGACCGCCCCGTATCCGCTGACCAACTACAACACGGCGAGTGTGATTGGTGCTGGCACCGGCGTTGTCACGACGATCAAGACCGCCCTCGACACGCTCAAACGCGCCACGACGGTCGACGGTACCTATAGCGGCCGCCTCACGGGCCTCAGCTTCACGCCCGGCGACACCGTCAACTTCTCCATCTTGGGCGACCTGTCGGGCTTTCCGGCTTCCACAGTCTTCGGAAAAACCGCAGAAGCATTCACCATGTCGGCCGCGAATCCTCCGGTAGCGGGTCAGCCGTTGCTACTCACATGGTCCCCAGCGGCCCCGCTGGCAGCTATGATCGTCTCGCTCCGCTACAACGATGGCACCGGAGTCCCGACCGTTGCGAACGCGCAAATCCTCTGCGATTTCGTCGACGACGGCGCGGGCACCGTTCCGGCGGCGCTCGCGGCGCGATGGGCCGCGGGAAACATCACCGCACGAAGCACACTCTTCCAGCGGTTGCGGACTGTGGTCACCCGCGGGTCGGATGCCACCTCGTTCATCAACGTCCGCTCCACTTTCGAGCTGCCGACGCCGATTTCCCCTTGACCGTCGCCTTGTTCGCCACGGCCGAATCGGGTATCCTCTGATATGCGCATAACCACCTGGGCGGAGTACGGCGTGATCTGCGCGCTTCATTTGGCCAAGCGGTCGGACGACGGCCCCGTGACGGGGCGTGATATCGCGGCCAAAGAAAAGCTGCCGGGCGATTACGTCGAACAGATTCTCCTGCGACTCCGGCGCGCAGGCATCGTCGCGAGCACACGCGGCGCAAAGGGCGGCTACATGCTTGATCGCGCGGCTGCCGAGATCTCGGTGCGCGAAATCATCGCCGCGGCGGAGCTGGTGACCTTTGACCTGCACTGTGAGACGCACCCGGTCGATAGCGAACGCTGTTCGTCCTCGCATTCCTGCAGCGTGCGCCCCGTTTGGATGATGCTCCAGCACCGGATTGATGAAGTGCTGGACAGCGTCAAACTCTCCGATCTGCTGCTCACGGAGGCCGCAGTCCGGAGCAAGATGGGGCTGCCGGTGCGCGCGGATGTGGTGGGCGGACGAACGGGATTGCCGGTCCTCCAGTGACGGCGGGAGTCGACTTCGGGTGGCGTTGATTCCGTTCACCCCGGAGTGGCGGGCAGCTCGTGAGCGCGCACGGAGCGCCGCGCACTACGTTGCCGCACTGCAGCAAGAACCGGGTGAGGCGGACGTGGCGTGGCTCGCCGCGGCTGCAGCGAACGGCGACCTCGATCATGCGCGATGGGAACTGCGGTACGCGCGCCTCGCGCTTGGTGTGCTCACGGCTCAGCGCGACGCGCTCGACGACCAGACCGAGTCAGACATCGTGGCGGCGCTCTCGGACGCACTCGATCATGATCGGCGGAGCGATCCTGACCTGCGCCTGCTCGTGGAACGGCAGCTCAACGACCGCATCTCTGGCTATCACGAGGCCATGTCGTCGCGTGGTGGCCCTGTAGGAGCCGGCGAGTTGATGGGGCGCGTGTTGCTCGCCTTCGCGAGCGATGGCGTCTGCAGTGCCGGGGCTCCGCTCGCCCGCGCGGTCACCATTTTGGCGGAATACGGTGCGAGCGCCAACGAGGCACTCCGCATGGCGTATGGCACCGCCGAGTTGCCCGAGGACATCGCCCCGTCGCAGCTGGCGAAAACGCCAAAGGGATAAATGCAGAAGGCCCCGCGGTGACGGGGCCCTCGCTGTACGAGCAAAACCTGCAGTGCCGAAGGGGGGACTCGAACCCCCACGAGCTTGCGCCCACTGGCTCCTGAAGCCAGCGCGTCTACCAGTTCCACCACTCCGGCGTAGCCAGTAGATAATAACATAGGGGTCACCGATACCCAAGCCCAGTCCGAATCGTCATTTAGCACGGGGATTGTTCCTCTGGCCCGCCGGGTGGATGCCTAGCGGGAGCGCTCCGCCGTCCGCCCGAACCCGACCGTGACCTCCAAGAAGCCAGCGAGTCCCGATACCACCGAAGCGCCGATCGAACCCATCGCCCGGAACCGTCGGGCGAAGTTCGACTATGAGCTGCTCGACAGCTGGGAATGTGGCATCGTGCTCGCGGGCACCGAAGTGAAGTCGTTGCGCTTAGGAAAGGCCAACATCAGTGACGCCTACGGCATCGTGACGGACGGCGAAGTGTGGCTGCTCAATCTCCACATCTCGCCATACGAGCAGGGGAATCGCTTCAATCATGAGGCCACGCGCACGCGCAAGTTGCTCCTGCACTCCAAGGAAATTCGACGACTCATTGGCTCGGTGGAACGGCAGGGACTCACGCTCGTCGCGACCGAGATCTACTTCAAGAAAGGGCGGGCGAAAGTGCGTCTCGCACTCGCGCGCGGCAAGAAACTCCACGACAAGCGGGCTGACCTACGCGAGAAGGACGATAAGCGCGACATGGCCCGCGCGATGAAGGTAAAAGCATGAGGCTCGCGCTGCTGCTCGCGGCCGTCATTGGTGTGGCGACCCCGCACCCCCCGCACCCCCCGCGCATTCCGCGCATTCCGCGGACCGCACCCCGGGACCCGAGCCACGCTCCGGTTGGCAGTAAAGCCAAGCGTCTCGTGATTGTCGACGCTGGGCACGGCGGCCCCGACAACGGGATGCACGGACCCATTGGGGGGAAGTTCACGATTCTCGAAAAGGACATCACACTCGCGGTCTCCCAGCGACTCGCGCGCACGCTCGAAGAGCGCGGGATGGATGTCGTGATGACCCGCACGACCGACACACTGATCGCGTTGTCGGATCGCGGGCGGATTGCGAATCGGCGCAAAGGCGATCTCTTTATCTCGATCCATGTCAACGCCGCGAACCCAGGATGGAAGGACCCAGGGGGCGCCCGAGGCTTCGAGACGTATTTCCTTGCCGAAGCAAAGACCGAGGACGCGAAGCGCGTCGCCCAGATGGAGAACGACGTGGTGCGTTTCGAGACGAGCAACGGCCCAGCTCCCTCTGACGACGCGCTAGGGTTTATCTTAAATGACATGGCGCAGAATGAACATCTGCGTGAGTCGAGCGACCTCGCGGAGCTGATCCAAGAGCGGCTAAGGACTATTCATCCTGGCCCGAGCCGCGGCGTCAAACAAGCAGGATTCCGCGTCCTCGTCACCGCCTATATGCCGGCAGTCCTCGTCGAGATTGGTTTCGGTACCAACCCTACCGAAGCCGCCTACATCAATAGCAGAGCAGGGCAGGAGAAAATCTCCAATGCCGTCGCCGACGCCGCGGTGGCCTATCTCGCGCGCTACGAGCGTCGTCGCGGGCCGGCTGATGCCACTACCACCTTGGCGCGCAAGCCGTGAGTGCGCTCCCGCTGGTGCGCGACGTGCTCGCAACGACGGTCGCCGGAATTCCATTCCAAAATCCGGTCCTGCTCGCGGCCGGCACGGCAGCGTACGGCCGTGAAATCAACGGCGTTATCGACCTCGAAGCACTCGGCGGTGTCATCACCAAGGCCGTGAGTGTGGAGCCGCGCGTGGGGGCTCCCGCGCCGCGCGTCGCAGATTTTCCTGGCGGCATGATCAACGCCATCGGCCTCGCGAACCCTGGTGTGGAAGCGGTGCGTCGCGATCACCTGCCATGGCTTGCGCACCTGTCGCGGGCGCAGGTGTTGGTGAATGTCGTCGGGCGCGTCGTTGAGGATTTCGCGGAAGTGGTCTCGCAACTCGATAGCGCCGAAGGCTTCGCCGGCTACGAGCTTAATGTGAGTTGCCCCAACACCCGCGCTGGTGGCTTGGAGTTCGGGGCAGATCCCGCCGCCCTCAGCATCCTGCTACAACGCGCGCGCGCCGCGACGAAGCGCCCGCTCTTTGTGAAACTGTCGCCTACGCTTCCCGACATCGCGCTGATAGCCAAGTGCGCCGTCGATGCGGGCGCCGATGGGCTCAGTCTGGTGAACACCCTGCCGGGCCTCGTCATCGACCTCGACACCAGACGCCCCGCGCTGGGCTTCGGCACCGGCGGAACGAGCGGTCCTGGGCTGCGCCCGGTGGGTGTGCTCGCCACTTGGAAGGTGCGGAAGGCCGTGACGGTGCCCATCATTGGCATCGGCGGCGTCTCGACCGGGGAGGATGTCCTGCAATACCTCCTCGCCGGGGCATCGCTCGTTGCGGTGGGGACCGCTGCGCTGGCGAATCCCCGCGTCCCTGAGCGCATTGTCCACGAGCTCACACAGTGGTGCGCATCGCATCGCATTGCATCGCTGGCTGCTCTTTCTGGAACTCTCGAATGGCCGCAATGATCACTCAGCCGATTATCGCGCTCGACGTCGGGACGCTGCATGATGCGCAATCGCTCGTGCACACGATTGGCGCCGACGCCACCTTCTACAAAGTGGGACTGCAGCTCTTCACCGCCGAGGGACCGCGCGTGGTGGAGTGGCTGCACGAGCAGGGGAAAGCAGTCTTTCTCGACCTGAAACTGCATGATATTCCCAATACCGTTCAGCACGCTGCACAAAGTGCGGCCGCGCTCGGGATAGAGCTCTTAACCGTGCACGGAATCGGCGGATCTGCGATGGTGCGCGCCGCAGTGGACGGTGCCGGGAGCGGGACCGGGATTCTTGTGGTCACCGTCCTGACGTCGATGGATTTGCTGATGCTGCGCGGTGCCGTTGGGCATGAGGTGACGAGCGTCGCCGATGAAGTGCTGCGGCTTGCGGGCGTCGCCGAGCACGCTGGCGCGCACGGCGTGGTGTGCAGCGGGCACGAGTGTGGGTCCGTTGTTGCCGCGCACCCTGCGCTCGGTGTGCTCGTCCCAGGTATTCGGGCATCTGGCGGCGCGACGCATGACCAGTCGCGCGTGGTCACCCCGGAACAGGCGCGCGCCGCGGGGGCTCGTTACGCCGTGATTGGGCGGGCGGTGACAGCGGCCGAGGATCCCGCTGCTGCTTTACGTTCACTACAGGCGGCCTTGCACGATGGAACGCTTTAGCTGCAGCGTTGGCCAGCACCATTTCTCGAGGAGGTTGTCATGACCCGTGTTTTTGTCGTCCTATCCGCCGCCGTACTCAGCGCGTGCGCTTCGTCGCAGGGCGCACCGGGCTCGCAGCCGCCGGTGGAGATTGGTGCCACCACGCAGCGCATCCAGAGCGCAATGGACAACACCAAGCTGATCGGCGGCGCGGTCGCCAGTCAGGTGGCGGTCGGTGTGTCGGTCGCAGCGCCCGCGGCCGACGTGTGGACGGCATTGCAGGCCGTGTACGCGGAGCTGAAGGTGCCCGAGGGGACGTTGGAGACGTCGTCGCGCACGATTGGCAATCAGCAGATCCGCGTGCGCCGCAAGTTCGCCGGTGAGTCGATGATGAAGTGGGTGGACTGCGGTTCTGGGTCTGGTGGGCCGAACGCTGAGACGTACGATATTCAGCTCAGCTTGACGAGCTACGTCACGGTGGGTGGCGCGAAGGAATCGACGCTCACCACGCGGGTCAGTGGGCAGGGAAGCGATCCCGCGTTTGGTCGCAGCAACACGGTGGTATGCAACACTCAGGGGGAGCTCGAGAAGAAAATTGAGCAGATGGTTAAGGCGAAACTGGGGCTGAAGTAACGAAGATGCGCTCAGTTTTCGTGGCCTAACGCACTAACACGTTGATTTATAAGTAGTTACGTGACAGTTGATGCAGGCCCCGGGGTCCGATTGGATCTCGGGGCCTGACTGTTGGGGTGCGTGCGTGCAAATCAGGCGTATTGCGTACACGTCAGTCCTGGGGCTTGTGTCAAGGGGGGCCACTGGATATAATGCGTGTCTGCCCCAAAATACGGGCAGATCAACGAGTTCCGCGTTTTCGTGTAGTTCCGTTCCGTACTTCCGGAGTTCCCCGTGAAAGTTCGCAGCAGCGTGAAGCCGATTTGCGAGCACTGTAAGGTGGTCAACCGCCGCGGTGTTACTCGCATCATCTGCAAGCGCAATCCCAAGCATAAGCAGCGGCAAGGCTAACCACACATGGCTCGTATTGCTGGCGTCGATCTCCCGCGGGAGAAAAAGGTCGAGATTGGTTTGACCTACATTTATGGCATCGGGCGTGTCACGTCCCGGCGCATCATCGAGGCGGCCGGGGTCAACCCGGAGCAGCGCATCAAGGACCTGTCCGACTCGGACGTCAACAAGCTCCGTCAGGAGATTGAGAAGACGTATCGTGTGGAAGGTGCTTTGCGCACGGAAGTCGCGATGAACATCAAGCGTCTTATGGACATTGGGTCGTATCGTGGCACGCGTCATCGCCGCGGTCTCCCGGTTCGTGGACAGCGCACGCACACCAACGCCCGTACCAAGAAGGGCCCGCGCCGCGCGATTGCCGGCAAGAAGAAGGTGACCAAGTAATGGCTATCGGGAAGAAGACCAAGCGTGTCGTGGAGGCCGAAGGCGTGGCTCACGTCAGCGCGACGTTCAACAATACGATCATCACGATCACGGATGCCCATGGCAACGCCGTGTCGTGGGGCTCGGCCGGCAAGGCTGGGTTCAAGGGATCGAAGAAGTCCACGCCGTTTGCTGCCACCGTCGCCGCCGAACAGTGCGCGCGCGAGGCGATGACGGCTGGGGTGCGCCGCGTGCATGTGCGCGTGCAGGGCCCTGGGTCGGGCCGCGAGAGTGCCATTCAGGCGCTCGCCGCTGCCGGCCTCCAGGTGAAGTCCATCAAGGATGTCACGCCGATCCCGCATAACGGCTGCCGTCCTCCCAAGCGTCGGAGGGTCTAAGCCATGCGTTATACCGGACCCAGCTGCCGTCAGTGCCGTCGTGAAGGCACCAAGCTGTTCCTGAAGGGCACCAAGTGCTTCACTGAGAAGTGCCCAGTTGAGCGTCGTCCATACGCACCGGGTCAGCACGGCCCGAACAGCGCCGGCCGTCGCCGTAAGGTGAGTGAGTACGCCAAGCAGCTGCGCGAGAAGCAGAAGATCAAGCGCATCTATGGCGTGAGCGAGAAGCAGTTCCGTAACACGTTTGAGAAGGTGAGTGCGCTGCCCGGGATCACCGGTCACAACCTGCTCGCCGCTCTTGAGAGCCGCTTGGACAACATGGTGTATCGCATGGGCTTCGCGGCCAGCCGTAAGGCAGCCCGCCAGCTCATCCGCCACCGCCATGTCGAAGTGAATGGCAAGAATGTGGACGTGCCGAGCTTTGTTGTTCAGCCGGGGCAGGAGATCAAGGTGCGTCAGAAGTCGCGTGAGCTGGTCATCATTGGTGCGGCGCTGGAGCAGGCCGCTCGTGGGACCACACCGAGCTGGTTGGCGGTGGATAAGGAGAGCCTCAGCGGTCGTATGCTGGAGCGTCCGGCCCGTGCCGCGATTCCGATTGCCGCGCAGGAACAGTTGGTCGTTGAACTTTACTCGAAGTAAATCGCAGTCTTAGGCAGTTCCGAGGTCGGGGCCCTGACCCCATCACATCTTACCGCGCGTCAGGGGCGGGGTAGGGCGTAGGCGGAACGAGAGTTCTGTCTGACCATCACCAGGTAACCAACGCATGGTTCAGTCCATTGATCTTCGCGGGTTAGTCCGTCCGCAGCTCGTCGAATCGACGAAGCGCGAGGACAACCCAAACATCGCTGAGTTTCGTATTCAGCCGCTCGAGCGTGGCTTTGGCCATACGCTGGGCAACGCGATGCGTCGCATGTTGCTGTCGTCACTCCGCGGCTCCGCCGTGTGGGGCTTCCGCATCGACGGCGTCTTGCACGAGCACCAGACCATTCAGGGCGTCGTCGAAGATGTCCATCAGATCATTGGCAACCTCAAGACGCTGACGTTGACGCTGTCCGACGACGTGGAAGATGCGATTCTTCGCATCCACACGAAGGCCGGTGGCGCCGTGACGGCGGCGGCGATTGACGCGCAGGGCGGCGTCAAGGTTGTGGACCCCAAGCACCACCTGTTCACGCTGAGCGACGACCGCGAACTGACGGTTGAGCTCTATGTGAATAAGGGGCGTGGCTATGTTGAGGCCGATGGGCACCCGTCCGACCGGTCGTTGCCGGTTGATCTCGTGCGCATCGACTCCATCTACTCGCCGGTCAAGCGCGTGAACTTCGCCGTGAGCGAGACGCGTGTCGGTCAGCGCACCGACTATGACCGTCTTGTCCTGACGGTTGAGACGAATGGCACGGTGTCGCCGGACGAAGCGGTCAGCTACGCCGCGGCGCTCACGCAGACGCACTTCCAGTACTTCGTGGCCTTCGGGTCGCACGCTGCCGCCGCAGTTGGTGGTGGCGAGTTCGGCTCGGACGCGGCGCGTCTGTCCGGGCTGCTGAAGACGCCGATCGACGACCTTGAGTTGTCGGTGCGGTGCGTGAACTCGCTCAAGAATCACAATGTCCGCTCGGTTGGCGACTTGGTGCAGCTCACGATCAAGCAGCTGGCGGAAGTGAAGAACTTTGGAAAGAAGTCGCTTCAGGAGATCGCCGATCTTCTCGAGCGTGAAGGACTGAATTTCGGGATGCGATTTGAGGAAGGCGTGGATGGCGTTCGGGTAACCGAATGGGGGATCCCGCCGCGCGACGCCGTCGCCTCCGCTCCCGACGACGCGACTGAGGAATAACGATGCGCCATCGCAAGGCTGGACGTTCCCTTCGCCGCACGAGCGAGCAGCGCCTCGCTCTGCTGCGTAATCTCGCGACCTCGCTTATCGAGTCTGGCGCGATTGAGACCACAGAAGCCAAGGCGAAGGAGCTTCGGCCCTTCGTCGAGAAGCTGATCACCAAGGCCCGTGCCGGCACGCTCCACGCGCGCCGCCTGGCTGGCAAGCATGTGCACAAGCGCGAGGCCGCGGACAAGCTCTTCCAAGAGATTGGCCCGAAGTTCGCCACGCGGGCGGGCGGTTACACGCGCATTCTGAAGATCGCTCACCGCAAGGGTGACGGCGCTGAGATGGCCCGCATCGAACTGATCGGGAACTGACCATGGCCCCCATCGCCCGTAACGTGTGCTATACCTGCCAGAAGGGAATCGCCTTCGGCAACAACGTGTCGCATGCCAACAACAAGACGCGCCGTACCTGGAAGCCCAATCTTCAGGTCGCCCGCATCGTGAAGGACGGCAAGACCATCAAGATCAAGGTCTGCACCCGTTGTCTGAACGCCGGCAAGATTCAGCGCGCTCCTCGCGGGGCCGTCACTGCCATCTAGTTCAGCGTGGAAACTGTCTCCACAACTGAGGGAGCCGAAAGGCTCCCTTTTTTGCGGGCGCGGGCTCAGGCGCGCGGTCAGGCGCGCGGTCAGGCGCGGGCGCGGCGCGGACGCGGGGGCGGGCGCCGTCAGCGGGTGCCGAACTGCTGGGTATTTAGGCATATTTCCACTGCTATACAGAGTTGCCGCGCTAACTTCCCGAAGCCCTCTCGCTGACGCGTCATGCCAACGGCACTAATTACTGGAATTACGGGCCAAGATGGCTCCTACCTCGCTGAGCTTCTCCTGTCGAAGGGGTATCGCGTTGTTGGGGTTGTCCGACGTAGCTCGACCACGCCATACGAGCGTATCGGGCACTTGGTCGACCGGGTCGAACTCGTCTCGGCCGACCTGCTCGATCAGACGTCGCTTGTAGATGCGATCGAAGCCTCTGCGCCCGACGAGATCTATAATCTTGCCGCGCAAAGCTTTGTCGCGACCTCGTGGACGCAGCCCGTGCTGACAGGCGAGTTCACGGGACTTGGCGTTACACGCATGCTCGAGGCCATGAAGCGGGCCGCGCCCAAGGCGCGCTTTTATCAGGCGAGTTCGAGCGAGCAGTTTGGGATGGTGCAGGAGACGCCGCAGAGCGAGACGACGCCTTTCTATCCGCGATCACCGTATGGCGTGGCCAAGATGTACGGGCACTGGATCACGGTGAACTACCGTGAGTCATTCAACCTGTATGCCGTGAGTGGAATTCTCTTCAATCACGAGAGCCCGCGGCGCGGCATCGAGTTCGTCACGCGGAAGGTCACGGATGCTGTGGCGCGCATTAAGCTTGGCACCGCGCGGGAGTTGCGGCTTGGCAATCTCGACGCGCGCCGCGACTGGGGCTTCGCCGGTGACTACGTCGACGCCATGTGGCGTATGCTGCAGCAGGATACGCCGGACGATTTCGTGATCGGCACGGGCAAGACGTGGACGGTGCGTCAGCTGTGCGAGGAAGCCTTCTCGTACGTGGGGCTCGACTATCAGGAGTTCGTGACGCTCGATCCCAAGTTCATGCGCCCGGCTGAAGTCGACCTGTTGGTGGCTGATCCGTCGAAGGCCATGAAGGGACTCGGGTGGGAGCCGAGCGTCGATTTCCACGGCCTGGTGCACATGATGGTGGACGCTGACCTCGCGCGGCATCGCGCGGGCACCGGCGCAGGCGCAGGTTGATTTGACGGCGCGCCGCGCGCTCGTCACAGGGGCCGGCGGCTTCGTTGGCCGTTGGCTCTGCCGTGAGTTGCTCGCCGATGGCTGGGATGTGACAGGGACGACTTTGGCAGGCGCGGGCGACGAGGCGCTGCCGGAAGTGACCTGGAGGGTTGAAGATCTCTCGGATGGAAAGAGCGCTCAGCACGCGGTGGAAGCATCGAATCCTGATGCAGTGTTCCACTTGGCGGGGATGGCATTTGTTCTTGAGGCGGGGCTGTTTCCCGAACGTGGGTTAGCGGTAAATGTGGGGAGTGCGCTTCGGTTGCTTACCGCCGTGAAGCTGCAACGCGAACGGAACGGCACGAATCCTAGTGTTGTGATGATCGGAAGCGCCGAGCAGTACGGGCGATACGCTGCTGATTCGATGCCCCTTTCCGAAGACACCACCTGCCGCCCTCGCAACACCTACGCAGCGACAAAAGTATCTCAAGAAGTGTTTGCGCTCGAGGCGTTTCGGTCGACTGACCTTCGCGTCATCTGTACGCGATCATTCAATCACTCGGGCGTTGGACAGT
This sequence comes from Gemmatimonadota bacterium, assembly GCA_026387895.1. Lineage (GTDB taxonomy): Bacteria > Gemmatimonadota > Gemmatimonadetes > Gemmatimonadales > Gemmatimonadaceae > Fen-1231. Next base: position 12,291 of record JAPLKT010000019.1, on the reverse strand, counting down.
CGGCGAAGTTCTTGCTTCCTGCGCTCGTCGAACGGGTGCGCACCATACAGATCAGTGGGGCTGGGACGCTCAGCGTTGGAAACACGGACACGGTTCGTGATTTCTCACACGTCAAGGACGTTGTTCGCGCGTACATCGCGCTCGCAGAACGGGGCGTTGCCGGTGAGGTCTACAATGTGTGCAGTGGCAACGGAGTCCGAGTGGGCGACCTCGTGAGCGAAGTGTGTTCGGCGGCCCGTGTATCGCCCGTGATTGTTGCGGACCCGGAGCTTCAGCGTCCGGCCGACATTCCCATCCTGGTAGGCTCCAACGACAAACTGCGCGCGCACACCGGATGGACTCCGCTTTTGTCGCGCGCTGACATCATTACCGATCTCTTGAATGCCACGCCGCACTGATATTCACCGCATCCTGCTCATTGGCTCTGGCCCGATTGTCATTGGGCAGGGCGCTGAGTTCGACTACTCGGGAACGCAGGCTGCCAAGGCGCTGCGCGAGGAGGGGTACGAGGTCATTCTCGTGAACTCGAACCCGGCCACGATCATGACCGACCCGGAAATCGCGGACCGGACCTATATCGAGCCGGTGACCACGGAGTTCGTCGAACGAATTATTGAGCGCGAAAAGCCAGACGCACTGCTCCCGACAATGGGCGGCCAGACCGCACTCAACGTCGCCATGGCGCTGCACGAGAGCGGCTTCTTAGCGAAGCACGGCGTAGAACTCATCGGCGCCAACGCTCGCGCAATCGCCGTCGCTGAGGATCGCAAGCTGTTTGGCGAAGCGATGCAGAAGATCGGCCTCAAGTGCCCAGAGGGGAAGATCGCCACGACGTGGGAGGAAGCGCTCGCGGTCAGCGATTGGACCGGCTTCCCGGCGATCATTCGTCCAGCATTTACGCTTGGCGGCAGTGGCGGCGGGATTGCCTACAACCGTGAGGAGTACGAGGCGATCTGCCGGCGCGGACTCGCGGAGTCGCCAATCTCGCAGGTGCTGATTGAGCGAAGCCTTCTGGGATGGAAGGAATACGAGCTCGAGGTGATGCGCGATCACGCCGATAACGTCGTGATTGTCTGTTCGATCGAGAATATTGATCCGATGGGCGTGCACACCGGCGATTCGATCACTGTGGCACCGGCGATGACGCTGACCGATCGCGAGTACCAGACGATGCGTGACGCCGCGATCAAGGTGATTCGCAAGATCGGGGTCGACGCAGGTGGCTGCAATATCCAGTTCGCGGTGAACCCGGCGGACGGCGATATGGTGGTCATCGAGATGAACCCGCGCGTGTCGCGCAGTTCAGCGCTCGCGTCGAAGGCCACCGGTTTTGCGATTGCGCGCATCGGCACGAAGCTCGCGGTCGGTTACCGGCTGGACGAACTCCCGAACGATATCACACGGACGACACCTGCCTCGTTCGAGCCGGTGCTCGACTATGTGGTAGTGAAGTGTCCACGATTTGCCTTCGAGAAGTTTCCGTCGGCGAGCCCGGTGCTGACGACGCAGATGAAGTCCGTTGGTGAGTCGATGGCGATCGGTCGAACCTTCAAGGAAGCGCTGCAGAAGGGATTGCGCGCGCTTGAGAGCGGGCGAGTGGGCTGGGTCGTCAGCGACCGACCGGCCGACGACCGGGTCGCCGACGATTCGTTGGACGCCTTGCGCGCTGCGATGTCGACGCCGACGCCGGAGCGAATCTTTCAGATCAAGCGTGCGCTCATCGCCGGAATGACGGTCGAGGAGATCCACGCCATCACCATGGTTGACCCCTGGTTCTTGAACCAGATGCGCGAAATGGTCGACGCGGAACGCGAGTTCGCGGGCTTGGCGGACGTCGACGCCGAATCGCTGCGCGCCATGAAGCGCATGGGATTTGCAGATGTGCAACTCGCGCGCCTGCGCGGGCAGACCGAGCAGCAGGTGCGCGAGCATCGGTGGTCGATGGGGATTCGTCCGGTGTTCAAAATGGTCGATACCTGCGCCGGTGAGTTTCCCTCGAACACGCCGTATCTCTATTCGACGTACGATGAAGAGTCGGAGGCTCCGAAATCCGGCCGCAAGTCGGTTGTGATCCTCGGAAGCGGGCCGAACCGCATTGGGCAGGGCGTGGAGTTCGACTACTGCTGCGTTCGCGCGGCCATGGCGCTCCGCGAGCAGGGGTACGAGACGATTATGGTGAACTCGAATCCCGAGACGGTGTCGACCGACTGGGATACGAGTGACAAGCTGTACTTCGAGCCGCTGACGCTGGAGCACGTCCTCGAGATCGTACAGCGCGAGCAGCCGGTCGGTGTGATCGTCCAGTTGGGCGGACAGACGCCGCTCAAGCTGACCCGTCCCCTCGAAGCCTGCGGTGTCACCATCCTCGGCACGTCACCCGACGCGATCGACATCGCCGAGGACCGTCGTCGCTTTGAGAGGATTGCCCGCGAGCTTGGCGTTGCGCAGCCGCCAAACGGAACGGCGACCAGTGTGGAGGGGGCGGTTGAGGCCGCGAATCGGATTGGGTATCCCGTGCTCGTCCGCCCAAGCTACGTGCTAGGTGGGCGCGCCATGGAGATTGTCTACGAGGAAGAGTCACTTCGTGACTACTTCACTCGCGCCGTTCGCGTGAGTGAAGATCGGCCGGTGCTGATCGATTCGTTCCTCGAGGATGCGATCGAGGCAGATGTCGACGCGATTAGCGACGGGACAACCGTCGTGATTGGCGGCGTTATGCAGCATATCGAGTTTGCCGGTATTCACTCTGGCGATTCGGCGTGTGTTCTCCCGCCACAGCGAATTCCTGCGGATGCTGCCGCGACGATGCGCGCCCACACGGTCGCCTTTGCCAAAGCGCTTGGAGTCGTGGGGCTTATTAATGTGCAATACGCCCTCAAGAACGGGGTGGTGTACGTGATTGAGGTCAATCCGCGGGCGAGTCGTACCGTGCCGTTCGTGTCCAAGGTGATCGGTGTTCCGTTGGCGTCGATTGCGGCGCGCGTGATGCTTGGTGAGACCCTCGAAGCCATTGGATTCACGAAGGAGGTTATTCCGAACTTCGTTGCGGTGAAGGAGGCGGTATTCCCCTTTGCGAAGTTCCGTGAGTTCGATCCAATCCTTGGTCCGGAAATGCGTTCGACGGGCGAAGTGATGGGTGTTGCGCAGGAGTTTGGCTCGGCGTTTGCGCGGGCTCAGATTGGGGCAGGGAACGCACTGCCGACATCAGGGACCGTGTTCTTGACCGTCAACGATCACGACAAGCCTGCGGCGGCGGATCTTGCGCGCCGTTTCCATGGCATGGGCTTTGGTATTAAGGCCACGCACGGCACCGCCAGCTATCTGCGCGAGCGTGGCGTGCCCTGTGACGCGGTCCATAAGGTCAGTGTGGCGCGCCCACACGGCATTGATTTGATCAAGAACGGCGGGGTGCAACTCCTGATCAACACGCCGCTTGGGCAGCGCGCGCAGAAGGATGACGAGTCGTTGCGGCAGGCCGCGATTTCGCACCGGATTGCGTACACCACCACGCTGAGCGCGGCGACGGCAGCCTGTGACGCGATCGAAGCGCTCGCCGGCCGAACCCCTGAAGTCCGGTCGATTCAGGAATGGCAGGCACAGCTATGAGCAACGCGCCATTCATCCACGAGAGTGCCTATGTTGACGACGGCGCGCAGGTTGGTGCGGGCACCAAAATTTGGCATTTCTGTCATGTGATGTCGGGGGCGGTAATTGGTGAGCGCTCCTCGCTCGGCCAGAATGTGGTCGTGATGAATGGCACCAAGATTGGCAACAACGTGAAGATCCAGAACAATGTGTCGATCTACGAGGGGGTGGAGCTCGAGGACGATGTGTTCTGCGGACCTTCGATGGTTTTTACGAATGTGATTAATCCGCGGAGCGCGGTGTCTCGCAAGGATGAGTACCGTCGGACATTGGTACAGCGAGGCGCATCGATTGGTGCGAACGCGACGATTGTCTGCGGCGTAACGCTTGGCGCGTACTGTTTTGTCGGCGCGGGTGCGGTGGTCACGAAGGATGTTCCCGATTATGCGCTCGTCGTTGGCGTTCCGGCGCAGGTTATCGGTGCTGTCTGCGCGTGCGGTGTGCGACTTCCCGATGGCGAAGGGACGTTGACCTGTTCGGCGTGCGCTCAGTCGTACATCTCTGAGGCAGGGTTTGTGCGTCCAGTGTCAGGAGGTACGTAATGGGACGGGCCGCTTTCCGTGTCGCGCTCGTCGGTTGCGGACGTATCAGTCAGAATCACTTCGACGCGATTTCAGCTTCCCCAGGGATTCAGCTGACCGCGGTGTGCGATGTTGTGCCTGAGCGCGCGGACGCTGCCGCACGGTCGCTCGGGGTGCGCGCATTCTACTCGTACGAAGAGATGCTGCGCGACGCTGAGTGCGATATCGTGAGTGTGACGACACCGAGCGGACTGCACCCGACGCATGCCATGCTGGCGGCGCGCGCGGGGAAGCATGTGATCTCGGAGAAGCCGATGGCGATCTCGCTCGCAGCCGCGGACGAAATGATGCACGCGTGCAACAGCGCCGGCGTGCGATTGTTTGTCGTTATGCAGAACCGCTTGAACCCGGCGATCCAGTTGTTGCGTCGGGCGATCGACAAAGGGCGCTTCGGGCGGATCTATACGGTGAATTCCACCGTGCGCTGGACGCGCCCGCAGGAGTACTACGATCAGGCCGCGTGGCGCGGCACGTGGGCGCTGGATGGCGGAGCGATCATGAACCAGGCGTCGCACTACGTCGATCTGCTGCAGTGGCTCGGTGGGCCGGTTGAGAGCGTCATGGCGTACACGGCAACGCTTGCACGGCGGATTGAAGCCGAAGATACCGGTGTGGCGGTGATGAAGTACCGCAGCGGAGCACTCGGGGTCCTTGAGGTGACGATGCTGACCCACCCCAAGAATCTTGAAGGGTCGGTGACCGTCCTCGGGGAACATGGCAGCGTGAAGATTGGCGGCACGGCGGTCAACCGTGTTGACCATTGGGAGTTTGCAGACGACGACGAAGACGACAATCGGGTCGAGTCGGCGGCGACGAATCCGGTGAACGTGTACGGCGTCGGTCATCAGGGCTACTACCACAACGTGGTGGCTGCTTTGGAGGGGGGCACACCGCCGGACACCGATGGGTTGAGCGGGCGTGCGAGTTTGGAGCTCATTTTGGCGACCTACGAATCAGCTCGAACGGGTCGGCAAGTCGTGTTGCCGCTTCTCCCAGGCACCTGATTGGCGCAGCGGGGCTGAGTTCTGTGTCACGGCTCAGTGATTTTGGGTTTTTGCGTTGACTTCCCCTGTCGTTCCAGCGATTTTTGATAGTTGCGGAGGTCCGCTCCGGTAATAGTTGTATATCACAAATCTGCTATCCAGAACATGTCCGTTCCCTTGCTCGACCTGCGCGCCCAGCATGCGGTGATCCGCGATGCCGTGGTTGCCGCGATGATGCCGGTGGTGGACGACCAAGCCTTCATTCTTGGGGCGCCCGTGGCGCAACTGGAATGTGAGGTCGCTGGGCTATCAAAAACCAAGTATGCGGTCGGGTGCGCGAGTGGCACCGACGCGCTGTTGCTCGCGCTCAAGGCGCTCGACATCGGGCCTGGCGACGAGGTTATTACCAGCCCCTTCACGTTCTTCGCTACGGCGGGGACCATCCACAACGTCGGGGCGACCCCGGTGTTCG
>JAPLKT010000019.1:0-6570 GCA_026387895.1 Gemmatimonadota bacterium | reverse complement strand
TCCCAAGACATTCAACATCCGGCCAGACCTTGTCGCCGCCGCTGTGACGCCGCGCACCAAGGCGGTGATCCCGGTTGATCTGTTTGGGCAGATTGCACCGATCGAAGAGATCCGCCGACTGCTTCCGTCGATGCCGATCATTGAGGACGCGGCGCAGACCATCGGCGCTCGGCGCAAGATCAACGGCGAGTGGACGATGGCTGGCGAGACGGCCACCATTGGCACCTTCTCGTTCTTCCCCTCCAAGAACCTCGGCGGCTACGGTGATGGCGGCATGATGGTGACGCAGGACGAGGCGATTTTTAATCGCCTCATGCGCCTGCGCACGCATGGCAGTGTGAAGACGTACTACCACGAGGAAGTTGGCTTCAACTCCCGCTTGGATGCGTTGCAGGCGGTGGTCCTGAAGGCAAAACTGCCGTACCTCGCCGGCTGGAGCGCCAAGCGTCGTGAAAACGCGGCGTTCTACAGTGCCGCCTTCGCAGACCTCACGGCGATTACTACACCGTTCATCGACCCAGCGAACGAATCGATTTTCAATCAGTACACAATTCGCCTCGAGAAGCGGGACGATCTCAAGGCGCACCTTGCCTCGCGCGGAATCGGGCACTCGGTGTACTACCCGCTCCCGTTGCACCTGCAGCCCTGCTTCGCGTACCTCGGGTATCGCGACGGGAGCTTCCCCGTGTCGGAGCAGGCGGCGCACGAGGTGTTGTCGTTGCCTGTTTTCCCGGAACTCACGCGCGCGCAGCTTGATGAAGTGGTGGCCGCCGTTCGTAGCTTCTACGGCCGCTGATTACCCCTCTGACCAGACTCTGATTTCCATGACACAAGCTCAGTCCCCCCGCGAGCGCCTCCTCTCACGTATCGCCGACCGTTCGGCCGTCACGTGTGTCGTTGGCCTAGGATACGTCGGACTCCCGCTCGCGATGGAGCTTTGCGAGGCCGGATTCCACGTGCTCGGCTTCGATGTGAGTGAGCGGGTTGTCACGTTGCTGAATCGTGGCGAGTCACACATTCAAGACATTCCAGCGTCACTCGTCGGTAAGTATGTGACCGCTGGCCTCTTTCGCGCCACGACGGACGAACGCGAACTGGCGAAGGCAGACACCGTTTCTATCGCGGTGCCCACTCCGCTCGCGAAGACGCGTGATCCGGATATGTCGTACGTGATTGCCGCGACGGACACCGTGGCGCGTCAGGCACACTCGGGAATGCTCGTAGTGCTCGAGAGCACGACCTATCCGGGGACGACACGCGAAGTGATGCAGCCGCCGCTCGAAGGGCGGGGATTTACGATTGGTGAAGATATCTTTCTTGCCTTCTCCCCCGAGCGCGTCGATCCTGGCAACTCGAAGTACCACACCAAGAACACGCCGAAGGTGCTCGGCGGCATCACCGCCGCCTGCACGGCAGTGGCCTCCGCGCTCTACGCCACCTGCATCGACACCGTCGTCCCCGTGTCGTCGCCGGAGACGGCGGAACTGGTCAAGCTGCTCGAGAACACCTTCCGGTCAGTGAACATCGGGCTCGCGAATGAGATGGCCATCATCTGCGATCGACTCGGCGTCGACGTATGGGAGGTCATCGATGCGGCGGCGACGAAGCCATTCGGCTTTATGAAGTTTACGCCTGGCCCTGGGATCGGCGGACACTGCATTCCACTCGATCCGCACTACCTCGCATGGAAAATGCGCGGGCTGAACTACAAGACCCGCTTTATTGATCTCGCGGGTGAAATCAATTCGGAGATGCCGGATCTCGTCGCCAGCAAAGTGGCCATCGGGCTGAATGATGAACGGAAGCCCGTGCGCGGAAGCAAAGTGCTCGTCCTTGGTGTTGCCTACAAGAAGGACATCGACGACATGCGAGAGAGCCCGGCTCTCGACGTGATACGCCTCCTGGAGGAGCGTGGCGCGGAGGTCGAGTACCACGATCCACATGTCACGACGTTCAGTGAGCACGGCGTGACACACACCGGTGTCGACCTCACCGCAGAGCGGCTGGCCGCGGCGGATGCGGTGGTCATTATCACCGATCACACCGCGGTCGACTACCAGTTCGTCGTGAATAACGCTGCGCTGGTGATCGATAGTCGAAATGCGCTTGCCAAAACCGTCGCCTCGAAGGCGCGGATCGTGTCGCTCACGTCGCATGGACGTGGCACTCCACTCAAGAAATCGTCACAGGTATGAACGGAACACAGCACGTTCTTGTCGTCGGCACAGGCTACGTCGGCCTGGTCGCTGGTGCGTGCTTTGCGGAAACAGGCGTGACCGTCACCTGCGCCGACATCGACCAGAAGAAAATCGACGGCCTCAAGCAGAACATCCTGCCCATCTATGAGCCTGGGCTGGATTCCCTTGTCGCGCGCAATCAGTCGGAAGGACGCCTCTCCTTCACGACGGACGTCCCCTCGGCGATTGCAGCGGCTGACGTCATCTTTATCGCCGTCGGCACGCCGCCGGATGAGGACGGTTCCGCTGACCTGCAGTACGTACTAGGCGTTGCTGAGCAAATCGGACGGCACATGACGCGCGAGACCGTCGTCGTCACCAAATCCACCGTTCCGGTTGGCACGGCTGAGAAAGTGCGCGCCTCCGTGGCAAAGCACGCCGCGCATCCGTATCACGTGGTCTCGAATCCAGAGTTCTTGAAGGAAGGCGCCGCCATCGACGACTTCCTGAAGCCGGATCGTGTGGTCCTTGGCGTAGACAGCGAGTTCGCACGCGAGGTGATGACGGAACTGTACGCGCCGTTCGTGCGAACTGGGAAGCCCGTGATTTTTATGGACATCCCGTCGGCGGAGATGACGAAGTACGCCGCGAACTCGATGCTCGCGACCCGCATCTCGTTTATGAATGAGATCGCGGCGCTCTGCGAGCAGGTCGGGGCGAATGTCGATCTCGTGCGGAAGGGAATCGGGAGCGATTCGCGGATTGGTCCTTCATTCCTCTTTCCCGGCCCAGGCTACGGCGGTTCCTGTTTCCCGAAAGACATCAAAGCGCTGCTGCGCACCGCAGAGGACCGCGGCGTCCCGCTGCGCGTGCTGACCGCGGTCGAAGATGCGAACGATGCGCAAAAGCACGTGCTCGCGCGCAAACTTGGGGCGCTCGTGCCGACCCTGAAGGGCGCGCGAATCGCTATCTGGGGGCTTGCCTTCAAGGCGCAGACGGATGATATGCGTGAGTCCGCCGCGTTGGTTCTGATCGATGAACTGCTCGCGGCAGGGGCGACCGTCGTCGCGCACGATCCAGAGGCTATACACGAGGCCAAGCGGCGACTCGGTGATCGCATTTCGTATGCGGAGACCAACTACGCCGCCCTCGATGGCGCAGATGCGTTAGTGATCGTGACTGACTGGAACGCCTATCGTACGCCTGATTTCGCTCGAGTGAAAGCGGCGCTCAAGCGCCCCGTCATCGTTGACGGGCGCAATCTGTACGATCCGGCCAAGCTCCGTGCGCTCGGCTTCACGTATGCGTCGATCGGGCGGCTATAGTCGTGCGTGTGCTCATTACCGGTGCTGCCGGCTTCTTAGGGTCACATCTCACCGATCGGTTTCTCGCTGAGGGCCATTCGGTTGTCGGGTTGGACAACTTCATCACCGGCCACGCCGACAATATCGCGCATCTGTTCGGCCACGAGCGGTTCGAGTTTATGCGGCACGACATCTCGAACTACACGTACGTAGCGGGCCATCTCGACGGCGTGCTGCACTTCGCGTCGCCAGCGAGTCCGGTGGATTACCTCGAGTGGCCCATCCAGACGCTCAAAGTCGGCTCGCTCGGCACGCACAACGCGGTTGGCATTGCCACGCACAAGAAGGCGCGCTTCTTCCTCGCGTCGACCAGCGAGGTGTACGGTGACCCGCTCGTGCATCCGCAGCCGGAGAGCTATTGGGGCAATGTGAACCCGGTCGGGCCGCGCGGTGTGTATGACGAAGCCAAGCGATTTGCGGAAGCAATGACGATGGCGTACCACACGTATCACGGCGTTGATACGCGAATCGTACGCATTTTCAATACCTACGGTCCGCGCATGCGTCCGCGCGATGGGCGCGTGGTGTCAAATTTTATTGTACAAGCTCTCAATGGCGAACCGATCACGCTGTATGGGGACGGTTCGCAGACGCGCTCGTTCTGCTACGTGGACGACGAAATTGACGGGATCTACAAGCTTTTCATGCACGGGGATTCAACGCCCACGAACATCGGGAATCCGGTGGAGTACACCGTAAAGCAACTCGCTGAGATCGTGGTCGAACTGACCGGCACCAAGAGCGAGATTGTGCATCAGCCGTTGCCGGTGGACGATCCCAAGGTTCGCCAGCCGGATATTTCTAAGGCGCGCGCGACCCTTGGATGGGAGCCGCAGGTGGATGTGCATGAGGGCGTTCGGCGCACGATCGAGTATTTTCGTACGTTACTGGGGTCGGCGCGTATGTCGCCGCGGGCATCATAACAAACAGAGAGAGCCGTCACGTGACGGAGGCGGGGCGAACCATCGTGCCGCAGTCGGGTATCAAGGGGACTATGCTGCAATCTCGCCGGACACTTGGGTTTATCATGCTCACCGCTCTTCTGGCGGCGGGCTGTTCGCAGGGTTTCCAAACCCGAAAGTTCCCGACCAGCGCCTCGCTCTGGACGGCGAGCATGGCCGAGTTCAAGAAGAAGAACTGGGATAACTCCGTGACCGGGTTCGAGCGGCTGACGCTTGACCTGTCGGCGCGTGACACGCTGCTACCGCGGGCGCACTTCTACCTCGGCCAGTCGTATGCGAACCGCGGGGATTACCTGCTGTCGGCGCAGAGCTTCAACCGACTGGCGGAGTCTTTCCCCGACGACTCGCTCGCGGACGACGCGCTGTTCGCCGCTGGCGACAGCTACAGCAAGCTGTGGAAGGATCCCCAGTTGGACCCTACGTACGGTGATTTATCCCAGTCGCAGTATCGATTGCTGGTGAGTCTGTATCCCGAGTCTCCCCTTCGTGAAAAGGCGGACAAGGCACTGCTGGGTGTCGACGAGATGAAGGCGTCCAAGGATTATGAGACTGGGCAGCATTATGTCCGCCGGCGCGCCTTTGACTCTGCCATTATTTACTACAAAGACGTCGTTCGCAACTTCCCGGCCACGCTCAAGTCGCGCGATGCGATGCTGCGGATGGTCGAGGTGTACAAGAAGCCGGAGATGAACTACAAGGACGAGGTGAAGGAGATGTGCACCGCCCTTGAAGGAGCGTATCCTGGCGACAAGGACGTGGCGAAACTCTGCCCGCCGGAAGTTGCTGGGACCGATTCGACGAAGGTCGCAGAAAAGGGGGCCAAGCCACCCGCCAAGCCGCCCGCCAAGCCGCCCGTGAAGCCAGCAGGCACGCCAGCAGGCACGCCAGCAGGCACGCCAGCAGGCACGCCAGCAGGCACGCCAGCAGGCACGCCGGCCGGCATGGCTGCCGGGACGCCTGGCACCCCGCGCGACTAAGCGCGGATCTCACGATTTGATGCCGCGCTGATGTCGCCGGCCCCGATGCGCTTGGGTGTCCTCGGTGGGACCTTTGACCCACCCCACATGGGTCACTTGATGGCGGCCAGCGACGCCCTGGAGCTGCTCGGGCTGGACCAGCTGATCTTTGTCCCAGCGGCCGAACAGCCGCTCAAGCGAGAGGCTGTGGTGGCCTCCGCGTCGGACCGTCTCGCGATGGTCAGGCTCCTCGTGGACGGGGACGCACGGTTTCGGGTGGATCCCCTCGAAATCGACCGCGGCGGGTTATCTTTCACGGTTGATACCTTGCGGTCGCTTAAGGCTCGCCACGGTGGGCCGGATGCGGTGGCATTGGTCTTGCTCGTAGGAGAGGATGTGATTGCCACGCTGCCAAAGTGGCGCGAGCCGGAGGCGTTGCCGGAACTCGCGGACATTGTCGTGCTGACACGTTTGGGTGGTGAAACGCCATCGGTACGGGTTGGGACGTCGATTGCCACACGGCGAGTGGATGTGTCCTCAACGGAGATCCGCGCTCGGGTGCGCGCGGGACAATCGATTCACGGATTCGTGCCGGACGCGGTCGCAGCGTACATCGCGGCCCGCGGCCTGTACCGATAAAGGAGTGGGCGAAGCATGCTGAAGAAGCTGCTAGGGTCGGTGTTCGGGACGCGCCATGAGCGCGAGCGGAAGCGCGTGCAGCCGATCGTCGCGGAGATCACGGAGATCGGAAAGCGACTGACGTCGCTCTCGGACGCTGAGTTGCAGGGGCAGACCGCCAAATTCCGCGGGATTCTCGCGGCACGCTCATCGGAGCTGGCCGCCCGCATCGCGGAGCTCAAGGAGCAGAAGAAGCTCGCGCCGGCCGCCGCGGAACATGAGCGTCTCGACAACGAGCTCTCAGGGCTCGACGGTGCCGGCGGCGTTGAGAAAGAGTACCGCGACACCATCGCTGAAGCGCTGGACGATATCCTCCCTGAGGCATTCGCTACGGTGCGGGAAGCCGCGCGCCGTCTCGTGGGGACCACCGTCAGTGTCACAGGGCAGGACCTAGCCTGGGACATGGTGCACTATGACGTGCAGATGATCGGCG
>JAPLKT010000089.1 GCA_026387895.1 Gemmatimonadota bacterium | reverse complement strand
GGGGAATAATCAGACCGCGAAGGCTGGTGTTCTGCTGACGAACAGCATCGTGGTCCGCGTCACGGGGACTGGCAACCTGCCGATGGTCGGGGTTCCGGTGGCGTTTCAGGTCACATCGGGTGGCGGTGCAATCACGCCACAGACGATCCTGACCAACGCCCTCGGCGAGGCGACGGCGAAGTGGACGTTGGGCTCTGTGGCCGGTCAGAATACGGCGACGGTGAGCACGGCCGCCCTCACGCCCGTTGTGCTCTCCGCCACCGGCACCCCGTAGTCGAGGTCAGGGCGCGCCCGGTCGGTACCGGACGACTGCCCCAGCTTCCACGTCGGCCGGTGTGAAAGCGACGCGCTTCAGTTGCCCCTTTGCAAATCGCTCCGCCTGCGCCGAATACCACGGCGAGTCGGGGCGATTGCTTTCTCCGTAGGCCAGCACCGACCAGGCACGTGGCGTGTCGGTGAACTCCACCGCGAGCACCCAGCCGTCCCCACCATTGGCCGCGAGTCGACCATCGGCTTCTCGCTCGAAGGTGAGCACGCGGAAGCAGCCCAACGCGCTCCCGCAGCCACCAACCGGAACGTCGACCGTACCGCGATGGACACGGTGGACGTCACCCCACGCGACATCGGTGCGCCCATAGCGCTTCGTGGTTTCGGTCAGGGCCCATCGGAATGACTCAACGGCTTTCGCGGGATTCGCGACTCCGCGCGGTGTGTTGAACGGATCAGTGGCACTCCAGGGGACAGCATACCGCGTGGCTTCGGTGAGTCCTTGTCCGTAATGCTGCCACCAGAGGTCGAATAGCACCGCGCCGCGACTCTCTGGTGCCACGTCGTTGCCCCAGCTCTCGAGCAAGGCCACTCCGGTCGCGACGTCTGCGGTGGGTGGGGTCGCTTTGAGGGCCTGGAGCAGCTCCGGCTTCACGCGATCCGCGAGCAGCATCCGGTAGTTGTGCTTGCGTGCCATGACCGTCTCGAGGTCGACCTTTTGCGTGTCGCTCACCAGTTGGAGGGCGAGCTGACTTCGAAGCGAAAGCGAGGGGCGCTCGAAGTTCGGATAGGCATTCGTGGTGTCGATTGGCCCGGCGATATTCGTGAAGTGCGGGGAGCTATTCTCGTTGTGTACGTAGCCCCCCTTCGGATTCAGCACCTGCGGAAGCGAGTCAAAGGGCACGTAGCGCGACCAAATGTCTTTGGCGCCGTTGGCCGGTGTGGCAATGCTGTCACCACCTGAGGGGTGCGGCAGGGCAGGGAGCGTCGCGTTCCAGAGAAAAAGAATGTTCCCCGCGCGGTCGGCATATGTGAAGTTCGACGTATGGCGGCCGCGAACGCGCATCGCGGTCTTCCACTCCTCAAGCGAGTGGGCGCGCATCATGCCAATGAACTGATCCCCAACGCGGTAACTCCATTCCCCTGCGGTCTTGACGACGTAAAGCTTGGTGGCCGTGCGATGAATGACTGGGCCGGCGCGGGAGAAACTGAAGTCGCGCGATTCCGACGCCGTGCCGTTCGCGATGCGGTATTTCACAGTCACGGACCGCTTCTCGAGGGGCACCGAGGCGCCGTCCCACAGGTAGTGATCGGCATGCGCTGGATCGACCTGCAGTTCGTAGATCTCGCTCAGTGTCTGCGCGTTATTGGTGGTGGACCAGCCGAGCGAGGAGTTGAAGCCGCCGATGACAGCGAAAGGGCCCCCGATCCGGAAGTCTCCGTAGAAATCCATGACGTTTGGCACCGTGAGGTGCGCTTCGTAATAACCGGCCGACCAGGCGAGGTGTGGGTTGCGAAGCAGGATGGCGCGCCCAGACTTCGTGCGCGACGGGGCAAAGGCCCAGGCATTGGAGCCGACGTCATCGTTCGGCTCCTCTGCGGCGGGTATTTTCCGGTCGGCGCTCCCGCTCGTGCCGCGCGTTCCACGGCGTGCGTTGAGTTTTGCAATGAAGGTGCGCGCTACGCCCCACGCGGGTTCCGTGACATCGGCGGAGAGCACGTCGACGGCCGTGAAGTCGGCGGGCATGTGCTCCGCGAAGTCCGCGGGATGGAGCGTGATATACCGGTTCAACCCAGCGGCAAAGCCTTCATAGAGATCACGTGTCGCGGGCTGTAGCAGCGCGAACTGCTTCTCGGCCTGCTCATGTGCAAATAGCGAGGTAAAATCTGAGTTAATGCTGTCGCGGCCAAACACCGCGCCACGGGTGCCACGGCCACTCAAAATGGAGAGCGCGGTCTTGGCGCCGTAGTCCTCCAGCTGCAGCCACGCGAGCGCATACCCGGCGGCTCGCATGTTCTCCGCACGGATGTGTGGCACACCAGCCTCTGTGCGAATAATCTCGACTTGGTCCCAGAGCTCTGGTGTGCGGCGGTACGCGCGAAATCCTACGACCAGCAGCGCGAGGGCGGTAATGCTCGCGAGGCGCGACCAACCGTTGCGCCGTGGGGAAATAAAGAACATTCGTGTTATCCTGCGAAAGTGATACTTGCCCGGTATGCCGCGTAGCTGACGGCGCTGGTCAGGCAGGTGCCCCAGGCTAAGTCGATGTAGGCGATTTTGGCGGGGAAGTCTTTCAGCAATGCGAGGCTCGTGAGGTCAAAGGCGGCGTACGCTGCCAGCCCGAACACGGCTCCCAACGCCACGGCCCGCACAGCCGAGTGCTTCTCGACCGCGGGCTGGACGCAGAGGATGACGATTGCCGCGACGTAGATGAGGTAAAAGAGGACGGCGGCGCCCCACTGCACGTCGGGCCGCAGCAAATGCCCCATCTGTTGGTTATAGAGCCCTTTGGCGACGAAGCCGATCCAGGTGAAGTCGAGGATACAGAAGGCGACGATCGCGGCGGCGTAGGTTTTGAGGAGTGTCGGCATAGTGTACGGAAGTTCGCCGGGAACCTCGCGCTGGGCAACATGGAGCCCTCGGCCAGCGTAAGTGGGGGGCGCAACCCCCGTGACGCCCCCCGTCCCAAGGTGTAGACTCCACGCTATGAGCATTCGCGATTCCGCGGTGTCCCAACCGACCCCGCTTACCATTGAAGGGGCGGGCGCCCTCGCCCGACGCCTCGACGACGAAATCGGCAAGGTCGTTATCGGTCAGGCGCAGATTCGGCGCGAGATCATGACCTGCCTGTTCGCGGGTGGGCACTGCCTGCTCCGCGGGGTCCCTGGGCTCGCGAAAACGCTCCTGATCAAGACCCTCGCCGACGCGGTGCATCTCAAGTTCAGTCGGATTCAGTTCACGCCGGACTTGATGCCCTCGGACATCCTGGGCACCGAGGTTATCGAGGACGACGCGGTCGCGGGGAAGCGTCACGTGCGCTTCATTCCCGGCCCCGTCTTTGCGAACATCATTCTCGCGGATGAAATCAACCGCACCCCGCCGCGCACTCAGGCCGCGCTCCTCGAAGCAATGCAGGAGTTCCAGGTTACGGTCGGCGGCGTACGCCACGCGTTGGATCGCCCGCTCTTCGTGCTGGCGACCGAGAATCCGATCGAGCAGGAGGGGACCTACCCGCTCCCTGAAGCACAGCTCGATCGCTTTATGTTCAACGTCGTGATGGATTACCCAGCGGTGGACGACGAACGGCG
>JAPLKT010000068.1:46765-49647 GCA_026387895.1 Gemmatimonadota bacterium | reverse complement strand
CGCCCGCCGCGCCGGCAACCCGCGACGGGCGTTACAGACCAAAGGGAGGATTGCCCACAGTGTCTCGTGCCTACGAGGCGGTGTATATCTTCGATTCTTCACTCGAAGACGCCGCCATCAGCGAAAAAATGACCAAGCACCACGCGCTCCTCGGAGCGACGGGTGACATTGCCCTGAACCTTTGGGGTCGTCGCCAGCTCGCGTATAAGATCGGCTCCAAGGAGTCGGGCTATTACATCGTCGCAAAGTTTTCGTGCGACCCGACCGCCCTGCCCGAGTTCGAGCGTTCGCTCAAGCTCGACGACAGTGTGGTCCGTTGGCTCATCTCGGTCGACGAGCACGAGCTCGGCGCACCGCCGATGACAGAAGAGCAGCTCGCCGCCCGCGCCCGCGGCGACGATGACGACGACGACGAGGATTAGCTCATGCGCCGCCAGAGAAAGTCATGCCCGATTACCGAAGCCGGTATCCGCTTCGTGGACTATAAGGACGAGCGTTTCCTCGCCCGCTTCATCACCGAGAACGGCAAGATCCTGCCGAGCCGGTTGAGCGGCGTCGACGCCCGTCACCAGCGCCAGTTGGCGCGGGCCATCAAGAAGGCCCGTTACCTCGCGCTGTTGCCGTACATGCGCGGCGCCCAGCCGTAAGGCTGGTGCTGTGATGGAGGACGGGGCCGCTCGCCGGGATCTCCCGGACGAGGCAGCGCACGAAACCGTGCGCGAGCGTCGGTGGGGCCGTGTCACGTTGGTGTTCGTGCTGTTTCTCATGGTTCCAATCACCCCACTCCGCCTGCTCCTGCCGGTGGAGAACATGCTTCTGCTGCTCGTGCCGGCGTTCGCCGTCTGCACTGTGGTGGGATGGATGCGGGGAGGGCGCCTCGGCCTCATGCTTCTGTGGGTGGCGGTTGCAGTGTCCGTGATACTCCCGGTGATGGCGTCGGGGGTGGACCGAATCGCGATGCTGGCGACGGGGTGGTCGCTGTTCGTGGCGGCTGCGTTCGGTGTCAGTGCGCTCGTACAATCATCCGAGACACCACGGCTGTTCCTGCCGCGGGCTGTCGGAGCGATTGCCGTCACGCTGGTGCTGGGGGCCAGTGTCGTAGTCGCGGTCCCCGATGGGGTGCCGCGCCTGAGTCAGGCGGTCACGGGAGAGTTCGCGCGTCGCGCCACGGAAACGATTGAGAACTGGCACGCGTCGCAGGGCTCGCCGGAGATGAAAGATTTCATTGCGGCGAATCCGGAGTGGATGACGATTATGCAGGATGGGGAACGGCAGTTGCCGATCCTTGCCCGACGCGGGGGGCAGCTCTTCCCCGCAATGCTGGCACTGGAGACGTTGTTGGCCTTGGCCTTGGCCTGGGCGCTGTACCATCGGCTGGCACGGGTTCGAATCGGTCCGCCGCTGCTTCGGGTAAGAGCGTTCCGGTTCAACGATCAGTGGGTGTGGGGATTTATCGCCGGGTTGTTGTTGGTACTCCTCCCGGGGTTCGCCCCACTGCGGTTGCTGGGCTACGATCTGTTGCTGTTCTTTGGTGCGTTGTATGCGGCGCGCGGATTCGGAGTGTTACTCTGGATTCTCGCCCCGAGAAAGATCGTGATGATCCTGCTCACGCTGTTCGCGGCCTTTTTTTGGTACTTCGTTGGCCCGCTGGCGCTTGGGTTGGGTGTGGGTGATACGTGGCTAGACTGGCGCAACCGCGCCGGGAAGAAATCCTAACGTTTGAGAGAGGGTCCCATGGAAGTCATTCTGCGGCAGGCAGTCGACAAGCTCGGACATCCGGGCGACATCGTGAAGGTCTCGGCGGGCTACGCGCGCAACTTCCTGCTGCCTCGCGGCGCCGCCTATGAGGCGACCCCGGGCAACAAGAAGCGTATCGCGCAGGAAAAGGATCGCCTCGAAGCGGCGGAGAACGCCCGCATCGCGACGGCCCAGGAATACGCGAACAAGCTGGAACAGGTCTCGCTCACCTTCTCCGCCCGCGTGGGCGAGGATGGCAAGCTCTTCGGTTCCGTGACCTCGGCGGACATCCAGCACCAGCTGGAAGCGCAGGGGTTCCCGGAAATCGAGAAGCGTATGATCGACCTCCAAGAGCCGATCCGCGCGCTGGGCGTCTACAAGGTGCCAGTCCGGCTCCACGCCGACGTCAAGCCCGAGATCAAGGTCTGGGTCATCAAGGCCTCGTAAGGAGCAACTGGTTTTGCCAAGTCGGGGCGCCACGCCCCGCTTCACTGACGCCCCGCTCTGCGGGGCGTTATTGTTTTCCGGAAGCCCCGTCGCACGTGTCGTACTGCGCGCGGCGGATTAGCCGCGCTCGCGGAACATTCGAACGCGGCCGTCCTACAACCCGAACAGGGTCCTTCTGCGTTCTCGTGTTATGAGTGCCGTGTCACCAGCCAGACAAGCCAATGGGCTCGTACGTGCGCGGCAGGCCGCGGCGACGTGCCGTGATCACAAAGCCGACGACGTCGTCCTGCTCGATCTGCACGGGGTCACTGACATGACCGACTATTTTATCGTCGCGTCGGGGACGTCGAACACGCATGTCCGTGCGGTGGCGCGCCATGTCGTCGAGGCGTTCGCGCGCGATGGGGTGAGTGTCGTCTCGGTCGAGGGGTTGGAAGAAGGCAAGTGGGTGCTGCTCGACTTTCTGAACTTTGTGGTGCATGTGTTCCACCCGTCCATGCGGTCGTATTACCAACTTGAGCGACTCTGGGGTGATGCTCCAGAACTCGCCGTGACACCCTGAGTGGGGGTTCGCTGATGTCCCGTCGCTGGATTGCTCGTATCCGCCGCCCGATGGCCTCCGCTGCGCTGCTGCTCGCAGGCGTCATCGCAGGCATCATCGCGGCCTCGGCCGCACCGCGCGTCGCCGGCGCGCAGGG
>JAPLKT010000068.1:0-46728 GCA_026387895.1 Gemmatimonadota bacterium | reverse complement strand
TTTGGACAAAACCAAGTCCAGTTCCAAGTCTTCGAGTGGCGGATCTACAAAACCGAACACTTCGACGTCCATTACTACCAGGGGATGGCCGAAGGCGCGAAGATCGCGGCGCGGATGGCGGAGCGCTCCTACGCCCGATTATCCCGCCTGATGGGCTACACGTTCAAGGAACGGAAGCCGATCGTGGTCTTCGCCTCTCGTGGAGATTTCGCGCAGAACAATGTCACCGGCGACCTTGGCGAAGGCACTGGTGGTGTGACCGACGCGATGCACCAGCGCAACATGTTCTTCTTTGGCAGCGACCTCGCCGAAGTCGAGCACGTGATGACGCACGAAATGGTGCACCAATTCCAATACGACATCATGTTCAAGGGGCGCACTGGCGGCGCCCAGCAGATGATCGAGGGGGACAACCTCCCCCTCTGGTTTGCCGAAGGGATGGCCGAGTACCTGTCGATCGGCCCTGACCACAAGGCCACCGACGCGATTATGCGTGACGCGGCCTTGAACGGCAATCTGCCCACGATCAAGCAACTGCAGGACGAGCCGAATCGCTTCTTCCCATATCGCTATGGCGAATCGTTCTGGCGCTATGTCGGGCAGCGCTGGGGGGATGAGATTGTCGGCGAGATCCTGCAGGCCGCCGCGAGCATCGGCGTGGAACGCGGCTTCAAGCGACACACCGGCTTCGAACTCGACGAAATCGGCGACGAATGGAAGGAAACGCAGCAGACAAACTACCTCCCAGCTGTGGCCACGCTCGATCGTCCGCGCAAGAACGCACAGGCGCTCCTGAACGAGAAGAAGACCGGCGGCATTATCCCCGTGTACATCGCGCCGGCGCTGTCGAGCGACGGCAAACAGATCGCGTACATCTCGACGGGTTCGCTGCTGCGCGCTGAGGTGTTTCTCGACCTCTACCTCGCCGATGCGACCACTGGCAAGCGCATTAAGCGACTGACGAACAGCGTGTTGAATCCGGAGACGGAGGAACTGCGCTACGTGTATTCACAGAGCGCGTTCTCTCCCGATGGACGCACGCTGGCCTACACCGGCATGCGGAAGGGAAAGGATGTGATCTTCCTGCTGGACGTTCGCTCGCGCAACGTGATTCGCCGGCTCGATACCGACCTCGACGCGATGGTCGGCCCTACCTTCTCCCCCGATGGCAAGAAGCTTGCCTTCAGTGGGAGCAAGGGTGGACTCACGAACATCTACACCATCGACGCCGACGGCAGAAACCTCCGGCAGCTCACCAAGGGATGGTATGCCGGACTGATGCCCGCGTGGTCGCCGGACGGACGCAAGATTGCGTTCGTCAGCGACCGTGGGCCGCAGACCAATCTGGAGTTGCTCCGGTTCGGTAAGTGGGAGATCAATCTGCTCGACGTCGCGAGCGGCGACATCGAGACGATC
This sequence comes from Gemmatimonadota bacterium, assembly GCA_026387895.1. Taxonomy (GTDB): domain Bacteria; phylum Gemmatimonadota; class Gemmatimonadetes; order Gemmatimonadales; family Gemmatimonadaceae; genus Fen-1231. The sequence continues at coordinate 45,312 of JAPLKT010000068.1, read as the reverse complement.
CCTAGACAGGGCGGAAAGAACCTCAACCCCGCATGGTCCCCCGATGGAAAGTCGCTCGCGTTCATCAGCGACCGCACGGGGATCGCGCAGATTTTCCTCTACGACTTCGAGGCGAAGGAGCATTATCAGCTCACGCGCTACATCGGCGGGGTGTTGTCGCTGACGGAGAACAGTCCGGCCATCACGTGGGCGCGTCAAGCGGACAAACTGGCGTTTGTGTACTTCGACAACAATGACTACACGGTGTGGTCGATTTCGAATCCGCGTCAGCTGAAGAAGGAGCCGTACCGCGACCTGACGTCGACCGCAGTGGTCGCGAGCGCAGTGGTCGCGAGCGCGACACGGGCGCCGCTGACGGCGGAGGATTCTGCTGCCGCGCGTCGCGCGCAGGCGGCGCTCGCGCTCGCTGACATCGCCAAGGGGGCCAAGGATTCGGCCGCAGCGCTGCCGGCGAACCCGCGTCGCGTCTCGATTTACCGCGGTGTCGGCGGGATGCGTGCCTCTGGCGAACTCCCCGCCCCGGGCACCCCGGGTGCGCAGTCCCCAGTCTCGGTCACGTCGCTCATGGACAGCTCGGCGTTGGCATTGCCGAGTGACGCGAGCATCAAGGACGAGCCGTATAAGGCGGAACTGCGTGCCGAGGCCGTCCAGCGTCCACAAGTCGGTTATCAACAGGACAACTATCAGCGTGGGGTGTACGGCGGGACCGCCATTCTCTTCGCGGATTTGCTCGGCAACCGGCAGCTGCTCGCCGGACTGGCGATTAATGGGCGCGTCGAGGAGGCACAGGTCGCGCTGAACTACACGAACTATTCCGATCGATTGAATTTTTCGACTGGGTTCAACCAGAGCCCGTTTTATCTGTTCACTGGCTATTCGACCGACCAGGTCGGCAGCGGCCAGTACTACCAGCGCCAGTCGCTGATGCGCTACATCGTGCGGACCGCGAACTACAATGCGATTTACCCAATCAATCGCTTCACGCGGTTCGAGTTAGGCGCCGCGTTTACGAACATCGACCGCAGTGCGATGTATCTGTCGCAGGGGATCGACTACAACTCCGGCTACAGCACCGGATTTTACGTCGACAGCACACGCGGGCTCGGGTCGCTGAACTTCCTGAACCCCGTGGCCGCGTTCGTATCGGACAACGCACTGCAGGGTCAGACGGGACCCATCTACGGCCATCGCTATCGCGTCGAGGTGGCGCCGTGGGTCGGCGTGCGCGACACGAAGGGGTTTGTGAACGTACTCGCGGACTTGCGCCGCTATGATGCGATCGCCTTCAGCTTCCTGACGTTGGCCACGCGATTCTACGCCGACATCTCGCAAGGGCCGGGGGAAAACCTGATCCAGAAATACATCGGCGTGCCGCAGTACATCCGCGGCTACGATCGCGAGAACTATCTGTCGACCAACTGCGGCGCAGCGAACGCGACGAACTGCAACTCGCTGATGCAGCTCGTCGGCAGCCACACGCTCGTGATGAACGCGGAGTTGCGCTTCCCGCTTATCCGGAAATTTGAGCTGGGCATTCTGCCGGTGTCGCTCCCGCCGCTCGACGGACTTTTCTTTTACGATGCCGGCATGGCGTGGAGTTCCGGACACACGCTTTCCGTGGCCAAGCCCGATGTCTATGACTTCAACAAGCAGCGCTTCTTGCTCCGGAGCTACGGCTACGGGCTGCGACTGAACTTGTTCAACTTTGCGATGGTCCGGTTGGACTACGCCATCCCACTCGACTCGTTCAACCACCAGGGGTATTGGTGGTGGTCGATCGGTCAATCGTTCTAGCGGGGTTCAGAAACAGGGAGTACTGGCGCGGCGGCCCGGAAGACCCGGACCGCCGCGCTTTTCCGTCCTGGGCGCGTCGCAGTTAGATTGCAGCGTGCGCAGAACGCTCCTCATCCTGCTCGCGCTCACGGCCTGTTCGGGCGGTGATGCCGCGAGTCGTACGGCTTCCTCGTCGGCGTCGAACGGTCCCGACGCGATTCTCGTGCGCGTGCCACGCGACGGCGGGGCCGCCAAGGCCTACCGTTTGGGGCGTGATTCCGCGCTCTGGACATCGACCCAGAGCGTCCCTCCGATGCGACGCGTCCTCGGCTTCGACGACGAGCAAGGGGTGATTGCGTATCTCGACGACAAGGGGAGTGCGAGTCGGCTTGATCTCCGACTCGCGGTCGCAACCCCTGCCGCGACCGGCACCCTCACTGGCGTCACGAGCGCCGACGGCTGGGCGGTGTACGGACTCACGGCGAACGGACAGGTGTCGCGCACAACGCCGAGCGGAAGCTGGACCTATGCGCCGACGCCCGCGGCGCGCCTCCTGATTCCACAGCCCGACGGATCGCTCGTGCTCGTCCACGACGACGGCGGGCGTTCGCGCCTGCGCCGGTTGCGTCCGCCCGAGCCGCGGATCACCGACACCAGTTCGGTCCCGCACCCGGAACTCGTCATGCGCACCGACATCGGGGATCGCATCTACTTCACCGGCGACTCCGGGCTTGTGAGTATTCGTGTCCGCGACTTTGTCCGCACCAAGACGATCGCGCTGCCGCAACGCGCGACGGCCCTCGTGGCCACGCCAAGTGGCGACCGCGTATTCGTTGCGCTTGAGGGGAAGAAGCAGTTTGCGATTGTCGACCGTTTTGCCGACAAGGTCGATCGCACCGTCGACCTCCCGGACGTCGCCACCGCGCTGCGCATTGACTCCGACGGACAATATCTCCTCATCAAGGCCGCCTCGAGCGACTCAACATTCGTCTTCGCGATTGGCACTGGTCGGTTAATCGGCACGCTGCGGACCGAATGGCGTGAAGACCTACCCCTCATCGGCCCGGATGGCGGAATCGTGATTGTCAGGGACAGCGACGTGGTCATTGTGGACGCGGAGTCACGTCGTGAACGGGTGCGTTTCCAAGGAGGCGCGAGCGACCGCTGGACGCTCGTCCGGTGGAACGGATTCCGTCCGCGCGCGGCCGGCCTGGACTCGCCAGTCAAGTTTTACGACGACTCGACTGATGATCCTGCCGCGGGTCCGCCTGCAGCGGGTCCGCCTGCAGCGCCTGCAGACAGCGCCCGCATAGCCCCGCGAGCACCAGAACCTCCGCAAGCCGCGAAGGCCGTGCCGCCGGTCGTGAAGCCAGTGCCGCCGGTCGCGAGCGCGCCCGCCAAGGCACCGGCGATTGTTGGCCGATGGGCTGTCGCCTTTGCCTCGTTGCTGTCCGAGGACCGCGCCAAGGCGATGGCCCAGTCTATCAAAGTGGACGGAAAGCCGACGCAGGTGGTTGCGCTCACCACCAATGGCACAACGGCCTGGCGGATTGTGTATGGCTCGTACGAGTCAAAAGATGCGGCGGACAAGGCGGGAAAGCGCACGGGGCTCCCCTATTGGGTCTTTGAGACGACGCCATGACCGACGGCATGCCTAACGCCGAGCACCACGCGTCGCCGTCGGGTCGCAACTACTGGGAGGCTGAAGGGCGCCGCCTCACGGATGCCCTCACAGCTGTTTCATCCGCGCTTGTGGTGGGGCTCGACCCCGACACCACCAGTCGCGTGGCAATCGGGCTGGCCCATGGGTGGCGTGGCCGACGGGGGGTCGCCATTGGTGACCTCACAGGGTTTGCGTTCCCGCTGTACGAGCTGGCCGGGGGCGAGGACGCGACCGGACTGACCGATTGCTTCCGAGACGGTCTGTCGCTCAATGACGTCGCGCGGCCCGCGCACAACGCGGAGGGACTGTTCGTGCTTCCGGCGGGGACCCCTCCTGTGGCGACCGAGGAGTTCTTTCGCCACGAGCGCTGGGAAAAGCTGATTCGTGGGTTCGAGCGAGCCGGGGGGCTCCTCCTGCTGATCGCCCCCTTGGGGGCCGTGGGACTAGACCAGTTGGCCGCGCTGACGGGCGGCGTGATTGCCGTCGATGTTCCACTCAACCGGCAGCACGCCTACCACCTGCTTGGGGCCGCCGAGGCGCCCGTGCCCGCGCTGGCGCCCGAAACGAGCTGGCGGGCGGGCGCTTTGGCGCGCGCCGGATTCCCCTCGGGTGCCGCGCGCCTGGATCGGCCCCGTAAGGGCTGGAAGCGCGTGGTGGCCATTTTCGCGGCCTTGGCGGTGCTTGGCATAGCCGCCATAGCCGCATGGCGCGCGCGCGCGTGGCGCGCCCGGCATGCGGCCCCTGCGGCCCCTGCCCTCCTCGAGCCCGGGTCGACAGCTCCAGCCTCCACTCCTCCTGACACGACCCCCGCGCTGCTCGTGGTCCCCAAGGCTGACACGATCCCGCTCAATGAGCCGGCTGCCGGTGCGGATTCGGTACTCGGTTCCCCCTACGCCGTCAATGTCGTAGCGGCGAACACGGTCGCGGGTGCAAATTCCGTGTTGCGAGACGGCGAAAAGGCGATCCTGCTTCCCGCCGTCACGGTGTCTCCGGTCACGCTCGGCGGAGGGACCGTGTGGTATCAGGTAATCGTCGGCGCATACGCGACGCGCACCGACGCGGATGACATGTTGCAGTTGTTGCGCCGTAGAGGCGTGGTGCGTTCCGAAGGCGGCGTGGTCGTGCGGGTGCCGTACGCACTGCTCGTGGCTGATGGCGTGTCGGTGTCGGACGCTCAGGCGGTGGTCACAGAGTGGCGTGCCAAGGAGATTATGGCCTACGCCCTCTTGCAGGCAGATGGGCGGGTACGTGTGCTGGCCGGAGCGTTTGAGACACCGGCACAGGCCGCACCCCTCGCAGCGCAGTTGCGGCGGGCCGGTGTTCCGGCGACTGTCGTTTATCGTCTAGGGAGAATGCTCTAACGTGCGATTGACCAAACTCGAGTTGCATGGCTTCAAGTCGTTCGCCGATCCCACTGAGCTTGTCTTCAGCCAGGGGGTCACGGCGGTCGTCGGGCCGAATGGTTGCGGGAAGTCCAATGTGTCCGACGCGGTGCGTTGGGTGTTGGGCGAACAGCGCGCGCGGCTGTTGCGTGGTGCGAAGATGGAAGAAGTCATTTTTCAGGGTTCATCGGCGCGACGCGCGGTGAATTTGGCGGAAGTCTCCCTGCACTTCGATAATGACGACGGCGCCCTCCCGGTGCCGTTCAAGGAAGTCGTGATCACGCGGCGCCTCTCGCGCGCCGGTGAGAGCGAGTACTTCCTGAATCGTGCCCCCTGCCGCCTGCGCGACATTCACGATCTCGTCCGCGGCACGGGCCTTGGCGCCGATAGCGGCGTGGTGATCGAGAGCAGGATGATTGACGCGCTGTTGTCGGATCGTCCCGATGATCGACGCGAACTATTTGAAGAAGCCGCGGGCGTGGGCCTGTACCGCGACCGCCGTCGGAGCACGGAGCGTAGCCTCGAGCAGACCACCGCCGACATGGCGCGTCTCGACGACCTCATCAACGAAGTCACGAGCCAGGTACGGTCGTTGGCGCGTCAGCGCAAGCGCGCCGAGCGTCACACGGAGATCACCACACGGCGCTTCGCCGTGGAGCTCACGCTCGCCTCGCGCGAGATGGCAGCGTGGAAGGACGAACTCGAGCAGCTCGACGAACGGCTGATCCAGCTGCGCGAGCAACTGCCGCATGCGCAGAACGAAGTCACCGTCAAGGAATCGCAGCGCGATGCGGCGCATGCCGCGCGTGCCGCGTCGGAGACGGTACGCCATGAGCGCGCTCGCGTAGCGGGAGAGGCTCGCGAGGCCGCACTGAAGTTGCAGGGTGAGATTGCGGTAGCCGAAGAACGGCATCGCAATGCGGTGAGCCGTCGTGAGCGCGCCGAAGCAGAGCGGAGCGAAGGCGCCGCGATCGGCGAGCGTGTGGTGGCCGAATGGGAAGCCGCGCGCACAGAGGAAGAGCAGACCACCGCCGCCTTGCAGGCCGCGGTGGAGGCACTGCAGCAACAGTCGGCCGTTGAAGAGACGACCCGCACCGCCGTCGCGCACGCGCGCACCGCACTGGAGCGCGCCGATCAGCATGTCCGGTCGCTGCGTGATGCGCTCCGCCGCCTTGAGCTCGACCGTGAGGGCGCGGAACACGAACTCGCCGATGTCGCGCAGCGCTCGGCCACGCTTGCCGTGGAACACGAGGCGCTCGCCGCCACGCAGCGACTTGCCGAGCGCGAGCTCGCGACCGCCGACGAACAGCTCGCGATTGCCCAGAGTGGCGCGCTCGAAGCGGACGGCGCACTCTCGCAGGCACGCGATCATGCCCGCGACTGGCGCGAGAAAGACACCGCCGCGCGCGCAGAATCGCGGAAGGCTGAAGAAGACGCGGCGGGACTCGCCGGACGCGTGAACGCCATTGAAGGGCTCGAGCGTGAGCGCGTAGGGCTCGCCCCAGGGGCGGCACGATTACTCAAGGACCGCGAGCAGTTCGGCCAAGGCGCCGTGCTCGGCCCGCTCTCTGATTACATCGGTGCTGATGCGAACACCGCCATGCTGGTGGAGCGTTTCCTCGGCCCAACGGTGCACGCCGTCGTGATTCGCGATGCGGGCGTGGCCACGGCGGTGCGCGAGTGGCATGGTCGTACGAATCCTGGTGCGCTGCTCCTGCTGCCGCTCGACGTCGTGACCCAGTTGCCGGACGCCGCCGAAGCCGGGGAACTCTCTGCCTCGGTGCAGACGGAAGGACCGGTGCGTGGGTGGGTGCGTACCCTACTCGGTCGTGTGAAGGCGGTTGACTCGGGCTCCGCATTCGTCGATGCGCGTGGTGCGGTGTGGCTCCCCGATTCGACCTCGTCGGATGGTCCGCTTCGGCGTCGTGCCGAGCTCACGAAGATTCGCGAGTCGCTCGCGCTCAGTGTGGCCGAACGCGATCGCGCGACAGCCGCGCTCGCCGAGGTCCACGCTGCGCTCCTGACAGCCGAATCGCAAGCGACCACCTGCGCCGACGCGTCGACGCAGGCACACGCACGGTCACAACAGGTCGCGTTGCAGCGCGCGGAACGGGAGCGTGCCTACCAGCGCGCCACCCGTGAGCTCGCCGATGCTGTTGCCCTGAGCGAACGGCTCTCGGGCCGCCGGAGCGAACTCTCGACCCGCGTCACGCAGAGCATCGCCGCGCAGGAAGAGCAAAATGTGGCATTGGCGACCGCCGAACAGACCGCCGACAGCTCGCGCGACACGCTCGCCGAATCGGATCGCGCCCAAGATGCGGCGCGTGAAGCTCGTGCGGCCGCACAAGTCACCCACGCGCAGGCGCAGGCTCGGCGTGAGGTGGCGACGGAACGTCGCGCACGCCTCGAGCGCGAGCGGGCCAATGCGGCCGCGCGTCTCGAAACACTCCAGCAGGAACTCAGCGCGCTCGCCGAAGGCGATGCCGTGCTCGAGCGCCAGATGCAGGAATGGCGCGACGCGCTCAGCGGCCGTCAGCAGACGCTCGCCGAATCCGAGTCGTCGCTCGCGGACGCCGAACAGGGCGTACGCACCGCCGACGCCGAACTTGCCGCGGTCGAACAGGCGCTTGATCACTCGCGTCATGACGTCACCGCACGTGGCGAGTCGCTCCATGTGGCAGAGCTCCGCCACACCGAATTGTCGGGCAAGCGCGCCGCAATCACCGAGCGCCTCGAAGCCGAATGGCGTCGCCCGCTCGGCGATCTGTTTGCCGATTACACCGCGGTCGAAGCCGAAGACGACGCGCTCCGCGCCGAAGCCGACGAACTCCGGGCCGCGCTGGAATCGCTTGGCCCTGTGAACCCGCTAGCGATTGAGGAGCACGAGGAGGAGATGAAACGCCTCGACTTCCTAACCAGCCAGCGCGCCGACCTGGCCGCGGCGCAGATCTCGCTCCAGCAAGCGATCAAGGAGATCGACGTCACCGCGCGCGAGATGTTCATGAAGACCTTTACTGAGGTTCGCGAGAACTTCCGTCAAATCTTCCAGACACTCTTCGGCGGTGGCGAGTGCGACCTGAAGCTCGAGAACCCCGATTCGCCGCTCGACTGCGACATCGAGATACACGCCTCGCCGCGCGGCAAGAAGACGCAGCGCATCCATCTGCTCTCGAGCGGTGAACGCGCGCTCGTGGCGCTCTCGCTGCTCTTCGGCATCTTCCTGACCAAGCCCAGCCCGTTCTGCTTGCTCGACGAAGTCGACGCACCCCTCGACGACGCGAACGTGGGGCGCTTCGTGAAGATGCTGAACCAGTTCAAGACGAACACCCAGTTCATCGTCATTACGCACAACCCGCGCACCACGACCGAAGCGGCCGACGCCGTCTACGGTGTGACTATGCAGGAGCCCGGGGTCAGCTCGTTGGTGAGCGTTCGGATGAAAGGGCCGGCGGTGGATGAGGCGGAAGCACCAGCAACCGCTGGCTAACGAACCACCCTGGACCGGCCTTCTCAGGCCCCGTAGGACCCTTGGACGCCCCTTGGACGCCCCTTGGAATGTCGATTCCACGGGGCGTCCGCTTATATTTGTAGGTTCGCCCCGAAAAGAGGGGGCGACATCCTACTTTCGGGGTTCTTATCATGTTGGTCGTGATGTCGCATACCGCCACCCAAGCTGATGTCGAGCGTGTTTGCTCGACCATCACTGCGATGGGTTACACCCCCGCCCCGATGCCCGGCGCACAGCGCACCGCGGTCGGCTTAGTAGGCAATGATGGACGCGTCGATGATTCGCTGATCGCCGAGCTGCCGGGCGTGTCGCGGGTGATCCACGTCTCGAATCCGTACAAACAAGTCTCACGTGAGTGGCGTCCCGAGAACACGATTGTCACCATCGCGCCAGGCGTGAGCTTTGGCGGGACAGACATTCCGGTGATCGCTGGCCCCTGCTCCGTCGAGAGCGAGAAGCAAATTGTCGCCTCGGCGCACGCGGCGAAAGCCGCGGGTGCTACGGCGCTCCGCGGCGGGGCGTTCAAGCCCCGTAGCTCGCCGTATTCATTCCAAGGGATGGGGAAGAAGGGGCTTGAGCTGCTGGCCCTCGCCAAGCGCGAGACAGGACTCCCGATCGTCACCGAGGCGATGGACGACTCGGGTGCCTATATGGTGGCCGAGTACGCCGACTGCATTCAGCTCGGCGCTCGGAACATGCAGAACTACTCGCTGCTCAAGACCGTCGGGAAGATTGGCAAGCCCGTGCTGCTCAAGCGCGGGATGGCGGCCACGATTCAGGATCTGCTCCTGAGCGCTGAGTACATCTTGGCGGAAGGCAACCCGCACGTGATTCTGTGTGAGCGTGGGCTGCGCAGCTTTGACTCGACCTCGCGCAATTTGTTTGACCTGACCGCGATTCCGGTGGTGCATCAGCTGTCGCACCTGCCGATTGTTGCCGATCCCAGTCACGGCACGGGCCGTCGCGACAAGGTGATGCCGATGGCGCGGGCCGCTGTGGCCGCAGGGTGCGACGGCCTCATCATTGAGGTACATCCACAGCCGGATCAGGCGAAGTCGGACGGCGCTCAGTCGTTGAATCCCGATCAGTTCGCCGAGTGCATGCAGCAGCTACGCCGCGTGGCCGACGCCGTGGATCGTTCGATCGCCGGGGTCGCCTGAGCGCGCAGCGAGTCGTGGGAACACTGCTAGCGGCGCTCATCGTGCCGCTGCACAGCGTTGCCTCGCAAGACACGACCTTTGCGGCGCTGGATCGTGCCGTCAGTATGTACGGCACCGCTGCCACGGTGCGCGCAAAGCTGGAGCAGACACTCACCAATCCGCAGGCCAAGAGCACCTTCAACGCCAGAGGTGAACTCTTTCAGCGCGACCGGAAGCAGTTTGCGCTGCGCTTTACTGAGCCCGCGGCCGACGTGATTGTCAACGACGGCACGACATTCTGGGTGTATCTCCCCAGCACGATGCCAGGGCAAGTGATGAAGTTGCCGATGGCCGCCGGCGGTACCTTTGATTTTCTCTCGCAGTTGCTGCGTGCACCGCGGGAGTCCTACACGGTGACCGCGCGTGCGGACACCACGGTGAGCGGGCATGCGACCGCAACGTACGCGTTGGTGCCCCGAAAGCCTAACACGCCCTTCTTACGCGCAACACTCTGGATCGGCCGCGACGACGCCAAGCTCTGGATGGTCGAGACGGTGGAGCCCAGTGGCATGATCCGGCGGGTTCGCTTCACCACCATGGCACTCGGCGTGCCCCTCCCCGACGGAGTGCTCAGCTTTACGCCGCCCGCCGGCGTGAAGATTGTTGACCCGCAGGCGATGATGGCGGGTAAGCCGTAAGCGGCTCACCACGCACTGCTGTTGAGCCTGTCGTACCGACGACGGCGCTGCCTACTGCTGATTCGGCCCAGAGGGTCCGCTTGCAACCGGCTTGGGCGCCGGCTTCACCGGCTGCTGTGCGAGGCGCTTCATGAGCGCCTCGGGGGCACTAATCCCGCGCAACAACTCCAGCGCCTTGACCACAACCGGATCACCCGTCGCCGAGCGCTGCGCAGCGCCTGGCACGCCGAACTTCTGGCGCGCAACCTCGAGCCCAATCACGCGATCGATGGCCTCGTGCGCTCGGTCGTACACGTCGCGCGACACCTCGAGCTTCGCAGCCTGCATCTTTCGCCACAGTTGTTCGCGCATGGCAGGGGTCACGGCGAACTCGGGGGAGTTCACCTCGGGTTGACGCGCGATCTGTGTGGCAACGGCGGTCAACGCTTCACGGAACGGACGCACCCGACTCCCAACGGCCATGACCCACGCCCGCTCCGCTGGCGGCGGGACGCTGTCGCCGGCAACAATATCCGGGACGATGCCACCGCCGCCGATTACCGTGCGTCCGAGCGCCGTCTTGTAGCGAGGACGCTGCGAATCGGGGAGTGTCGAATCGGCGTTGGCGGCGTGATGCGGCCTGCTGATCGTGCGTCCAACCGGCGTGTACCAGAACGCGTTGGTGATTCGGATGGCACCGCCATTATCCAGCGCAATCACTTGCTGCGCACTGCCCTTTCCATAGCTCGACCGGCCAATCACAAGGGCGCGATCGTGATCCTGCAGCGCCCCGGCCACAATCTCCGCGGCGCTCGCCGTGCCACTGTTCACGAGTACCACGATCGGCAGAGTCGGCCAGCGCTGGCGGTCCTTGGACATGAAATTCGTCGTGGTTCCCGGGGTGCGTCCGCGCGTGCTCACGATCTTCTTGCCGACCCCGAGGAACATATCCGCGACCGCTACGCCCTGGCTCAGCAGCCCGCCGGGATTGCCGCGTAAATCGAACACCAATGCGCGCGCGCCAGCGTTCACGAGCGAGTCGACGATCGAGGCGACCTCGATGGCCGTCGAGTCGCTGAAGGTGCTGAGCGCGAAGTAGCCGACCTTCTGCGGGAGCATCTGCGCGCGTTGCACCGAGCTGACGTGGATATCGCTCCGCCCGAGCGCGAACGGAATTTTCACACCACCACGTTGTACGGTCAGTTTCAGCTGCGAACCAAGCGGTCCGCGCAGCGCGTCGCGCGCTTCCTCGACGGTCCACCCCTGCATCGACTGGCCGTTGAGCTCCACTAACCGATCACCCGCGCGGATTCCGGCGTGCTCAGCTGGCGAGCCAAGCCGCGGCTGGATCACCACAATCCACCCTTCCCGCAGATCTACCGAGAGGCCCACGCCACGGTAGCTCCCACTCGTGACCTCGCGCAGTCGCTTCAGGCGCTCTGGCGGGAGATACGAGCTGCTAGGATCGCCGAGCTCCATCACGACGCCGATCGCTGCTTTGCGATACATCTCGTCCGTCGAGATACTGTCCACCCAGTTCTTCTGCACCCGCTTCATCACCGACTCGAACAACCGCGCCCCGTCGGCAGCGGTCAGTCGCGCGTTCCGAACCGGCGGACGCATCGCGCGCTGCACCAGCCAAGCCCCGGCTGCGAACGTACAGCCAATCAGCAACAGCGACGTGATCCAACGGCGGTTCATACCACGACCTGCAACGCCTGGGTGATATCTGGGAATGCCGCGACGACCACACCGAGCACGCGGGCGGCGACTTCCTCCACGCTCCCGTGCGCCGAGACGGCAACAATCGGGCCGCACTCGGGACGTCCCTGTTGCCACACTGGCGTCGCAAACTCGGCGAACGCGGCTTCAACCCGTGCATGGAACGCCGCGCCGGATCCTTCCATGCGATCGTGCCCGCCACGCGCGCCGGCGCGAAGCAACCCTTCCTCGGCGTTCAGCGTGAGGAGGATGGTGAGATCTGGCGTGAGCCCCTGCGTTGCGAGCGCGTTTGCGGCCCGCACTTCCTGCTCCCGCATCTGCCGCCCGGCAATCTGATAGGCGTAGGTCGAGAGAAAGAACCGATCAAGGAGGACCGTGGTGCCGGCGTCGAGTGCGGGACGCAGTTCGTTTCGCACCAACTGGGCACGCGACGCCATGAACAGCAGCGCCTCTGCCGTGGGAGTGATTGACTGCGCGGGGTCGAGGAGCAGGCGGCGAATCTCGTCGCCAAGCGGGGTGCCACCAGGCTCACGCCAGGTGGCCGTTCGGATCGCCGCGGCGGACAGACGCACCGCGAGGCGGGCGAGCTGTGTGCTCTTCCCCGCCCCTTCTCCGCCTTCGAAGACAATCAAACGACCCGGCATCGGCTCCTTAGCCGAGCGTGATGATCGAGCTCGTCGCACCCTTTCGGATGCCGTCCATAATCCACTCATTCACCTGCTGCATGACCTTCTCGTAGTTCTCGTTTGCAACGAGCACACGCTGATAGGTCGGATTCACCTGGACTTTGGACAGCAGCGCGTCGAGCTGTTGTTCCATGTCTGGCGTCGGGTTCTCCCCGCGCTCGATCATGGACTGGGCGTCGGTGCGGATCTGCTCCATCTGCTTGAGCAGGCCAAGCGCCTCGCTGTCGCCGCTCATCGCTTCGTTGGCACGCTTCACGGACTGATACTCGCTGCTCTGACCAATCAGCCGCCCGAGTTCGGCAGCACGTTCGCTCAACATCTCAGGACTCCTTGCGTCGGGCCACGACAAAACGCTCGCGGCCGGTGAGGTCCAACCGAATCTCGACCCCGCGGTAGTGCGGGTCGCCCTCCACCACATCGCGGACGAGACGGGCGCGTGTGCTGTCGACTTCCATCAACAGCACCCCGCCCGGTTGCAGCACGTCAGGCGCGCCGCGCACCAGTGCCCGAATCGCCGCCATCCCCTCGTCCTCGCTGAACAGGGCGAGGTGGGGTTCCCAGTCGCGGACTGCGGCTGGGAGATCACCCGCTTCCGCTGGTGAAATATAGGGAGGGTTCGAGACGATAGTACGCACCCGTTCCCCCTGGAGCGGCGCGAGCAAATCGCCCTGCCGGAACTCCACCAGTGCGCGCCGTTCCTCGGGGATCGCGCGCAGATTCGCGCGCGCCACGTCGAGGGCGTCCGCGGACAGATCGGTGCCAATCACGCGGTCATAGCTGCCCTCGGCGGCGAGCGCCAGCGCGATGCAGCCTGAGCCCGTGCAGATATCGGCAATCGTCCCAACGCCACCGCTGACCATGAGGGCGAGATCCACGAGCACCTCGGTTTCCGGGCGCGGAATGAGCACGCGGGAGTCGACGGTGAGGGTCAGGTGGCGGAAGGCCGCCGACCCGACGGCGTACTGCATCGGCATCCCCTGCATAAGGCGCGCAGCAGCGGCGCATATGGCCGCTTCGGTGGCCCCTTCGAGCTCGAGCGCGCGGTTGCCGGTGGGCCAGAAGCGCGGCTTGTCGAGCAGGGCGGCAATCAGGTCCCGCGCGTCGGCGCGGGCGGGAGGGACGTTGGGTCCCGCCAACGCATCGGCCAGCTGGTCCAGCAGCTCGCCGACGGTCACTGGTCCCCCATGTCCTCCTCAAGACGCGCCAACTGCACTGCTTCGATCAGCGGCCAAATCTCGCCATTCATGACAGCGGGGAGATTATGGGTCGTGAAGTTGATGCGGTGGTCCGTCACGCGGCTCTGCGGCCAGTTGTACGTGCGGATCTTGGCCGAGCGGTCGCCGGTGCTGACTTGGCTTTTACGCATCTTGGAGCGCTCGGCTTCTTGCTGCGAGACCCGGAGGTCGAGCAGGCGCGCGCGGAGCACTTCCATACCTTTGAGCTTGTTTTGCAGCTGCGACTTCTGGTCCTGCTGGCTCACGACGAGCCCGGTTGGAAGGTGCGTGATGCGCACCGCGGAGTCGGTGGTATTCACCGACTGGCCGCCCGGACCGGAGGCGCGAAAGACGTCAATCCGGAGTTCCTGTGGGTCGATTTTGAGGTCGATTTCGTCAGCTTCTGGCAGCACCGCGACGGTGGCCGCCGAGGTGTGGATGCGGCCTGCGGCTTCGGTGGCGGGCACGCGCTGCACGCGGTGCACGCCGCTCTCGCCGCGCATGTCGCCAAAGGCGCCGTCGCCGACGACTTTGAAAATCACTTCCTTCACGCCGCCCAGGGTGCCATCGGACATGGTGATGATTTCGATTTTCCAGCCGCGACGTTCGATGTAGCGCGAGTACATGCGCCAGAGATCGGCGGCAAAGAGGGCGGCTTCGTCGCCCCCGGTGCCGGCGCGGAGCTCGACGATCGCATTGCGATCGTCGAGCGGATCACGCGGGATGAGCAGCGGCTTGAGTTTTTCTTCGGTGGCGGCGATGGTGTTCGTCAGGCGTTCGAGCTCGGCGCGCGCTTCGGCCGCCATTTCCGCGTCGTCGCCGTTGGCGAGTTCGCGGGTCTCGATCAGCTCGTCGTCGGCCCGGTGCAGGGTGTGCGCGAGCTCGGCGACTTGGGTGAGTCGTTGCGACTCACGACCCAAAGACGCCAAGAGCTTCGCGTCCCGGAGTGTTTTCGGGTCGAGAAGCTCTTGATCAACGACCGCCTGGCGCGCGAGCGCGCCGGCGAGCAATGAGCGGAGGCTCAGGCGCTCGCCTTAGCGTACTTCTGGCGGAAGCGTTCAACACGGCCAGCGGTGTCGATCAGCTTCTGCTTGCCCGTGAAGAACGGGTGGCACTGGGCGCAGATGTCGAGACGGATCTCGTACTGCGTCGAGCGCGTCTCGAACGAGTTCCCGCAGGCGCAGATCACCTTGGCGGTCGCGTACACGGGATGGATTTCTGGCTTCATTGAGCACCTCGATAGTATTCAGGACTAGCCTCTAACAATAAGAGGCGTCGGCTCGTGTGGCAAGCCCGTGCCCTGACGGCGGGGATGTGCCTAAAATCTGCCCGGGCCTGTGGAATTCGACCGCGCCAGCGAGCCTGGCCCAGGTCGGTGATGCCGGTCACAGTCAAAAACAGATTACCGTGAGTACTTTGACAGAGGTGCTCCGGAGGCGTAACTTCGCCTCAGTCAACATCCCACCCCTATGACTGCGCCCTTCCTCTCCACCGTCCCCATCTTCAAGTCGCTCGACGCAGCTGAACTCGAGAAGTTCGGCGAGCTCGTGCGCGAGAAGGGGTACCCCAAGGGGAGTGTCATTCTGTTCGAGGATGACGTGGGAGACAGCCTCTTCGTTGTCCGTACGGGTCGAGTGAAAGTGGTGTTGGTGGCGGACGACGGGCGCGAGGTCATTCTGGGGATTCTTGGTGTCGGCGAGCACTTCGGTGAGCTCTCGCTTATCGACGACCAGCCTCGCTCCGCTCATGTGATCGCCATGGAAGACGCGACCCTCCTCGTCCTGCGCCGTGACGACTTCCGTCGTCGCGTCGAGGCAAGCCCAGCGGTGGCTTGGTCGTTGCTGATGGAGCTCTCGCGCCGACTGCGCAGGGCCGACGGCACGATTGGATCACTAGTGCTGCTCGACGTCCCCGGCCGTATTGCGCGGATGCTGCTCGACTCCGCCGAGGAAAGCGGTGGGCCATTAATCGATAAGCCGATTACGCATCAGACCATCGCGCACGTCATTGGCGCAAGCCGCGAGACGGTGTCGCGTGCGATGCGCGGTTTTCAAGATTCCGGGTGGATCGCCGTCGAGCGTCGCCGGATCCGTATCATCAATCCCGCGGCGCTCACAAAGCGCGCGCGACTGCGAGGGTGATCGTGACAAGGAGCCACGCATGACGCTGCGAGTAACCTTCTGGGGAACGCGAGGCTCCATCGCGAGCCCAGGCGCGAGCACGGTGCGCTACGGCGGCAACACACCATGCGTGGAGGTCCGCACGGAATCCGGTTGGCTCGTGATTCTCGACGCGGGCACCGGGATCCGAGCGCTCGGCAATCACCTGCTTGCGCAGGCGAAGGGCACGCTCATTTCGGGAGACATTTTCCTCACGCACGCCCACTGGGATCACATTCAAGGACTTCCCTTCTTTGCCCCGATGTTTCAGGGCGGGAATCACTTCACGATATGGGGCTCGGCGTCGCTGCAGACCAGCATCGATCGCGTGGTCCGCGACCAAATGAATCCGGTCGTGTTTCCCGTCGCGTTTGATGAGTTGAATGCATCCATCGATTTCCGGAAGATTCACGAAGGCGATACCTGCATGGGCACGGGCTACGCAGTGACCGCAATGGACGTGCAGCATCCTGGCGGGGCGCTCGCGTACCGATTCGCTGAGCCGGGACATTCGGACCGGTCATTCGTCTACGTATCGGACAACGAGCTGCAACCACATAACCGGTACGAAACCACCGAGGGCTGGCGCGCCAACCTTGTAGAGTTCGCCCGCTCGGCAACCGTCCTCGTGCATGACACGACGTACACGACCGAGGAATACCCGAGTCATCGCGGATGGGGGCACTCGACCTACCGCGATGGCGTGGAGTTGGCGATTGAGGCTGGGGTGGAGACGCTGGTTCTATTTCATCACGAACCCCGGCGCACAGACGACCAGATGGACGCGCAGGTCGACGCATGCAGGGCGATGGTGCAGGAGCGCGGGGCCACATTGCGCGTCATGGCCGCCGCGGAAGGTCTCACACTGACGGTTTAAGCTCTACTTCTTGAGGAGGGTCCAGATGAAGCGTTCCACCATGTTCTCGATCATTGGTAGCCTCGTGCTGTTCACCGGCGCGTTGCAGGCGCAGGGCAAGCCGGGACTCGGCCTTCTGCCCTTCACCAACAGCGCCACCGGCAAGGCGAATGAAGAGCTCGCCCCGTTGGCCAAGGGATTGGCCGATATGGCGATTGAGGAACTGCTCCCGAATCCGAGCATCCGCGTCGTCGAGCGCGACCAGATGAACAAGATCATGGAGGAGCAGAAACTCTCCGCCAACGGCGCGGTCGACCCCTCGACGGTGATCAAGCTTGGCAAGATTATCGCGGCCAAGTACATGCTGACGGGCGCCTACATCACGATGGGGAACTCGCTCGTTCTCACGATGAAGGCGTTCAGCGTCGAGACCTCGGAAATCGTTTGGACGGGAAGCGTGACAGGGAAGACCGATAACATTCAAGGGCCTCAACTTGCCGCCGCTCCCGCCGGCTCAGGAGCAGGCACAGCAGGCGAAGGCTGAGCGGATTAAGCTGCCGTTGCAGGAGGCGCTGAAGTTCGCCCGTGCGCTCGACGCCAAGGACGCCGGCAAGAAGGATGAAGCGGTCGCCCTGTTCAATCAGGTGCTAGACAAGTTTCCCGAATATGATCTCGCCAAGAAGGAAAAGGCGTCAATCACCGGGAAATAAGCGTCGTTGCGAATCCGCCGGCATCCCGTGGGGAAGCCGGCGGATTCGCATTTAATGTCCGTTGGAGTGAGATTCATCGCGTGCTGACACCCCTGATTCATGTCCCCGAGGGCTGGGCTGTCCCAGCGCTCGACCAGCTGACCGCCGCCGGGCGAGCAGAGGTGGTGCGCGTCACCTCGTTACCCACCCTTACATCGTTCGATCTCGAGCGAGCGCACCTCGTGCTCGTGCCAGTCGAACACGCGGTGTTTGCGTCGATGTCGGCCGTTGCCGCTATTGCAGCAGTCGCCGGCGTGATCGGCCTCGGCACGGATGAGGGGCGGTCACGCGAGATCGCGGCCGTGGAGGAGCTGCTCTCGGGACTGCTTGCCACGGGCACTCCCGCCGAGGCCGCGCGTCTCACACTACACGCTGGCCTGCGACAAGGGACCACCCTGCTCGCGGCGCGCCGCGCCTCACGGTTTGACGCTCGCAATATCGGCGACGTGCGCGAACTCGCGCTGGTCGGTGTGGCGCTCTCTACCGAACGAGATCTTGACACGCTCCTAGGGCTGATCCTTACGCAAGCACGCCGTATCGCGGCTGCAGATGCCGGTTCGATCTTCCTCGTCGTGAAAAATCATGACGGCGCTCCGACCCTGAGATTCAAGCTCACCCAGAATCACAGCATGCCCGAACTTCCCCTGACGGAGTTCGAGCTGCCGATCAACAGTACGTCGCTCGCGGGGCACTGCGCCCTTACGCTAGAGTCGCTCCAGATCGACGACGTCTACGACATTCAGCCTCCGGCACCGTATCACTTCAACCGCGAGGTCGACGAGCAGACGGGCTACCGCACCAAGTCGATGCTCGTAATCCCGATGCAGACCCACCTGCAGGAGGTTGTCGGGGTGGTGCAGCTGATCAACCGGAAGCGGAATACCGCCGCGCAACTTGAGAACGAAGCTGACCTGGCGCGCGAAGTCATCCCGTTCGATGTTCGCTCCACGCAGATTGTCGAGGCATTGGCCTCGCAGGCAGGTGGCGCGTCGCAACGCTGACGTGCACGCTCGCACAGGCGGTGGATCGCGGCGGGACGGGGACCTATCGCGACACCACGTTCACCCGCGACCAGCTGCGCGAGTTGCGCTACGCCGGACTCCTGCATGATTTCGGAAAGGTTGGCGTGCGGGAGCAGGTATTGGTGAAGCAAAAGAAACTCTATCCCGGAAACCTCGAGATCGTGCAGCAGCGTGTCCAGCTGCTCCAGCAGCGCGCCGACCTCCAGTTCGAACGCGAGCGCGCCGAGTTCCTGTACAATCACGGCCGTGACGGCTATGCAGAGGCCCACGCGAGGTTTGACGACACGCGGCGCGCAGAACGCGACCGACTGCAGCGATGTATGGAGGTGATCCTTCAAGCGAATGAGCCGACCGTGCTTCGCGAAGGAAGCTTCGACGAGCTCCGCGAGATCAACGCGCAGACATATTTAGATCTCGAGGGCGTCGAACGTCACCTCCTCGACGACAGCGAACTGCGCTTCCTGATGATCGGCCGCGGGAACCTCGACGACGCAGAACGCCGGGAGATCGAATCGCACGTGACGCACACGTTCCGGTTCCTCGACCAGATTCCGTGGACGAACGCACTGCACGGCATTCCAAACATCGCCTACGGACATCACGAGAAGCTCAATGGTACGGGATACCCTCGCCAACTCACGGCTGCGTCGATTCCCGTCCAGACACGGATGATGACGATCTCCGACATCTACGACGCGCTGACGGCTGCCGATCGACCGTACAAGCCCGCGGTGCCACTCGATCGCGCCATCTCGATCCTGCGCGGCGAGGCTGCGCAGGGGGCCCTCGATGCTGAACTGCTCGAAACATTTGTCGAGGCGCGTGTCTTCGAGACAGTCCGCCAGGACGTAGAGCAGCGGCGGTCAAGCATCTCGCGATCGATCATCACGGATTGATCGAGCCGGGAGTAGTTCGACCCGCGGTCACTCCGCGGTCAGGGACTCCCCCACCCTCCGCCACCGGGGGTCTCGATCGTGACGACATCGCCGGACTTCAGCTCTAGGCGGCACTTGGCGGGGATCGGCGTTCCGTTGAGCAGATTCCGACCCGTGGCACCGTCCTTGCCTCCCGACGCCCCCTTGGGGCCGCGCGAGCGGCGCTCGGTGAGCAACGTGACTGTGCACGGTTCATGCACCTCGTAGCTGCGCACTACGCCGTCGCCGCCGCGGTGCTGCCCTGCCCCACCGGACCCACGACGAACCGCGTACTCGGTAATGCGGATTGGGTAACTCCGCTCGAGGGACTCAATCGGCGTGTTCCGCGTGTTGCTCATGCCGACGTGCACCGCACTGGGCCCATCCCCGTGCGCACTCGCGCCCTGTCCGCCGCCAAGTGTCTCGTAGAAGGTCCAGCCACGCCCGCCGAAGGTGATGTTGTTCATCGTTCCCTGCCCCTGCGCGATTGTGGGCAGTCCGGCATCGGCAAGCGCGGCGAAGATCAGATCGGTCACACGCTGCGACGTCTCAACATTTCCGGCCGCGACCGCGGACGGCCACTTCGCGTTGAGGAAACAATCGTCCGGCGTCTGGATCGTGATTGGGCGTGCAATGCCTTCGTTGGTGGGGACGTCGTCCGACATCAGTGAGCGCAGCACGAACATCGCGGCCGACCGCGTAACCGCAATCGGACAGTTCAGATTGCCGCGCACGCGTGCCGAGGTGCCCGTGAAATCCAGGTGCAGCGTGCCGCCCGAGATGGTGGCGGTGACGGCCAATGGAATGGGTTGGTCAGAGACACCATCCCCTTCAAGAATATCCTCGGCGTGCCCCGTCACGGAGCCAAACTCCAGCAACCGCGCGGTGGCGCGTCGCGCCGTATAGTTCAGCAGCGCATGACAGCCCGCCGCGAGTCGCTCGGCACCCTCGCGCGCGACCAGCGTGCGCCAGCCAGCGGCACCGGCCGCGCAGGCGCTCCGCTGCGCAGCAAGATCGCCGCGGCGCTCCTCTGGGGTCCGCACATTCGCGAGGATGAGCTCGAGGATGGCGTCGTCGAGCACGCCGCGCTGGACCAAGCGAATCGGCGGGAGAATCAGTCCTTCTTGCACGAGCTCCGTTGCGCCTTGCGGCATCGAGCCGGGGCTCATCCCGCCGACGTCGGCATGATGCGCGCGCACGGCCGCATAGCCGGCGATCGCGCCATCGATGTCGATGGCTTCGACTAACGTGAGGTCCGGCAGGTGCGACCCCCCATGAAAGGGGCTGTTCAGAATGAACACGTCACCGGGGGCCGGATTCCGTTCACGGACCGCGCGCACCGACTCCGGCATTGCGCCAAGGTGTACAGGGATATGCGCGGCCTGCGCGACCATGCGTCCGTCGGCGTCGAAGAGCGCAGAGGATGCATCACGTCGCTCGCGAATGTTCGGCGAGAGCGAACCGCGTTCCAACACGGTTCCCATTTCCTCGGCGATCATGGCCACCGCGTTGGCCATCACGGCAAGATCGAGCGGATCGAAGGTCGGACGAGTCGTCGGGCTCATGGGCGCTCCAGCATCCAGCCGCCAACCGGCAGGGGACGTGCCACCCACCCCTCGGCGACAACCATTGTGGCGTCGGGCAACGTGACAACCGCGGGGCCGCGCTCCTCGCGCTCCTCGTGCTCCGAGGTCGCAGGGGGGAGGAACTTCACCGCAACTGGCATCCCCGACACGGCGACACGCACCGCGACGATCTCCACGGGACGGTCCAGTGTGAATCCGTATCGGGTGTTGTGCAGCGCCGAAAAGCGCGTGGCGATCTGCGTGCCATCATCGCTGGGCGTTGAAGCGACGTCGAGTTCGTGGCCCTGCCCTGCATAGCGAACTCGCGCTGTCCATTGCGAGCGATGTTCAGCTGAGCCCACGGGCCCAGCCTCAACGACGAGGCGTTCGAGCCGTGTGCGCCATTCCTGCGCAGAGACATTGAGCGCTGTCTGCATGACACTTGCGGCCGCCTCGCGTCGCTCCGGCGCAATCGCGAGCCCCAGCGCACTCAGCACGCCAGCGTGTGGCGGTACGAGAATCGTGCGCATGCCGAGGAGGTCCGCGAGCGCGCACGCGTGTAGCGGACCGCCTCCACCGAAGGCGAGCAGCGCACACGAGCGTGGATCAATGCCCCGTTCCACACTGACGCGCCGCAGCGCGCGCGCCATTTCGGCGTCGGCAATCGCGACAATCGCCGCGGCGGTCCGTGCGGCGTCGGTACCCAAGCGACCAGCGAGTTCGGCAACTGCGGCGCGAGCGGCATCGGCGCTGATGCGAACGCCGCCAGACAGCTGTGCAGCGTCGAGTCGGCCGAGTGCGATGTGGGCATCGGTGACCGTGGGGAGCGTGCCTCCGCGACCAAAGGCGACCGGCCCTGGCACGGCACCAGCGCTGCGCGGCCCCACACGGAGCGCACCGCCATCATCAATCCAGGCGATACTGCCACCGCCAGCACTCACGGTCTCGACCAGCACGCGCGGCAATGCGATTGGCACCCCCGCTACGCTGCCACCCGGCTCAACCAAGGGCTCGCCGTCGAGGATTAGCCCCGCGTCGGCACTCGTGCCCCCGATGTCGATGGTAAGGGCGCGCTGCAGCCCGGCCGCACGCAACACGGCCGCCGCGCCAACCACGCCACCCGCGGGCCCAGAGAGTGCCAGCGCGGCCGCGGTCTGCGAAGCTTCAATCGCCGTTCGCATGCCGCCACCCGAGGTCATCACATTTGGAGCGGGGTACCCCCCGACCGCGAGGCGCGCTGACAAATGTTCGAGGTAGGTCGCCACACGAGGACGCGCGTACCCTTCAGCGACCGCCGTTGCTGTGCGCTCGTACTCGCGAATCTCCGGGAGCACCGCGGACGAGCAGACCACGGGAATCTCGGGGAGGCGTGCGCGAAGGAAAGTGGCGAGCATCAGTTCAGCAGACGGGTCTTCGTACGAGTGCAACAAACTGACAACCACAATCTCAGGATTCAGCGCCGCCACCGCCTCAGCGACTCGCACGGCCTCCGCGGGGAGCAGCGGCGTACGAACACCATCGGGGGTACGCCGTTCGTGCACCGCAATCACGCGCTCCGGCGGAACGAGTGCAGGTGGATGCTGTTTCGTGAGGTCATACAGTGACGCCCGCTCCGGACGCCGGAGTTCGAGCAGGTCCGTCGCGTGTTCGGTGGCACAGAGCACGACGCGCGCGCCGCGTCGCTCGAGCAGGAGGTTGGTGACCACGGTCGTCCCGTGCGCCACGCGTCCGACGGCGGGACCGCCAACTCCGAGCGCTTCGAGCGCCGCGGCCACTCCTTGACTCTGGTCCGAGGGGGTGGACAGTACCTTGCGCGTCTCAACACAGCCATCGCCGCGCACCGCCACGAGATCGGTGAACGTACCGCCGACATCGATGCCGACCGAGATACTCATGCGCGCGGTTCCTTGCGAAGCGTCTTCCGGACGAACAGTGCCAGCATCAGGTGTCCCGGCAATAGGAGTGCAACCGCAGACCCATTCAACTGCGCCAACGGACCACCGATCGTGATTACCGCCCCGAGGACCGCAGCGACAGCCGCCGCACTCGTGAGCGCGACCGCGGCAGACGGCAGGCGGTCCGAGGTCGATGGCCGAAACGCGAACGGCAGGACGACAGCGATGGCAAGGGAGAGAGGCGTTGCAAGCAACAGATTCAAGTTGGCGCCCATGTAGTAGTGCCGCGTAAAGATGCCCGCGAACAACAGCACCGCACCGCTCAGCCCCACGGCTAGGCTCCAGGCACTGGCAATCGCGACGACGATCCAGCGCACTGCGACATTCCGCACCAGTGCACTGGACATTGCCACGAGGAATATCGCCGCAACGAGCAGACCGATGCGACGCCCCATCGGAATCATCGAGGGTGGCGCGATCGCCTCGGCATACGTCGGATCGCTCACCAGCTTCACCTCGCGTGCGACGAGCGGCACGAGCGTCCCATTCGGGCCAGCGACGCGCACCTCACGCAAGAGATCGCGCAATCGCATAGGCACGAACAACTCGTCCCATCCGCTACTTGGCGTATCGGCGCGCGGGCCGAGCACGAAATCCATGCCGAGAAGCAACGCCGGGAACGCCTTGGCAAGACGGAGCGTCTCACTGCGATACGTCACGCCATGGGCACGTGACGTGGCAGTGTTGCGAATGGCGCCGCCAATAATTCCGTCGATCGCGTCGCGCACGCGGGTGGAGCAGTTATCGCGATAGTAATCGTAGCGGTAGTAGCGATTCTCCTCGCGCTGGTTCCAGTCGAGGAACTTCACGAGCGAATCCTTCTCTGACGCGCTCAGCGCCAGTTCCTGCTCCCACACTTCCCGGTGCTGCGCCTGATACTCGGCAATAAACGCAGCGCCACTGAAGCCCTGCATCCAGTACTTCGTGTCCCCAGTGAGAAACCGTTGGATGAAGTGGGGTTGGTCAAACGTAAACATGCCCCAGTTGAACGCTACATCGAGCCCAGTGCCTGGACGCTGAACGCGAATTGCGTTGTGCCCGAACCGCTCGAAGACCTCTTCCCCCGGGCCAAAGGTGAGGACCGATACGGTCACGGACGCGCCCGCCGGCGGCCCTTGGGCAGCCACACCAGACGCCGAAGCGGCGAGGAGCGCCACAGTGAAGCCTACGAGGGCTCTACGAGACCTCGATCGGGCAGCTGGCGGCGTTGTGGTTGGTGGCATCGGTGCTCCATGACAGACTGTTTCAACGGACCGCAGGACGACCCCGTCCGCTCAGTTCGCCGGCCCTACCGTCGTCCCCGGATAATAGGTTGCAAGGATCGCGCGCACGGACTGTCCGGCGCGGGCGCGTCCAATCGCGCCCCACTGGCACATGCCGATCCCGTGACCATATCCGTTCCCGCGCACAACGACACGGGCCAAGCTACCGTCTCTCCCCTTCTCTGGCTCAAGCGAAAAATAGGTACTGTTCAGCATCTCGCTACCGGGCCCACGAAGCACGGAACGGATATCGTTCCCCCGCAGGGTGTACGTCCCCCGGTCGGTCGTGATAACAAGCTGACCCACGCGCCCACTCGGCGTTCGTGTTTCGATCGAGATGGCCTGGACATGCCCTGGCCCACCTTCCGGTACTGTCACGAAAGTCCGTAGATAGGTGCGCACCGCCGCGTCGAGTTCGTCGCCGCTGAAGGCACGGGTCCACGCGAACCGCGGCGCGATGTCGCAATAAAAGCGGGTCGCGGACCCGGGAATCTTGTCGCTCACTCGCTTGAGGTACGGCTGAGCGGCAGCCCGCCAAACCTCCTCGGGCGATGCGGTCTCGCCGCCGCAGCTCGAATGGTACGGGGCATCGACGGTCCGTCCGTTGTACTTGATGACCAGCCCGTTCGTCTCGCGCACCGCGGCATCGGAGAATGGTCGTTCCGCATCGACACCGCCATACACCTGATCGGCGACACTGGCCAGCATGTCGTAGGCGGCGTTACGCGCCGTTCCTCCTTGGGCCATGTGTACCCAGCTGTAGCTGCGCGCCGCGATGGCCTGCGCCTCGGCGGCGGCCTGTTCGGCGGGTGCGCGAAGGCCAATCTCGAGCGGTACTACGCCGCGCAGATACTGTTCAATCGGGAGCACGTTGACGACCACAACGCTCGTGTCTGTGGGAACCACACGCATCACCCCGCGATAGCGCCGGCCGGCGAAGTTTCCGAAACTCTCGTCGCCGTCAGGACGCATGGTGATGGGGCCGTCGACCCACGGCGTGGGCGACGCGCCGTGACGCGAGGCGCGCAGTTGGCGACCACGCCGTTCTACCGTCCATTCCTCCCCTGCACGCCCGCGCACGAGTACGGAGTTTCGGCCGTCGAATAGTCGCCACCCGCCAGTCGCGGACAGCGAGGCTTCCTGCGCGGCTGTGGCGAGCCCGATGCGCACATCGCCGGGCGATTCGGTGCGCGGCCTAGGGGGCTCGTCACGCGGGATTTCCTGAGCCCCGGATCGGTCGGGGGGACGCTCCACACGCTGCACCGGCATTGTCGCCGATCCAGCGTCCGGCGACGGCTGATCCGCGGGACGTTGCCGCGGAGTGGGACAGGCGAGAACGCCCGCAAGCAGCGAGAGAACAAGTCCGACGCGCACCATCCCCGCGGGAGGGCGCGTCGACATCACCGACCGAAGCTCCCGATGCTCGCCAACGGCAGGGTTCGACCCGCACGAACGGGAGCCACGGCAGCCATCGGTGCGATCTCGCGGATGACCCGTGCCTCGAAGTCGTAGTCGTCCACGACCTCCGTGACCTCGACCTCGACGAAGTTCCCGACGGTTGCCGAACGGTCGAGAAGCGTAATGCCGTCGATGTCGTCAGCCTGCCACGGGAGACGCGCGCGCGCCGGTTCAGCTGCATCGCCGCCATGCTCAACCAGCGCGAGCACCTTGCTCCCAATACGCGACTCGTAGCGTTCGGCGGTAATCGACCGCTGCAGTTCGATCAGTCGCTCGAGCCGTTCGCGTTTGAGATCCTCGGGCACGTCGTCCACCATCGCGGCAGCGCGCGTCCCCTCTTGCGCCGAGTAGGTGAACGCACCAACGCGCTCAAACTGGATTTCCTCGAGGAACTCCATCAACTGATTGAAGTCGTCCGCAGTCTCGCCAGGGAATCCAACAATGCACGTGGTTCGCATAGCGAGTTCCGGCACAACATCACGAAAGCGCTGCACTTTCTCCCGAATGGTCTTGCGGCGCTCGGGGCGCCGCATGCGCTCCAGCACCGAATCAGACGCATGCTGAATAGGAATATCCAGGTAGCGCACAATGCGCGGCTCCGACGCAATGACCTCGAGCAACGCTGGGGTGATCCCCGCCGAATACAGATACATGTTTCGGAACCACGGGATCGACGTCTCTTTGAGCAGCGCCTTGAGCAAGTCCGGGAGACGCACGCCATCGCTCCGGTCGCGCCCGTAATGCGCGAGATCCTGCGCCACGAGATTCACCTCGCGCGCGCCCTGGAGCTCCAGCAACTGCGCCTCACGCACGATTTCGTCGAGCGAGAAGGATCGATGCTTGCCGCGCATCAGCGGAATGGCACAGAACGCGCACCCGTGGTCGCACCCTTCGCTGATTTTCAGGTAGCGCACGTGCGGCGTTTCCCCCGCGTAGGTGCGCACGCCGGGGTGCTGCGTCACGGGATCACCAATAAGTCCGCGCTCGTACAGCCGCGGCACCAACTGCTCCATCTCTGATGCACCGAGAAAGAAATCCACCTCGGGCAGTGCCTCAGCCAACTCGTCCTTGTGGCGCTCCACCATACACCCCACGGCCACCACCGCCTGCGCGGCGCCGTCGATCTTGAGTCGCCCGGCCTGCACGAGTGCGTCAATCGATTCGGCCTTCGCGGCATCAATAAAGCCACAGGTGTTCACGATGATCAGCTCGGCGTCCGCAGGATCGAGCACCTGCTCCGCACCATGGTCAAGGAGCTGCGCTAAGTAGCGCTCCGAGTCCACGGTATTTTTGTCACAGCCGAGCGTGATGAGGGCGACGCGCATGTGGGGCACAGGAGCTGAGGGAGTCCAGTGGGTGCTCCTGAAAGCTACCCGCTGTGCCCGGTACGCTCTACTGGGCGGGGCCGAAATCCCTAGCGGTAGTTCCCGAACTGAAGCTCCACGCCAAAGTCCTCAGACCGGAGGAAGGCGATGACCTCTTGGAGCTCGTCGCGCGCGGGCGCGCTCACGCGCACCTGCTCGGCTTGAATCGAGGCTTGCACCTTTTTGAACTTCTTTTCCTTGATTGCGGCGGTGATCTTCTTAGCCGTTTCGGTGTCGAGGGCCTGTTTGAGCTTCACCTCGCGACGGAGCGTGTCGCCGCCGGCGGGTTTTACGTCGCCGACCTCGAGATTTTTTACCGGAACGCCGCGCTTGATCAGTTTGGACTGCACCACGTCAAAGAGTGCGCGCATTCGCATGTCGTTGTCGGCCATCAGGTTAATGACCCCCTCAACGCGTTTGAACTCGATCTCGACCTTGGCGTCCTTGAAGTCGTAGCGCTGCTGGACTTCCTTGGTGGCTTGATTGATCGCGTTGTCGACCTCTTGGAGGTCTACGCCCGTTGTTACGTCGAAGCTTGCGTCCTTTGCCATGACCTATCCCAGATAACTTTCGAGCGCCCGCGCGCGGCTGACGTGCCGCAGACGCGACAGCGCCTTTTCTTTGATCTGCCGCACCCGTTCCCGCGTGATATTGAGCACCACGCCGATTTCCTCGAGGGTCATCGGCTCGGCACCGTCGAGTCCGAAGTAGAGGCGAAGAATCTTGGACTCGCGCTCTTTGAGTCCCGCCAGCGCCTCCTGAATCGAGTGCGTCAGCGCCTTCTCAAGAATCTCATCTTCTGGCGTCGGATTGACCGTATCCGGAAGATAATCGAGGAGTCGATTGTCCTCCCCTGGCGTCATCGGCGCATCGAGGGAGAGGTAGGTCTGCGAAATCGAAATCGTCGTCGTGACTTCCTCTTCCGTGATGTCCATGCCCTTGGCAATCTCGGCGTTGGTGGCCTCGCGCCCGAGCTCTTGGAGGAGCGCGCTCGCGCGCTTGCCGATCCGGTGGAGTGTGCCGGCGCGGTTCAGCGGCACACGCACGATGCGGCTCTGCTCGGCGAGCGCCTGCAGAATGGCCTGACGAATCCACCAGACGGCGTAGGAGATGAACTTGATCCCCTTGGTCTCGTCGAACTTGTGCGCCGCGCGGATCAACCCAAGGTTGCCCTCGTTGATGAGGTCGCTGAGCGAGACACCCTGATTTTGATATTTCTTGGCGACGGACACGACGAAGCGCAGATTCGAGCGCACGAGCGTGTCGAGCGCCTCCTGATCGTCGGCACGAATACGTTGGGCCAGCGAGACCTCCTGCTCACGCGTGATCAGCGGATAAATGCTGATGTCGCGCAGGTATTGGTCGAGCGAGCCTTCCTCGTAGCCTTGTCGTTTGTGCGGCAGCGCACCACGACGACCGACCTGACGTTCCGTCATTCCACCTCACCCTGTCGAACGGAGAATGTGGGGTGCACACGCGCAGAGCGGAAGGTCACCGGACCCGCTCGCCGAATCGCTGCCACCGGACCCGCGTCAGCCAGTCAAAGGCGTAGGTCGAATCGGGTGCATAGCTGTAGTAGACCACCAGCGGTCTCCCACGCACCAACGTGTCGGCCACGAAGCCCCAGTACCGGCTGTCGAGGGAGTTGTCCCGGTTGTCGCCCAGCATGAAGTACTGCCGCAGCGGCACAACGATCGGCCCCCAGTTGTTTCTGGAGGGATGATACGACGGGGAGGCCCCCACATGCCGCACCAAAAAGCCGCGCTGCCAACCAAAATCTTCCCCGGCGGGGTCCCCGCCCGGGTCGCTATGGGTCACGTAGGGCTCGACCTCGCGCTGACCATTTCGGATCAGCGCGCCGTTTTCCATCGCGAGCGTGTCGCCAGGCAACCCGACGAGCCGCTTCACGAAATTCACACCGGGATCGACGGGATACTGAAAGACCACGATATCGCGGTACTTCGGCATCGAGATGGCGGGGAGGCGGCGCCCCGTGTAGGGGACATCGGCGCCGTAGACCAGCTTATTAACTAGGAGAAAATCGCCAACGAGCAACGTCCCTTCCATACTCCCCGTCGGGATCTTAAATGCCTCGACCAAGAAGGAGCGCACCACCAAGAACAGCAGGATGGCGAGCGACACGGACTTCGCCCATTCGAAGAGGCCGCGTGCAATAGCGCGCGCGACGCGACGTCGACGAGGCGGCTCGGAAGGCGCCAGTGCGGTGTCGTCGGGGGGCGAGAGGGGCTCGTACGGTTGTTCGGTCACTGGTGGTATTAAAGAGCGCGCCGAGCGCGCCGTCAACTGCACGCCGGCGCCTCGGGGGTCTTGGGTCAGTAGTTATCGATCTGGGCGCGCTGCAACGTGCCTGAGAAATCGACGTAGCCGACCTTTGTTTCCGAGTAGAACTCATAGACTTCCCACCCCCCTTCGCGGTGGCCGTTTCCGGTCGCCTTGACGCCACCAAAGGGGAGATGGGCCTCGGCGCCGATCGTGGGGGCGTTGATATACGTGATGCCGTTATCGAGGTCATTCAGGGCACGGAACGCGAGGTTCACGTCGCGGGTGTAGACGCTCGAGGAGAGCCCGTACATGACATCGTTGTTCACGCGGAACGCCTCGTCGGCATCTTTGACCTTGATGACGGAGAGCACGGGACCAAAGATCTCCTCCTGCTCGAGCCGCGACCCCGCCTTCACACCGGTGAAAATGGTCGGCTGGAAGAACCACCCGTGGTCGAGCCCCTTGCCGGTGGCGACGGAGCCGCCCAACCGCAGCGTCGCCCCCTCCTGCTGGCCGATCGCCACATACCGCTCGACCTTGGCGCGCGCATCGGCGTGGATGAGCGGCCCGACATCGGTTCCGGCGGCGCGACCGTCACCGAGCCTGAGCTTCGCGGCCCGCGTGGCGAGCAGTTCCACAAACTGATCGTGCACCCCCTCCTGGACAATCAGGCGGCTGGTGGCGGTGCAGCGCTGCCCTGTGGTCCCAAAGGCGCCCCAGAGAATCCCTTCGAGTGCGAGGTCGAGATCCGCATCGTTCATGACAATCATCGCGTTCTTCCCGCCCATCTCCAGCGACAGACGCTTGTGGGTACGCCCGCACTCCGCTCCGACCTTGCTTCCCGTTTCGGTGGAGCCCGTGAACGACACAAGCGCGACATCCTGATGCGCGACGATTGCCGCCCCCACTGCCCCGTCGCCGTGCACGAGGTTGATCACCTCCGGAGGAAGACCCGCCTCAAGCAGGATCTCGACAAACACATGCCCCGTGTGCGGCACATCCTCCGCGGGCTTAAACACGCAGCTGTTTCCGCACAGGAGCGCGGGGAACATCTTCCAGGTCGGAATCGCGAGTGGAAAGTTGAAAGGCGTAATAATGCCGGCCACCCCAATCGGCCGACGGAAGCTCATCGCCCATTTGTTGCGCAGCTCACTCGGTACGGTGTGGCCGAACAGCCGCCGCCCTTCCGTGGCTGCATAAAATGCGGTGTCGATCCCCTCTTGCACGTCGCCGCGTGTTTCGGCGAGCGGCTTGCCCATCTCGCGCGTCATGAGGTCGGCGAGCTCTTCCTTGCGCGCCACCATGATCTCGCCCACGCGCCGGAGCACATCGCCGCGCGCCGGGGCCGGCGTGCGACGCCACTGCTCAAAGCCACGCTTCGCCGACGCGACCGCGGCCGCAACATCGGCGGCATCCGACAGTGGAAACTGCCCGATGAGGTCACGCGTGTCGGCTGGATTCCGATTCTCAAAGTGCGCGCCGCTCGTCGGAGCCACCCACTGCCCGCCGATAAAGTTCTGAAAGGTTTTTGTCATGGATTTTGATTCGGTGAAGGACAGACCCAAACCGCGGGATGATCGGCCGTGGGTTTGGCGTAGCCAAGCCGAGGTAACAGGTCCACCGCTCCGAGGATCATTCCCCAGAGCACGAGCAACAACGACAGCGTGTGCGCGCGTGCTGCCCGATGGCGCCAGGTCCAGATGGACGACCAGATGCCGGCCGTCACCAGCGTGGCAACGGCGCCGAGGTACGCGGTCATGCCAAAGCCGCACCGCGCCTCGTAGGGCCAAAAGACGATGGCAACGCCGAGCAACACCGCGAGGGTGAGTCGCGCGAAGACGCCAAAGGTCGACGTCGTGCGCTGCGCTTCGAGTGCGTCGACCTTGGCCGCAGGAGTCTTCGCCGCTTTCGAGGGGAAGACCGCCTCGTCACTCACCTGCTCCAGCTGACGATCAATCTTTTTGAGCTCGGCGTCCCAGTTGCGGTCGCTCATGCGTGATCCCGCGTGAGGCCATGCCGCTCGATCTTGTTGTACAAGTTGCTGCGCGGCATGTCGATGGCGCGCGCCGTCTCGGCGACATTCCAGTCGTGTTCACGCAATCGCGCCTGCAGAAACAATTTTTCCGCGGCGTCCTTGAACTCCTCGTACGTCTTGCACTGTTCGAGCGCCCCGATGCCACCGCTCGCGCCGGTCCGCGCCCCGACTAGGCGCTCTGCGTCGGACGCGGTGATGCTCGGCCCCGACGACAGAATCAGCAGACGCTCGATCGTGTTGCGCAACTCGCGCACATTGCCAGGCCACCCGTGATGCACGAGTCGTTCGGCTGCGGCGTGTTCCATGCCGCGCGAGGGCGCCCCATCAAGCGTCGTGAACTGCTGCAGAAAGTGTACGATGAGCTGCGGAATGTCCTCGCGCCGTTCGCGTAAGGCGGGCACATGGATCGGCACGACGTTGAGCCGATAATATAAATCCTCGCGAAAACGCCCGGCGGCGATCTCATCCTCGAGGGTCTTGTTCGTCGCCGCGAGGACGCGAACGTCGACACGCGTTGGCTTCTGCCCGCCGATTCGCGTCACTTCGCCGTCCTGGAGCACGCGCAACACCTTGGCCTGTGCGGCGAGCGACATGTCGCCGATTTCGTCGAGGAACAGTGTGCCGCCGTCCGCCTGCTCGAACTTGCCCGCACGATCGGCACCGGCACCGGTAAACGATCCCTTCATGTGCCCAAAGAGTTCGCTCTCGATGAGCTCACCAGGAATCGCCGCACAGTTCACTTCGACAAAGCGCTTAGCGGAGCGCGGCGACTGCCGATGAATGGCGCGCGCGATCAACTCGTCGATCTTTTCAATCACGGCACGAATCGTCGATGAACGGCCGACAATCTCGTAGCGCGACTCGATGGTGGCTTTGAGCCGCTGATTCTCTTGCGCGAGCTCAATACGTCCAATCGCATTGCGCAGCGTCACAAGAATGCGATCGGTATCCAGCGGCTTCTCGAGAATGTCGTAGGCGCCCAGTTGCGTGGCTTCGACGGCATTCTGAATCGTGGCGTGCCCGCTGATCATGACGACAATCGCCGACGGATCGCGCCCGCGCAGCCGCTTCAGCGTCTCGAGACCGTCCATGCCGGTCATCTTCACGTCCATGAAGACGAGCTCCGGCTTCCAGGCCTCGTACGTGGCCAGCGCCTCGGCGCCGCTCGACGCGACGCGCACCTCGTAGCCTTCGAACTCGAGCAGCTGGCGGAGTGCGGCGCGCACGCCGGACTCGTCGTCCACCACCAGCAGTCGGCGACTCATCGTCCCGATTTGTACAGCGTGATTGCGCCTTTCTGCACGCGCACATCACCAATTTCGGGCGGCAGTGGGAAGGTGAGCGATTCGCCACCATTCGCCTCGGCCGTCCCCGCATAGTGGGCGATCAGCTTGCGCACCGCGGCGGCGGGGAGTCGCAACTCACCGATTTTGACCTCATCGATATTGAACACGCCATGTCCAGGCGAGGCAACTTCCATGCGACCGCCCACGGTAATCTGCTGCTCCCCACGGAGCATGCCGTCCATCACGCCGGATAGCGGACCGGTCTTGGCGGACGCCCCGAGTTCCGCCGTATTCACGGCGCCACGGAAGTAGACGCGGTCACCCTCGGCGCGCGATTCCAGGTGCTTGACGGCACTCAGCGCCTTGCTCGGCGCAAGGCCGATCGCGTACGACGCGAGATCCGCGGGATGCACTTTCACAAACACCGGACCGTTGCGCTTGCGGAGCTGCACCAAGGCGTCGTGCCCACGGGCAGCCCCCTCGGACTTCACGGGCTCCCAGACCGAGGCACTGACCGCCGGCGCAAAGCCGGCGCGCGCCCTGAGCTTGGGGATCCACATGTCTTGCGTGAACCAACCCACGACCGCTGCGAGCAGCAGCAGGATGGTCGCGAAACAACCGAGACGGCCGAGGCAGGAGAACATTCAGCGATTCAGAGTCGAGAGTTCACCAGACGCGGGCATGGGCTCGTCATCTGGTTCCAGTGTGTCGAACTGTGGAACGTCGTCGCGGTTGAGCGACCCGGAGCGGAAGCCGCGCCGGTCCACCTCAACCCGTGCGAAACCGCTGGCCACGACCACGCGCCGCAGTTGTTCGCGCATCGCCGGCTGTAGCCACCGCACGAGTTCACCGTACGTAAGTTCAAGCCGCGCGGTGTCGCCGTAGTAGCGCACCCGCAGGTCCCCCGTGACCCCCAGAGCCCGCAGGGCACGTTCGGCGGCCTCAACCTTCCCGAGGCGAAGGGGAGTGACCTCGGTGCCGTACGGGAGGCGCGAGGCGAGGCAGGGCGATGACGGCTGCGACCAGGTCGGGATGTCGCGCGCCCTGGAGAGGTCGCGGATATCGTCCTTGGTGAATCCCAAATCGGCGAGTGGCGAGGCCACTCGGTGCTCTGCCGCCGCCTGGCGACCCGGACGGTGATCACTGAGATCGTCCGCGTTGGTACCATCGACGACCACCGCGAGCCCGCGTTCCTGAGCCACGGGGGTCAGCTGACCCCACAGCTCCGTCTTGCAGAAGTAGCAGCGGTTGGAGGGATTCGCCGCGTAGCGCGGATCGTTGAGTTCGTCGGTGTTGAGTTCGAGGACCGGGATACCGAAACGATCGGCCACCCCACGCGCCCGCTCCCACTGCTCGAGCGGATAACTCGCGCTCCGGCCGATCACGGCGAGCACGTGCTCGGGCCCAAGCGCCTCAAGGGCGACGCAGGCGAGATACGTGGAATCCACCCCACCGCTGAAGCCGATGAGCGCGGATCCGCGGGATCGGAACCAGTCGAGGAGCGCCGATTCCTTGGCGCGCGTGCGGTCGGTCATAGAGGGGAAATGTAGTCGAGGGCGGGGCCCGTTGCGGACCCCGCCCTCGCCCTACTACCCCACTGCCGCCAAAAACCTCCCGGCGGGACGTCAGATCACAGCTTGCCCCGAAGCATGGCGTACCAGATGAGCGGCTGCGTGGCCATGGTCTGCCCACGGTACTGCGGGCGGAACCCATACAGATACACGCGGCCGGTGCCGACCACCGACTCGACCATCGCCGCCTTTCCGTTCAGCTTGGAACCGCCCAGCAGCCACCCAGACAGGAGCGGATCGCCCTTGGCCTGGTAGGTGGCAATCGCCGTGGTCTGCGAGGGATCGGTGATCTCAAATGCGGGACTGTTCTCAAACCAGATCGCCGGCACTGGGGCGGTCACATTCACCGTCGCGAGGTGCCCCTTCATCAGTTCAACCGACAGCAACGATCCCGGCGCATAAAAATCCGTGTTGCGAACGCCGGCCAGCACGTTCTTCACTGGCAGCTTGAGCGCTTCGATCGCGTAATCGCTCGCGCCATTGAAGGCGAGCAGTGTCCCGCCGCCACGCACGAACGCTGCGAGCGCCTGCGCTCCCGGCTCGCCCAGTCCGCCTCGCAGGCTGTCCGGGAAGGCCGCTCCAAGGCCACCGGCGATCTGGCGCGCGTTCTGATCAGGGATAATGACGACGTCGAACCGCCCGCCGAGGTTCCCCGCGCGCACGTCCTTGTCGGTGATCGAGGTGAACGCCACGCCGTACGAATCGAACATCCAGCGCGTCCACCCTTCGTCCATGGTCGAGGCGAAGCTGCGATAAATCGCGATGCGCGGGATCCCCGTCTTGCGCGACAGCTCGGGCACGCTGTACGTGGGCTCCGCCACCGCCGCGACCGGCGCGGTCACACTCGGCTCCGCGCCCGTGTAGGCCGCGACGTCGACGCCGAACAGGAGCGGGAGGGTGTGGGCCGTCACGTCATACGGACGCTTCGGCGGGCCCCCCGGGTATTCGCGGAGGTCGGGGTACTTTTGGCGCTCGAGCAGCGTCTTGGCGTAACCGCCGTAGGGCTGCGTGGTGGAAATCACATAGCTGCCCACAGGGTAGGTGACGCTCCCGACGGCGATCGGTGCCGTCGACTCACGTACCTCGACCTGGCCGTGCTGCAAGGTCCAGAGCAGGCGCTGCAGCGCCTGCGGGTCCTGCTTCTGCTTCGGGATCACGAACGCCGTCGGGACGGGGGTCGTAGACCAGTCACGCGCCGGGCTCATCGCACGGTCGCCAAGCGCCACATAGCTCTCGAGCCAGGCGCGCCGGTCTTTGGCCGCTTCCACCAACAGCGCCCACGAGGCGCTGACTTGGTACGCGACGATGTCGCCGTATGTCCACTTGCCGCCCTTCCAGAGCGCCGGGAAGTTCCAAGTCGCAGTCTTGGCTTCGTAACCGCGGCCACTGCCGAGCTGGTCGAAGGTGTACTCGACCGACGTCGCAAGACGTGCGCTCGCCGTCTCTGTGAGAATGCGCACGCCGCGATGATAGAGCGAATACTGACGCGCCGGCGACCACTGATCGTACGACGCGTTGGTCGCGATACCGGTCTTCCCTTCCGCTGTCATACGCCAGCCCATCGCCATACCGAGTGCGTTGGTACCCGCCGTGAGGATTGGGTCGATGTTGGGCTCGACGGGGTCCATGTACGGCGGAAGGAAGATGCGCCCGGCGTTCCCGCCCTGCTGATGCACGTCGTTCACGATCTGCGGATCCCACTGCGAGTAGAGCGAGTCCACGGTGTAGCGCGTCTCCACCTGCGTGAAGGCGTACCAGTCGCGGTTATTGTCGTGGCCGGTGTACTTGTGGTACAGCTGCGGCGGCTCGGTTCCCTCGGACTTGGAGTCGAGCGTGCTCCGGTACCAGTCGCCGACGATATCCACACCGTCGGGATTCTGCGACGGCACGAGAATCACGATCGTGTTAGCGAGCACGGATTTCGCGTCGGCGGTTTCACCGCGGGCGAGACGATCGGCGAGGACGAGCGGCGTGGTGAATCCACCGACTTCGGTGGAATGGATCGACGACGTAATAAGAATCACGTTCTTGCCGTCAATGAGCAGCTGTTGCAGCTCCTGCGGCTTGCGGAGGCGCGGATCCATCAGCTTGCGCTGGATCTGCTTGTAGCGGTCCAGATTCGCGAGCGTCGCCGAATCCGAGATAAAGACCGCGAGGAAGGGGCGACCGAGGGTCGTCTTGCCGAGTGTGCGCGTGGTGACGCGCGGGCTCGCCTTGTCGAGCGCGGTAAAGTAGGCGGTCACTTGCTTCCAGGTGGGAAGCTTGCGGTCGGCTCCCGGCTCGTAGCCGAGGATTGAGGCGGGGGTCGGCAGCGCGGCTTTCTGCGCGGCGATGGGGCGCGTCGGGGTGAGGACGGTCGCGGCGAGCACGCCAGCGAGCACAACAGCACGAATCGAGAACACAAAAGCTCCGGACAAAAGAGTATCCGCGAAGCTCGCCAGTGCGCGGCTCAGCGTCAAGCGCGCGCAGGGCGGTATCGTAGCGCTTCGGCCACGGCCGGTTCTCCGACCTGCGTGGCCCGATCGAGATCCGCGATGGTCCGCGCCACGCGCAGCGCTCGATGATACGCACGGGCGCTGAGTCCGAGCCGTTCGGCGGCCGTATCCAGCAGGGTGCGCGCGCCTGTGGTGAACTCGCCGTGCGACAAGAGCCATGAGCCGGCGGCGTCCGCGTTCACGCGCCAGTTCTCGTGGGCGATGTAGCGTGTGTGTTGCCGCGCGCGCGCGTCTTGCACGCGAGCGCGAATGGTCGTGCTCGATTCCTCGGCGCTATTTCGGCTGAGTGCGGACAGCTCGACCGCGCCGACGTGCGTGTGCAGGTCAATCCGGTCTGCGAGCGGTCCTGAGAGTCGCGCGCGGTAGCGCTCGAGGTCTGCTTGGGAGCATTGGCAGCGATCGGTGCCGTCCCCTGCTCTGCCGCACGGGCATGGGTTCGCGGCCCCCACCAACTGAAAGCGCGCTGGGAAGGCCACGGCGTGCGCTGCGCGTGCAATCACGACGCGCCCGTCCTCGAGCGGCTGGCGCATGGCGTCCAAGACGTAGCGCGGCAGTTCGAGGAGCTCGTCCAGAAAGAGCACACCGCGATGTGCGAGGCTGACCTCGCCGGGCCGCGGGCCGGGGCCACCGCCAATCAGCCCGGCCATCGAAATCGTGTGGTGCGGCGCTCGAAAGGGGGGAATCGCACTCGGGCTCGCGCCGGGCAGTAATACGCCTGCTACGGAATGCACGGCGACGACATCGAGCAGCGCTTCGTCGTCGAGCAGAGGGAGAATACTCGGCAGCCGACGCGCCAGCATCGTCTTGCCCGTACCCGGAGGCCCGATCATAAGGAGGTTGTGGCCCCCCGCCGCGGCAATTTCGAGCGCACGTTTTGCAAGCGGTTGCCCCACGACATCGGCAAAGTCGAGCGAATCTGCCGTACGTGCGATCACCGCGACCGCCGGGCTCACCATCTCCGGCAGTCGGCCGGCGCGCAGACACGCGACCAACCCGGAGAGACTCGTCGCCGGTACAATCCGCGCCTTCCCCACCAACAGCGCTTCGGCCCCGTTCGCTTGCGGCAACACCACCCCGCGCATCGCGCGACGCGCGGCGAGCGCCGCAATCGGCAATGCGCCGCGCACGGGGCGAATACTGCCGTCGAGGCCGAGCTCGCCGACCACCAGTAGGTCGCGGACGGCCTCAGGGTCAAGCCGGCCGATGGCAATCAGCAGGCCCAGCGCGATCGGGAGGTCGTACGCGGTCCCTTCTTTGCGCACGTCGGCCGGTGAGAGGTTCACGGTGACGCGCCGCGACGGCAGCTCAAACCCCGCGTTCACGATCGCCGCGCTCACCCGCTCCCGCGCCTCCTTCACCGCCCCACCCGGAAGCCCCACAATAGTCCACGCAGGGAGCCCAGCGGCGACGTCGACCTCGACGGTCACGGCAAATGCCTCGACTCCTAGGACAGCAGCAGATTGGATGGCAGCAAGCATGCCCTCAGCGTATCGCACCCAGCGCCGCGACCCGTCATCATTTCCACGCCGCCCAAAGCAAACCCACGCCACGTGGGTACGAGCCCGAGCCTCCGCTGGTGCCCGTGAGAGGGGCCCTCTAACTTCACTCCTATGCCACGCTTCTTCTCTGGACGACTGGGTGTCCTCGCGCTCGCTATGAGCGCTGCGTTTGTCACCCCGCTTTTCGCGCAGGGCACCAAAGCCCCTGCCTCGGCGACGCCTGCGAACGCAGAACCCCGCCAAGCCTCGTACGTGTCGTCGCGCCTCAACGACAAGCCGCTCCCGGTTACTGACCGCGCGAGTGATGACAAAGGCGTGCAGTATGTGATTGAGTTCGACGAACTCATTCTCACGATTCTGCCCAAGCACGAGTTCCGCGCCGCACTGAAATACAAGCAGACGCTCGCGTCGAAGGGTTCCTTGATGGGACGCGAGCCACTGCAAAAAATGAACGTGTACGGGACCTGGGTCGCGGTCGGCACGACTATTCGCTTCATTCCCGACCCGAAGCGCGGCGGCGAAGGGCTGCGAATCCTCGACGGCACCTTTGCCGGCGACCGTATCAATGTGCCGTTCGACTATCGCAATGGCAGCGTGCAGCGGCGCGCCAATGTTGTGCTGATCAAAGACGACAAGATCTTCTAGCCTGGAGTTTCCGATGCGCCCGACTGCCCTGCTCCCCCTGTTCCTCATCGCTGGCCTGGCGGGCGCGCAGGCGTCGAGCCGTGGGACCGCCAGGCCTGTCGCTGGTCCGTCTGTTGGTCCGGCCGACGCCCACTTGGCGCTCGTGCGCCCACTGTACGCCAAAGAGAACGCGTTCGAGACGGTGGCATATCTCGATCGCTTTGTGCGCTGGCCGGGGAACGCGGGGTTCGACTCCAGCATCATGCACGTCGCGGGAAAGCTCCGCGCCGCCGGCTACGTCGAACAGGCCGCCGCGAAACCATCCGACCGGCTCACATATCGGATTGAGCGCTATCCGATGGCCGCTCCCGCATGGGAGCCACTCAACGCCTCGGTCGCGATCGTGGCTGCCAATGGTGCGAGAACAACCGTCTATGGTTTCCCGCTCAACCGGAACATGTTGGCCACCAACTCCTTTTCCACGCCAGCGGGCGGTGTGGATGCCGAACTGGTGCGACTGACCGCACTCGACAGTGCCGCCTTCGCCAAACAGGACGTGAAGGGGAAGCTCGTGATCCTTGATGCCGCGCCGGGCGGGCGGCGCGGGGGGCTCTCGCAGCTCTACACCGAGGCGGTCGTCAAGCGCGGAGCGCTTGGTGCGTTCGCCTACGCGATGCCCGAGTACCTGCTCCCCGAGAAGCACCGCACCTCGATCCAGTTCACCAGCATTCCGTACGACTCCGTCCATCGCGGCTTCGGCATGATGCTCTCGTTCGACGCGCGGGATATGTTGCTCACAGCGCTCAAGAACGGCCCGGTGAAGCTGCACGTTGAGGCGGCAAGCCGCTTCACACCGAACGCGATTGAACTCACGGTTGTCGCCGAGATTCGCGGGAGCACCACCCCCGACGAACGGTTCGTGTACAGCGCGCACGTACAGGAGCCGGGCGCCAACGACAACGCGAGTGGTGTCGGCTCACTCATCGAGGCCGCGCGCGTCGCCGCCGAACTCGTGAAGAGTGGCAAGGAAGACCCCAAGCGCACCCTGACCTTCCTCTGGGGCCTCGAGATCCGCTCCACGCAGCGCTACATCCAGCAAGACACCGCGCGCGCACGCGGGATTCGCTGGGGGATGTCGCTCGACATGACGGGCGAAGACACCAAGAAAACGGGCGGCACATTCCTCATTGAAAAGATGCCCGACCCCTCCGCGATCTGGACCCGCGGCGACGACCATCACACGGCGTGGGGCGGTTCGGTGCTCACCGAAGACAAGATGACGCCGCACTACTTCAACGACTTCGTCATTGGTCGCGCCAACGACGAAGCCAAGGGCACCGACTGGGTGGTGCGCGCGAATCCCTACGAAGGCGGAAGTGACCACACGCCGTTTCTGAGCGCCAAGAAACCGGGGCTCCTGCTCTGGCACTTCACCGATGAGTTCTATCACACCGATGGCGACCGCCTGGACAAAGTCAGCGCCGAGGAACTCCGTCACTCAGGGATCACGGCGCTCATCAGCGGGCTCACGATTGCCTCGGCCGACGGTGCCACCGCGCGCGAACTCATCGCTGAGCTCGAGCGGGCGGCACTGGTGCGCATCGAAACGGAGCGCGCCCTCTCCGCTGACGTCGTCGCCCGTGGCGGAAGTGTCGAGGCCGAACAGCATCTGCTCGATGTGTGGGGCGCCTGGTATCGCGACGCTCTGACGACCACAACAGACATCGAAGTTGGGGGGAGCTCAGCGGTCACCAAAACGGCAATCGATGGATCGAAGCAGCGTGTTCAGGCCGCCGTGACCAGAGCGCGCAACTCGCTGAAGCTGGAGTAGGCTACGCCCGGAACTCCGCCGGCACGAGCAACCGCTCGATCCCCTCGTACACGGCAATGAGGTGCCGGACGTTCGACACGAAGTCGATCTGCGACACATCGATCTCGAGCACCGGGCCCTTGTACCACCCCGTGGAGCGCAGATGCGCCACAAATGCGTCATAGCGGGGATTGAGCGCCTTTACGAGCCGCACGAGCCCTTCCGGGAGCGCGGTGTCACCGGTGCTCTCCTCGCTGCGCTGACGGTCCCCGATGTTCCTCAACAGCGTGTCCACCGGCGCCTTCAGCACCACCAACAGCCCCGGACGTACCAACGGCCGGAACTCGGCGTCGAGCCGCGCGTCGATCACCTGCAGCGCCTCCGACGTCAGGTACGGCTCGTCCATATCGCGATGCAGCACTTCACAGAACGCGAAACGGTCCGCCAGCGGTGAGCCATCAATGCACGTACTCGCCTGCAGATGCGGCATCGCCTGCAACTGCATCTTCCGCAGATCGAGATACGCGTGCTGGATGTCGAGCGCCGAGTGCTCGAGTTGCTGCTTGGCCGACGCCCAGGCCGCACTGTCGCGCGACTCACGCCCCTGCACGTCGATGAACGTGTTGATCGCCCCGTAGTACCGGCCGAGCGTGCGCTTGGCCGAGTGCTTGGCCGTCGCGAGCAGTGGAAAGAGCGACGGGTTCTGTGCGATGTGATCCTCGAAGCCGTCGTCCGGCAACTCAAACAGCGCGTTCATCCCCGTGCTATACGCCAGCAGCTTGACCAGCGAACTTTTCCCCGCTCCGATGTTCCCGACGCAGGTGATCAGCGTCTGGTGGCGCGAGAGATAGGTGAGCAGGCGGCGCTCGACATTCGTCAGGCGGTTGGCGATCTCGTGCCGACGAATTGTCGGATCCTCGACCACGCTCAAGGTCT
Organism: Gemmatimonadota bacterium; assembly: GCA_026387895.1. Taxonomy (GTDB): domain Bacteria; phylum Gemmatimonadota; class Gemmatimonadetes; order Gemmatimonadales; family Gemmatimonadaceae; genus Fen-1231. The sequence continues at coordinate 3,705 of JAPLKT010000068.1, read as the reverse complement.
CGCCCATTGTCAGCGGCGGGTTCATCCCTTCACCCGCCGCGCGGCCATCATACGACGCACTTTTTCGCGAATGGTCCCCGCGGCGACATGCACATAATCGGGATGGTCATTCATATCGATTTCCGCGGGGAGAATCACGATGTCCGCGTCGGGCGGCACGATAGTGAGTTCCTGATACTTGCGGAGCGTCCCCGGCCAACTCGCCGCGAGCGACTCGTAGCACTCATGGATTTCACGCAGATATTGCGCGGTAATCGTCTGGGCGTAGCTATCCCCTGATGCAGCCCGCTTGAGACGGCGGGTCTCAAGGAGCGACGGCTCCGTGCGCAAATACACCGTCAGATCCGGCAAGCGAATCCGCTCGTGATGGAGCGTCTGATAGAACAGCGTGTGGTACAGCCGCGCATGCGCGGCCGGCATCTCCCCAGCCTCAATCATGCGCTTCACAAACACCTCGGGCCCGTCAAGGAACGGACGGTCCTCAAGGATCAGCACGCTCTCCCGCTGCTCGCGCGTCATGAGATGCCGGATCTCCCGCTGCTGCAGCACGCGCATGTGGAGGAAGGCGGTCTCAGTCGGAAAGATGTTCGCCACGCGGTCCTGATAGAACAGCGCGAGGCACTCGTCGGTCAGCGACCCTTTCTCCACGCGCTCCGTAAAGGCATACGTCTCGGCGCCACCAAGCAGCGACTGGAGTTCGCTGCGATACGGTTCGGCAGCTAACGCATTCATCAGGGTTGTCTTCCCTGAGAAGAGGTTGCCCATGATGCCGATGTGGAAATTGCCCAGTCCCATGTGCTGTGCGCTCCCGAACGTGATGACTCCGCGGTCTCTTGGATTCTAACGCCGCGGAGGGCGCGGTGCCTACTCTCACGACCCGCCGCCCCGCTACCGGTTGCAGACCGCCCTTCCCTGTCGCATCGTTAGCACCATGCGAACTCGGCACCTCGCCCTCCTGCTGCTCGCCTCATGTGGCGCGCTCGGCGCGTGCACCCGCACGCCGCCCCTGCTGCACGTCACCTCGGACAATGTTCGGATGACGAGCCCCGATTCCTTCCTCGTGCGGTACGTGACGTCAAAGGGTCCCTTTGACGTGCTATTCCACCGCGACTGGGCCCCGATCGGCAATGATCGTGTGTACTACCTCACACGGGCCAAATACTACGATGGCACACGCTTCTTCCGCGTGGTCGACAAGTTTGTTGCTCAGTGGGGACTTGCTGGTGACACCGCCGTGGGGAACGCCTGGCGACCACTGCGCATCGCCGATGATCCCGTTAAGTCGAGTAATGTGCGAGGCACCGTGACATTCGCCAGCGGCGGCAAGAACACACGCACCACACAGTTGTACATCAATTTCCGCGACAACACCCGCCTCGACACCGCGAGTGCGGGCCCGTATCCACCGATCGGTAAGGTGGTGTCTGGAATGACTGAAGTCGTCGACTCGCTCTACAGCGGCTACGGCGAGGCTCCGCCGCGCGGAAAAGGTCCCGAACAAGGACGCATCAGCCGCGAGGGGAACGCATATCTCGCCAAAGAGTTTACGAAGCTCGATTCGATTGTCACCGCACGCATAATCAAGGAGTGGCGCCGCTAATGCCGACCACCGACACGCGCTCGCATCAGGGACATCACGCGCTCGCCGCGGCACGCTGTACGCCAAGCCGCTGATGGGAGCACTGGGCGCGCCAGGCTGGAGCCTGGGAATCTTGCTCGGTGCCATGGTGATCGTCGGCTCATGGATCAGTACCTGGATCTATGTGCGGTGGGCGAACCATCACTACGATGCTCGCCTCGAAACCCTGAAGAAGGAGACCGCACGATGAACGCGGTCCTACTTCAGGCGGCAACGATGCCCGTCACGGCACCGGTGGCCGCCGCAGCACCAGCCACCGCCATCGGGCAGCCGAACACCGTCGCGATGGCCTTCTTCTTCCTCTTCATCGCGGTCACGCTCGGCATTACCTACTGGGCCGCGCGCCGCACCCAGACCACCGAACACTTCTACGCCGCAGGACGCTCGATCAGCGCGGCGCAAAACGGCTTCGCGCTCGCCGGAGACTACATGAGCGCCGCCAGCTTCCTCGGGATCGCAGGACTCGTCTCGACAACCGGATTCGACGGACTGATTTACTCGACGGGCTGGCTCGTCGGGTGGCCCGTCGTGCTCTTCCTGGTCGCCGAACCGCTACGCAATCTCGGCAAGTACACCTTCGCCGACGTAGTCGCCACGCGCCTGCGCTCGACACCAGTGCGCATGGCGGCGGCCTACGGTACGCTCTCGACTGTCATCTTCTACCTGATCGCGCAAATGGTCGGCGCGGGCTCGCTCATCAAGCTCATGTTCGGCCTGAGCTACGAGACCGCCGTGATGATCGTGGGCGCGGCGATGATTGCCTATGTGCTGTTCGGCGGGATGCTCGCCACCACCTGGGTGCAAATCGTCAAAGCCGCCCTGCTCCTCGGCGGTGCCTTTGCGCTCGCGATGCTCGTGCTCGCCAAGTTCAACATGAACCCGCTCGCCCTTTTCGCCGCCGCGAGTGCAAAATACGGCGACGCCGTACTCGCCCCGGGCAAGCTGGTCTCGAACCCCTTTGACACTATCTCGCTCGGCATGGCGCTGATGTTTGGCACCGCCGGCTTGCCGCACATTCTCATGCGCTTTTATACCGTGCCCGATGCGCGCGCCGCGCGCACGTCGGTGTTCTACGCCACGGGGCTCATCGGTTTCTTCTACCTGCTCACCTTTGTTCTGGGCTTCGGCGCGATGGTGCTGGTCGGCCCGGATGCCATCAAGGCCGTGGACAAGGGTGGCAACATGGCAGCGCCCTTACTTGCTGAATACCTCGGCGGGACGCCCTTCCTGGGATTCATTGCTGCGGTAGCGTTCGCGACCATTCTTGCGGTCGTGGCCGGACTCACCCTGTCGGGCGCAGCGGCGCTCTCGCATGATCTCTGGACCAGCGTCGTCCGCGACGGCAAAGCACGCCCCGGCGAGGAACTCAAGGTCGCGCGCGGTGCGACGCTCGTGCTCGGCCTGATCGCCGTGGTGCTCGGCATTGTCTTCAAGGGGCAGAACGTCGCGTTCATGGTGAGCCTCGCCTTCGCGATCGCGGCGAGCGCAAACTTCCCCGCCCTCGTGCTGTCGATCTTTTGGCGGCGGTGCACCACGCAGGGCGCGGTGGCCAGCATGGTGATTGGCACGACGGCGACGCTCGTCTTGATTTGGCTCTCGCCGGTCGTGCAAGTGGACATTCTCAAGCATGAGGGCGCGTGGTTCGCGCTCAAGAATCCGGCGATTTTCACTATCCCGGGGTCATTCCTCGTAGGGATCGTGGTCTCGCTGTTCACCACCGATCAGGCCGCAGCGCAGGGATACGACGCCAGCGTCCGCGACATGATCGACGGAGCGAACGCGCACTAAACTGACGCAGCGCGAACATACAGCGGCGGGGGCATACAAGCTCCCGCCGCTGTGCATTTATCCGGTCACCAGAGGATGCGAGCGCCCGCGCGCATCCACGGGCCAACTCGTTTCGACGCGATCTCCGCGAACGCCATACATCAGGTCGTTCAGATGCACCACGATGCACACGTGGTTCGGCACCACCCGGACAAGATCCCCGACCGACGGACGCCAGTCGGTGCGCGACAGCACAAGAATCCCGTGCTCTTCGCTCATGCGCGCCACCACACCCTCCG
>JAPLKT010000104.1 GCA_026387895.1 Gemmatimonadota bacterium | reverse complement strand
TTCGCGGCGTGGCCACCTTCGTGAACGCAGGGATTCGCGGCACGGCAGCCCTCGCGTACACGCTCTCCTTTTCGACTGGCAACCTCGCGGCCGCCACCCAAACGATCTCGCTCGCCGCTGGCGCCTTGGCTACGGTCCGCGTGAGTCTCGCAGACTCTGTCCTCCTCATGGGACGCACGACCGCGGCAACGGCGCAGGGGCTCGACTCCACAGGCAATGTCGTGGGCACGATCCCCGTGACCTACGCCAGCACGGATACGAGCATCGCCCTCGTGAGTACCAGCGGCGCCATCACGGCCCTCTGTGAAGGCACGGTCACCATTCGCGCGACCTCTGGCGGCACGACCGGCGAGACCACCCTTCGGGTACTCCTCGACCCGACCGTCGCCGCTGCCTACTGGCGTCGCACACCGAACGCGGTGCCGGACCTGAGCCCCTACTTCAGCGCCGTCGGAGATGTTGGCATCATCCCACTCGGCGCCGACGTGAACCGCGATGGCAAAAATGATTTCATCCTGTACCTCTGGCATCCGCGGACCAAGACCGAGCAACTGCTCCTCCCCCCCTCTGGGCCGGTGCGGAGTCGCATGGTCGTGCTCCTCGCAAATGCCAACGGCACCTTTCGCGACGGAACGCTGGCCACCATGGGAACCCCGGACGTCGATCTTGGCGGTGCGGTGGGTCGCAATGTGCGCGCTTACGATCTGAACGGCGACGGTTCCGTCGATTGGATTTACGCGCTGAACAAAGAAGATGGACGCACCTGCATCCAAGGGATCGCCGGCTGTGCGAACTGGGGCGCGCAGAGTGCGGCGATCCTCTCGCAAGGCAATGGCAAATATCGCGCGGTCCTCTTTGGCGATTCGGTCTACCACCACTCCTTGGCGGTGGTCCCTGGCACTGGTGATGCGGACATTCTCTTTGGGCCGGCCGAACAATTGTCCTTCGCCAACGGGGCCTTCACACCAGCGAGCGGCTATCCATTTCTCGGTGGTGGGTTTTTCGTGCCCCTCGCGATTGGCAGCACCACCGCCGCCACGCACCTCGTGCACGAGGGACATCCGAACGGCGCGATCGCCAACGGCACCATCTACCCGATCGCGCTCTCCACTCGGCGCGGTTCGGGGCCGTGGACCACGGTCGATTCGCTGCTGCCGAGTGAGACCTTTACGATGGTGGACTGGATTGGGTGGAATGGCGATGGGTGCACCAAGTGCGCGCCTGTGTTTACCGTGGGCGGCCAGGACTACGTCTCGAGTCATTACTGGGATGGCTGTTCGCTCCGCCTCTCGCCGCAAGCGCCTCCTATTGCGGTGGTGAAGTGGGAGTCAGGCCTCCTGACCGGAGGCTTGCAGGGGCGAACGCGATTGACGGAAGGAGTTGGGATGACCGGTGTGCAGCAGTTGTTGCTGTTCGACGTGAGCCACGACAAGCTGGAGCGGCTCTCGGTGATCGACGGGGCAATGACGGCGCCGGGCGATGTGCATTGCCGAGATGTGAATGGCGATGGCTACGATGACTTGGTGGCAGACGGGATTGGGGACGGGGTGCGTCCGATTGTGTTTCTGAACAACCATGCCGGTCGGCTGGTGCGAGTGCCGGACAGCGTCTTTCCTCCGAACCCCAGTGACGGGAGTGGAGGGTGGCAGAGCTATTTCCTGGATATTGACGGCGACGGGATCGAGGATCTGCTGTATTTCCCGCGCGCCTCGTGCGACGGCCGAGCCGCGTGTGCAAACTTTCCGGTGTACAAGGGTCGGCGCCCGCTCCGAATCCCGTGACGTAGGTCACAGCACGGCAGGCGCTCAGGAGCTAACGTGGTGTGTCAGCGCGCGGCAATGACCACGGTTTGGTAACTGTTTTCCCTGGGCAGGCCTTTGGGATTGCGCTTCAGCCCGAGTGCCTGCACTTTAGGGTGAAGAGTTAGTCGAACCTCGCTAGACCAGTACAGGCAAGCAGTACCCCCCCAGCACCTACCTTACGGTAGACAGACCAGGAGATCAAGCATGAGCCCGTCAGATCAAGATTCGTTGGATTCCGGTGTAGATTCGGCCGTGGATTCGGGTGTAGACTCCGCCGTGGATTCGGGTGTGGATTCCGCCGTGGATTCGGGTGTAGACTCCGCCGTGGATTCGGGTGTGGATTCCGCTGTTGACAGCGGCGTCGATTCCGCCGCGGATGCCGAAGCGGATGACGAAGACGACGACGGCGACGACGACTGAGCCTGTCGTTTAGGAAGTGAAAGAAGCGTCCACGTTCACACGTGGACGCTTCTTTCGTTAGCCGGACACTGCCCTACCAAGACTACTTCGGCGTTTTCCCCTTCAGCTTGGCGCGGACCTCCACCCCCCAGTTCACAACCTGCACGAGTGGGTCCACTTTGACGTCGCCGTTCTCTACCGCCTTCCGAAACAACACAAACCGTTTGTCATCCGGTGCGACATCGTAATAGAGAAAGTTTGGTGGAGCGCCAGCAAACCCGCTCGTCGTGAACAGCGTGACTTGCGCACCCAAGGTGAATGTCACGCCCGGCACCACGGCCACGGCCACGAGCGCCTTCGCCCCATT
>JAPLKT010000101.1 GCA_026387895.1 Gemmatimonadota bacterium | reverse complement strand
TGTCGGGTGCCGCGATCGTGGATCACGCGAGATTGAGCATGCGCTCGAGTCGAAGTGTGGGCGGTCCGTGCGTGAGGCTCCAGCGGGTAGCCAGGTCGTTCTTGACGATCGCGATGGGGCGTGGATGCACTCCCCTTGCCTAGGGCTGTGCGATGCCGCTCCTGCAGCGTTGCTCACGATTGCCGGCGAGAGCCCCGTCGAGCGGCTGCTTGGTCTGGTCACTCCGGAGCAGGCCGTTGGGCTCGTCTCTGGCCAAACAGCAGTACCGGCGGACAGTTATGTCCCAGCGTTGCCGCAGTGTGGGGATCCCGCACTTGTTCTGCTGAAGCGCTGCGGTGTGGTTGACCCAACGAAGCTCGAGTCATACCGGGCTGCCGGCGGTTTCTCCGCGCTCGCCAAGGCTCGCGCGATGGGAGCTGAGGCAGTGATCGCCGAGGTGAGCGCTGCGAAGCTGGTGGGCCGTGGCGGCGCCGCTTTCCCGACCGGGCGCAAGTGGGAAGCCGTGCGGACGCAGAGCGCGAGCCCACACTATTTGGTGTGCAACGCCGACGAGTCAGAACCTGTGACCTTCAAAGACCGCGTGCTGCTCACGCAGGATCCGTTTGCGCTCGTCGAGTCGATGATGATTGCCTCGTTTGCGACCGGAGCGAGCCGAGCGTTTGTCTATATTCGCGCGGAGTATCCTCTCGCTGCTGAACGCATTGCCAACGCCATCCAGCAGACACGCGCTGCGGGATTATTCGACGCTGGATTCGACATTGAGATCCGCCGCGGTGCGGGCGCGTACATCTGCGGTGAGGAGACCGCGCTATTCGAGAGCATCGAAGGCAAGCGGGGAGAACCTCGTCCCTATTGTTCTTCATGGTGGAGCACAGTACGCGTCAACGGGTTCCGGCAACTCGACGGGGACACGACTCTTCTGCCTCTCAGGCGCCGTTGCGCGTCCAGGGGTGTACGAGGTGCCGATGGGCACGAACCTCCGTGATCTCCTCGCCATGGCCGGCACTGAGTCGGTATCAGCGATCCTGATGGGCGGAGCGGCGGGGACGTTCTTGCGTGCGGACGAACTCGACATGCAGCTGACACTCGAAGCGTCACGCGCTGCAGACACCACGCTCGGTTCCGGCGTCGTGATGGTGTTTGCGGAAGGTGCGGACCTGCGCGATGTGGTGTTGCGAATCGCCGGCTTTTTCCGCGACGAATCGTGTGGACAGTGCGTGCCCTGTCGGGTGGGAACCGTGCGACAGGAGGAGGCGCTCCATCGGATTGTGAAGGGCGCGACGATTGGTGGAACTTCTCGTGAGCTGGCCTTGCTCGACGAAGTTGGCGTCGCGATGCGCGATGCGTCGATTTGCGGACTGGGGCAGACGGCTTATGCCGCAGTAGAGTCAGCCATCAAACGTCTACGCCTGTTCGAGGTGGTTGCATGACGCCGCTTGTGCCGCTTGTGCCGCTTGTGCAGCTTGGACGTCCCGATCGAACGCCGAAGGCGATGGTCTCCCTTACGATCGATGGGCAGACCGCAACGGTGCCTCAGGGAACGACCATCATTCGTGCGTGCGAGTCGCTCGGGATTACTGTCCCGACTCTCTGCTATCTCGAAACACTGCGACCGGTGAATGCGTGTCGGCTGTGTGTTGTCGAGGTCGAGGGAGCCCGTGTGCTCGCGCCAGCCTGCTCGCGGGCTGTCGAACCCGATATGCAGGTGCAGACACAGAGTGCTCGCGTGAAACACTCACGGAAACTCGTGCTCGAGTTGCTCGCATCGTCGGTTGACCTGTCGACGACCCCTGGAATGCCTGAGCTCCTCGACGAGTACGACTGCGAGCCTGAGCGGTACGGGACCCCAGAGCCACCGCATGAGCCGGGGACGCGAGACGCTCATATCCCGGGGCATCATCGGCCGCCGAACGTTGCATATGCCGCACGGGTCGCACAGCCGACGAAACTCGATAACGACCTGTACATCCGCGACTACGGAAAGTGCGTGCTATGCTACAAGTGTGTCGAGGCGTGCGGCCCCGACCATCAGAACACCTTCGCGATTGCGGTCGCTGGCCGAGGGTTTGATGCGCGCATTTCTACTGAGCTGGCCAAGCCGTTGCCCGAATCCGCATGCGTGTACTGCGGCAACTGTATAGCGGTCTGCCCGACCGGCGCCCTGATGGCGAAGGACGAGTTCGACATGCGTGCGGCCGGAACGTGGAATGAGGAGTCGCAGCAGGTCACGGACACTATCTGCCCGTACTGCGGCGTGGGCTGCACGCTGACGCTCCATGTGCAAGACGATGTCATCGTGAAGAGTACGTCGCCGCTTGAGAACAGCATCACGCTCGGCAATCTGTGCATCAAGGGGCGCTTTGGGTGGCGGTTTGTGCAAGGGCCGAACCCGGGCGCGTCGACTGGCGTCAGCGGGCGTGGCTAAGTCATCGCGACCAGGAGCTGACCCGGGACTCGGCTACGGAGCCGCGGCCGAGCCGCGGACATATACGCGCATCGACCAAGAGACCGACGCGTCGGGCGCGGGGATGGTCGCTGAGGAGGTGCCCGTCGCATTTGTGTATGGGGCACGCACTCATGTCGTGATGATGGCATCGCCGATTGATCTCGAGGATTTGGCCGTTGGCTTTACCGTGACCGAGGGGATTGTTGCGTCGGCGACACAGATTGGGGCCATCGAGATCGTCAAGCATAGTCGGGGCGTCGAGCTGCACATCACGATCCCTGCGGAGTGCGAGGAGTTGTTACAGGACCGCGCCCGTATGCTTGCGGGTCGCACCGGATGCGGTCTGTGCGGCGTCGAGGCGATTGATGACGCGGTTCGACCAGCGGTGACCGTCACGTCGGCGCTATCGATACGCCGCTCCGCGCTCTACGCCGCAGGGGCGGCGCTCGACGAACGGCAGTCGCTGAATGCCGAGACCCGAGCCGTCCACGCCGCCGCTTGGGCCAGCGCCGATGGGGAGTTGCTGATCGTGCGAGAGGACGTCGGTCGCCACAACGCGCTGGACAAAGTGATTGGAGCGCTCGCTCGGAGCGAGCATGCGACGGCGGAGGGATTTATCGTTGTGACGAGTCGTGCAAGTTTTGAATTGGTACAGAAAGTAGCAACGGTCGGGATTCCCCTGATTGCGGCCGTATCGCGGCCGACCGGGCTCGCGGTGCGATTGGCCGAGGGAGCCGGAATCGCTCTCGTCGGTTTGTTGCGTGGGACGAGCGCCAACGTGTACACCCACCCTGAGCGTATTTTCATCAGGGGACTTGTAGCCTCACGACCGAACCAATCACCGAGACAGGATTATGTCGTTCCCAACGGATATTGAAATCGCTCAGGCGGCCAAGCTGCGCCCTATCGTCGACGTGGCTGCGGATCTCGGACTCACGCCGGACGATATTGACCAATACGGCAAGTACAAGGCGAAGATCCCACTCGAAATCTCACAGCGTCCTGCCAAGGGTCGCTTGGTGCTGGTGACCGCGATCTCGCCGACGCCGGCCGGTGAAGGCAAGAGCACGGTGAGCGTCGGCTTGGCGCAGGCGTTGCGCAAGATTGGGACGAACGCGGTGCTCTGCATTCGCGAGCCGTCACTCGGCCCTGTCTTCGGCGTGAAGGGCGGTGCCGCCGGTGGTGGCTACTCGCAAGTGATTCCGATGGAGGATATCAATCTCCATTTCACTGGCGACTTCCACGCAATCAGCAGCGCGCACGCGTTGCTCTCCGCGATGATGGACAACTCGCTGCAACAGGGAAATCCGACAAATCTAGATCCACGTCGTATCACCTGGCCGCGTACGATCGACATGAATGACCGTGCTCTGCGCAATGCGGTCATCGGACTCGGCGGCATGGCCGATGGCGTGGTGCGTGAGGAGCACTGGGTGATTATTCCGGCGAGTGAGATTATGGCGGTCGTCGCGCTCTCGAGCAGCCTCGATGACCTTAAGGAACGTCTGGGCCGGATCATTGTTGGTGCGACCGCTGGCGCGAACCGTCAGCCGGTACGAGCGCGTGACCTCAAAGCCGATGGCGCAATGGCGATGCTGCTCAAGGACGCGATCCGTCCGAATCTTGTGCAGACGCTCGAAGGGGGCCCTGCCCTTGTTCACGCGGGCCCGTTCGGCAACATCGCGCATGGGTGCAACTCGATTATTGCCACGAAGTCCGCGCTCGCGCTCGGCGACGTGGTCGTGACGGAAGCGGGCTTCGGTTCTGATCTCGGCGCCGAGAAGTTCTTTGACATCAAGTGCCGCGCTGGCGGGTTGAATCCTGAGGCAGCGGTACTCGTGGCTACGATCCGCTCGCTTAAGATGCAGGGCGGGCTCGACAAGAAGTCCCTGACGAAGGAAGATCTCGGCGCGCTGGAGCGTGGTTTGCCGCATCTCGCGCACCATGTGAAAAATGTGAGTCAGTTCGGCGTGCCGGTCGTTGTGGCGCTGAACCGGATTTTGTCTGACACGGATGCCGAGTTGAAGATGGTGCAGGACTACGCCGCGAAGCTTGGCGTAAAGGTGATTCTGACCGAAGTCTGGGCCGAGGGCGGCGAGGGTGGTGCCGAGCTCGCGCGTGAAGTGCTCGCTATGCTGGCAGCCAAGACTGCGAAGTATGCTCCGCTCTATTCAACCGACCTGCCCATCAAGGAAAAGATTGAGACGGTGGTAAAGAAGGTGTACGGCGGCGACGGTGTAGACTATTCGCCGAGTGCGGAGCGGTCGATTGAGTATCTGACGTCGATTGGGCTCGGAAACACGCCGGTGTGCATCGCGAAGACCCAGTACTCGCTGACCGATGACGCGACGCGCCTGTGCACGCCGAAGGGGTTCCGGATCACCATCAACGAAGTGTACGGCTCAGCGGGCGCCGGGTTTATTGTGGCAAAGGCTGGCGACATTATGACGATGCCGGGACTCCCCAAGGTGCCCGCGGCTGAAGGGATGTCGGTGAATGCCGACGGCGATATTGTGGGTCTGTCATAAATGCATCCCGACACCCATGCCCTCCATGCGGGACACACGCTGAACACGACCCCCGGGCCCTTTATGCCCGGCCCGCAGTTCTCGGCTACGTACATCACCCCGGGTGATCCGGCAGAGCACGCACTCCTCTACGGTCGATTCAATAACCCAACGTGGACGGCATGGGAGAAGGCACTCTCCGATCTGGAGGGCGGTTCGGCACTCGCGTTCTCGTCGGGGATGGCTGCGGTGACGGCGCTGTTCGCGACCGTCCTACGCCCAGGCGACACCGTGATACTCCCGGCCGACTGTTACTACACGACGCGGCAGTTGATTGCTGGATGGTTCGCAGAGCACGGCATCAAGCACCGATTGGTGCCAACGACCGCAGTGCCAGCGCCGGGTGCCTTTGATGGCGCGAAACTCGTGCTTGCGGAGACGCCGAGTAATCCGGAACTCGCTATCGCGGACATCGCAGCCTGGGCGGCGGAGGCTCGTGCCGCCGGTGCCCTACTCGCCGTGGATAACACGACAGCGACGGTCGCACTCCAGCAGCCGCTCTCGCTCGGCGCGACCTTCTCGGTAGCGTCAGACACGAAGATGCTGACCGGGCACGCGGATCTTGTGCTCGGACATGTCGCGACCTCGAGCGCAGAGTGGTTCGAAAAGTTGCTTTTATGGCGGAAACTCGGTGGTTCAATTCCGGGACCGATGGAAGTCTGGCTGGCGCATCGGGCACTGGGAACGGTCGGTGTGCGTCTAGGGCGGCAGTGCGACAGTGCGATGGCTGTGGCGACGATGCTCGGCAAGCGGAGCGGGGTCACCAATGTGCTGTATCCTGGGCTCGCAACACATCCCGGCCACGAAGCGGCGTCGCGCCAGATGCGTCGACCAGGTTGTGTGCTGAGTTTCGACGTCGGATCAAAGGAGCGCGCCGCGACGTTCCTCGGTGCGCTGACGTTGGTCCGTGAAGCCACGAGCTTTGGTGGGATTCACTCGACCGCCGAGCGTCGTGCCCGCTGGGGCGGCGACGCGGTGACCGATGGCTTTATCCGGTTCAGCTGCGGGATTGAGGCTACTGACGATTTGATGGCCGACATTCAGCAGGCGCTCGCTGCGGCTGGCGTTTGACGGGGCGGCTGGAGTTTTTCGGCGGAGCTTCCTGATATGACGAAGCTTTGCATCCTGATTGGTACGACCGTTGGTGGGTACGCTGGGTGGGCAATCGGCGCGCCTATCGGAATCTTTACGGCGTTTACTGTGAGCATGATTGGGACAGGCGTTGGCTTTTATTATGGCCAGAAAGTTGGCAAACGCTACGAGCCATAGGTTGCGTAGTCCCCACGTTTATTCAAGGACAATGATCATGAGCCCGATCGACTTTTCCTTCGTGACGCGCGCGACGCGCGTGACGGCGTTGCTGTGTGTCACTGCCGGCACCCTGCTCAGCCAGGGCACCCCACCGAAGGCGGATTCGACCGCGAAGCAGATGGTCGAGTTTGCGGTCTCAGAGATGGCGACGCTGGCCACGGGGAGTGCCGCACCGCGCTATCCATCCGCGCTCAAAGATGCCGGCACAGTCGGCGTGGTCGTGGCGCAGATGGTCGTCGATACGAACGGCACCGCGATCGAGACCACACTGAAGATCGTACGAGCTACCGACCCAGCATTTGTAGCAGCAGTGAAGGAGGCGATGCCCGGGCTTCGCTTTTCGGCTGCACGCGTTGACAATCGTCGCGTGAAGCAGCTCGTGCAGATTCAGTACCGTTTTCTGCTGCAGGGCAAAGAGTCGCCGGCAGATACTCTCACGACAAACTCTCCGATTCGCCAGTTCGACGTAACTATTACTGGCATTACGAAGTAGTACGGTCGAAGCACCCATGGGGATGCTCGCGATTAGCTTTCATCGCGAGCATCCCCTTCCCTTTTTTGGAGCCCTGAATGCCACGCGTGATTGTGATTGGCGCTGGCGCAGCGGGCTCCATGGCCGCGATCTTCGCAGCTCGTGGTGGCGCGGAGACGGTTCTCCTTGAGGGGAGCGTTGATGGTGGGCGCAAGATCCTGATCAGCGGTGGCGGGCGTTGCAACATCCTCCCCATGGTCGTTGACGAATCGCGCTACGTGACGGATTCCTCACCGAATGTGATGCGCAAGATGCTCCGCGCATGGCCCGTGTTGGAACAGCGCGCGTTTTTTGAAGATGACCTCGGCATCCCGCTCGCCGAAGAGCACGAATCGAACAAGCTGTTTCCGGTCTCCAACAAAGCGCGCGATGTGCGCGACGGATTGTTGCACGCGGCGAAGTCCGCTGGTGTTCGAGTGCTACACGATCATCGCGTCGTATCATTTGCTCAGGTTGCGAAGGGTTGGGACGTTACGCTAGCCAACGGCGAGTCGCTCCACTGCGATCGACTGGTCGTGGCGAGCGGAGGGCTCTCCGTTCCCGCAACCGGCTCCGATGGCGCGGGGCTTGCTATGCTTGAGAGGCTCGGCTACGAGTTGCACCCTCGATACGCAGCGCTGACGCCGATTACGGCAGCCCCCTCAGACTATACGGAGCTATCGGGCCTTTCACTAACGGTCACGATCACTGCGAAGAGTGGTCGTGCGTGCACGCGCAGAGGGATCCAGCGCTTCGTTGACGGTACAGTGGACGCGGTTGCTCGATGCCGATTGGGAGGTGCGGTTAAAGCCACAGGGCGTGCGCACCGTGAGCGGCGCCGTTCGCGCCGAGTTGCCGGACCGGTTGGCTGCTGTGCTGATTGCGGCTGCGGGAGTTGATCCCGCTCGCGTACTCTCAGAACTCCGACGCGACGAGCGCCTGCGCCTGATCGAGACACTCGTGCGCGGCGATCTCCCGTGGAACGGCGACGAAGGCTACAAGAAGGCTGAGGTAACTGGGGGCGGCGTGAAGTTGAGCGAGGTGCAGCCGCGCACGATGGAGAGCCGCCGCCATCCGGGGCTGTTCCTCTGCGGCGAGGTGCTTGACGCCTTTGGCCCGATCGGCGGCTACAACTTTCTGTGGGCGTGGTCGACTGGGCGCGCGGCCGGACTGGGCGCAGCTGCCGCCGAAGCAGCCGAAGCAGCCGAAGCAGCCGCAGCAGGCTGAGCGAGCCACGACCGAACAACGAACGGGGCCGACGGCTTACTCGCCGACGGCCCCGTTCGTTGTTTAGCGCTCAGACGCTAGTAGCGCGGCTTTGTTGTGCGCGGCACCTTGCCACAGTTGGCGGGCCACGTTGCCGGCCAGGTACCTGGCGAGCGATCGCGCTTGATGAAATCCGGATCTTCCGATGCCAAATAGGCCATCGTCGCCGCGAGTGTCGCGTTGTGCTTGAGGTCGTCGAACACGACCTTGTCGTAGGTGTCGCGGTTGGTGTGCCAGGTGTAGGTGCTGTAGTTCCAGCCCACCGCACCCATGCCGAAGCTTGGCGTGCCGAAGCAGGCAAACACAGCTCCATCCGTCCCCCCCGGGTTGCCGGTCGGCACGTCATTGAAGCTCCAGGACACCACGTTCGGGCTCAAGCTGTCGGTGAAGAAGCTCGGCAGTTTGGAATACCAATCGCGGAGGTGCGGACCGATGTTCGTGAGGCCGCTCGACGAGAGCGACTGCACGCGGCCGGTGCCGTTGTCCTGATTGAAGAGCGCCTGAAGCCCCTTCATCACTTCCGGGTGATCTTCGGTGAACGCCGTCGAGCCGTTGAGCCCCTGCTCTTCGCTCGCCCAGTGTCCGACCATAATCGTGCGCTTCGGATGCGGATACGCCTGCTTCAGGATGCGCATCGCTTCCATGGCCATCATCGTACCGGTGCCGTTGTCGGTCGAGCCGGAGCCACCGTCCCACGAGTCGAAGTGTGCCGATAGCATGACGTACTCGTCCGGCTTCTCCTCGCCCTTGATGACGCCGA
>JAPLKT010000116.1 GCA_026387895.1 Gemmatimonadota bacterium | reverse complement strand
TGCCCTATCGTGATTCGCTCAACTTTCGGAACGCCGTGCCCAACAAGGCTGGAGAGTACCTCGCGCACGGACTCCCGCTCGCGTGGAGTCTGGGCACGGGACCTCTCGCGGAGCTCATTGCGTGGCACGGCGTTGGCGTCTGCTACCAGCGCGACGGCGCGGCACTCGCGGCTGCCGTCGCGGGCTTCCTGGATGAACCTGCCCGACTCGCCGCCGCACGCTCGGCAGCGACCGACCTGTTCCGCCAGGAGTTCGACACGAACCGGGTCCACCTGCGGCTGCTTGACCAGCTGCAGCGAGGCGTGGCCGCCCGCCGCCCGGCCGCCGCGTGATGAAGCGGCTGTTCGACCTAACCGTCGCGGCGACCGGCCTCGTCGTTCTCGCCCCGCTGTTGCTCGCGCTGGCCGTCTGGATCAAGCGCGATTCGCCCGGGCCGGTGTTCTATCGCGGCGAGCGGATCGCGCGCGGCGGCGGCACCTTCCGGATTTTCAAGTTCCGCTCGATGGTGGTGCACGCCGACCAGTCCGGCGTCTCGTCCACGAGCGCGGACGACCGGCGCGTCACGCCGTCCGGGCGGTTCATTCGCCGGCTCAAACTCGACGAGTTCGCGCAACTCCTCAACGTGCTTGCCGGAGAGATGAGTCTGGTCGGCCCGCGACCGGAGGTGCTGCAGTACCTCCCGATGTACAGGGGCGAATACGCCGAGATACTCCGGGCTCGCCCGGGCATCACGGACTGGGCGTCCATCTGGAACAACGACGAAGGGGCGGTGCTGGCCGGATACCCAGATCCAGACCGCGCGTTCGAGGAGCTGATCCAGCCAACGAAGCTCCGCCTCCAGCTCCGTTACGTGCGCGAACATTCCTTCCTGACCGACGTCGGCATTCTGCTCGGCACGGTCCGCTTGCTCGCGGACCGTCAGTACTATCCGGTAGCCCTCCGCGACACGCCGCGTCTCTCCCCGCGCGCCTGACCCGACGACTCATCCCCGACGACACCATGACCGCCACCCGCGACATCCCGTTCTTCAACTACAAGGGCACCTTCGCCGCGATCGAGCCCGAGCTCACCGCGACCTTTCACGATGTGCTCTCGCGCGGCGCCTTCATCATGCAGAAGGACCTACGCGAGTTTGAGGCGGCCTGCGCCGAGTACCTCCAAGTCCAGCATGCCTTTGGCGTCGGCAACGCAACGGACGGTCTCCATATCGCGCTCCGGGCCGCGGGTATCCAGCCGGGCGACGAAGTGCTCGTCCCCGCGCACACCATGATCGCCACGCCGGCTGCCGTGCACTTCGCTGGCGGCGTCCCCGTCGCAGTGGACATCGGCCCCGATCACATGATGGACGCCGCGACAATTGAGCCGGCCATCACCAAGCGCACCAAGTTCATCATGCCGGTGCAGGTCAACGGCCGCACCTGCGACATGGACGCCATTGGCGCCGTGGCCAAAAAGCACAATCTCACTATTGTCGAAGACGCCGCCCAAGCGCTCGGCTCCCGCTTCAAGGGCAAACTCGCCGGCACCTTCGGCGCCGCGAGCGCCTTCAGCTTCTACCCCGCCAAAGTGCTCGGCTGCCTCGGCGACGGCGGCCTCGTGGCCACCGACAGTGACGCTGTAGCCGACAAACTCCACGGCCTCCGCGACCACGGCCGCGACCGTGACGGCGAAATCACGGCGTGGGGGATGACCACGCGCCTCGACAACTTGCAGGCC
>JAPLKT010000080.1 GCA_026387895.1 Gemmatimonadota bacterium | reverse complement strand
CCGCCGAGGCAGAGGCAGAGCCCGACAGCCCGGCCTCCGTGTTGCTGCATGGGGTGTTCTCGCTCGGGGATACCGTGGTGCAGGCGATCATGGTGCCACGCGTGGATATCGTTGGGATCGAGCGCGAGACGTCGTGGTCTGAGGTGGTCGACAAGGTGCGGAGCGCGCGGCATGCGAGACTGCCCGTGTATGACGGAACCATTGATGAGATCGTCGGCGTCCTGTACGCCAAGGATCTGCTTCCGTCGATCGTAGACGATGTTGAGCCCGAGGGTGGGTGGACGACGCTGGTGCGGCCCCCGGTCTTTATTCCTGGCACAAAGTCCGTTGACGAGCAGTTGCGCGAGTTTCGCGCGACGCATCGACACATTGCCATTGTTGTTGATGAGTACGGCGGCACTGCTGGGCTTGTGACGATGGAGGACGCGCTCGAGCTCATCGTGGGGGAGATCCGCGACGAGCACGATATCGAGGAACCAGATGTCGAACAGGAAGGGGAAGACCGGTGGTGGGTGGCTGCGGGGGTGAGTCTCGATGAGCTGAGCGAGATTGTTGGCGCGGACTTTCATCGCGAGGATGTACAGACCGTGGGTGGGCTTGTGACCGAACTGCTCGGTCGCGTACCTCGCAATGGGGAGCGGATGACGGTCGGGGAGTTCCGCGTGGTGGTGGAGCGCGTCATTCGGCGACGTGTCGAGCGGGTGTATTTCGAGCGGGTTGTGCCAGTCGCTGGCGGTGGCGAGGCATGACGTCCCTTACTTGGACCACGGTGCTTGTGCTTGCCGTCGCCTGCCTGACGGCGGGGGCTACCGCGGTGCGGTCGGCGAGCCGCATTTGGTTACGTCACTGGGCGGAGCGCAGGCTCGCTGGCGCCGAGGACGGCATGTCGCTGGTCGTCGAGCGGCCGAAGCGCCTGTTGATGGCCGCTGGGACTGGAATCGCGGCGCTTGTCTTTGCGCTCGGGGCGATGCTCGGCATGCGCGAGCAGCAAGGGGCGATGATTTCGCATCTGGCGTGGGGCGCACTGACGCTGCTTGTGGTAGGCCAACTTGTGCCCCGAGCAGCGGCGCGACGGTGGGCCCCACAGCTGTTGCCGGTTTTCCTGCCGATATTGAACGTCTTGGAAGTGGTGTGCCGCCCTGTGTTTGCGATAGCCGGTGCCGTGGCCGGGCGCGTCGCCGAGCCTGTGGGCAGCGAATCAGACGAGGCGAGGGAGAACCTCGACGAGTTACTTCGCGAAGGGGAACTCGAGGGGGTAGGCGAGGCGTCGGAGAGCGCGATCATTACCGGCGTGGTGGCATTCGGGCTCCTCAAGGCTCGGGATGTGATGACCCTCCGTGGTGATATCGTGGCGGTTGATCGCGCACTCCCAGCGGCGGAGGTCATTCGGCTGATGGCGCAGTCCAAGTACAGTCGTGTGCCGGTGTACGTGGGAGATGTGGATCATTGCGTTGGACTCGTGCACTCGTTTGACGTGCTTGCACATCCCGATACCCCGCTGGACGCGCTGCGCCGCCTGTCGCAGTGGAGCGCCGAAACACCCGCTCAGGAAATTCTCCGGCGCATGCTGCGATAGCGCGTTCATTTAGCGATTATTCAGGATGCGACGGGGGCCACGGTCGGGCTGTTGACCCTCGAGGACTTGGTGGAGGAACTGGTGGGCGATATCAGCGACGAACACGACGAACCACAGGGTGCGCTCTCGTGAGTGCCCTTGTTCTTGGTCCCGATGCGAGCGAGGGGCTTCGCACCCTTGCGGCCGACTTTTCCGCGGGTCGCAAGGCGGCGCTGGCTCGAGCGCTGAGCATTGTGGAGAATCAGCGCGTGGGGTCTGACCTGCTGCTCGCCGCCATGCATACACGGATTGGGCGTGCGCGGCGGATTGGCCTGACCGGGCCGCCAGGGGCAGGGAAGAGCACCCTGACAACGCTGTTGGCGGCGGCTCTTCGCCAGCAGGGACTGACGGTTGGTATTGTCGCCGTGGATCCCACGAGCCCCTTTACTGGAGGGGCCCTGCTCGGCGACCGCGTACGCATGGAGGCAGTGGCGCTCGACCCCGGTGTGTTTATTCGCTCCATGGCGACGCGCGGGTCGTTAGGTGGGCTCGCCGGATCTACGCGCGAAGTGTGCGACGTGATGGATGCCTTCGGTATTGATCGAATCCTCGTGGAGACCGTCGGCGTGGGGCAGAGCGAGCTCGATATCGCGCGGACGGTTGATACGAGCGCGGTGGTGCTCGTTCCCGAGTCGGGCGATTCGATTCAAACGCTGAAAGCGGGGCTCATGGAGATCGCCGATCTTTTCTGCGTGAACAAGGCGGATCGCCCAGGCGCGGATCGCCTGCGAAACGACCTCGAACTCATGCTCGGACTGCGCGGTGGGCTCACGCTTAAGGACACGCCGGCGCATCATGGCGTCGACCTGAGAACAATCGGCAACCCGGCGAAGGCTGCCCGGGCCGCGGCCCAGCAGCCGGATGCGGCGCGCTGGGTGCCGCCGGTGCTCCGGTCCGTTGGCGTGACCGGCGAGGGCGTGGCTGAGCTCCTAGAGGCTATTGACCGCCATTTTGCGTATCTTGAAGGCAGTGGCACACTCCAGCACCGGCGGCGAACGCGGTTGCGGGAGCGCGTGGTTGATGTCGTGGAACAGCGGGTGAGGCGACGGTTGTGGACTGACGTTGCGACTACAAACTGGCTGGACGCGCAAATCGATGGGCTCGAACAGGGGACGACAACCCCATATGCGGTGGCCGATGCGTTGCTCGCACGCAGCGGCTCCCTCCTCAGCGGAGCGACACAATGACCGGCACTCAGAACGTGGACGCGACAATCGCGGAGATGCAGGCGGAGCTCGATTCGCTCCGACAGGAAGTCTCCAGCTGGCGCGTGCGCTACGAGAAGGGAAAGGTGCGCGACCTCAACTTCACCAACTCGGGACACGAGGTGGCGCCACTCTACACGGCGCTCGATCTCGACGGATCCGGCGGGACGGCCTTTGAAGTTCCGGGACAGTTTCCGTACACGCGTGGCATCCACCCGACCGGCTATCGCGGCAAGCTCTGGACCATGCGCCAGTTTGCCGGCTTCGGTTCGGCGGTCGAAACGAACCAGCGCTACAAGTTCCTGCTCCAGGAAGGCACAACAGGGCTTTCCGTTGCATTCGACTTCCCGACGCTGATGGGCTACGACTCGGACCATGTCCGCAGCGAGGGTGAGGTCGGTAAGTGCGGCGTCGCCATTAGCTCGCTCGCTGACATGGAAACGCTCTTCGAGGGGATTCCCCTCGGCGACGTTTCCACCTCGATGACGATCAATGGCCCCGCCATCATTCTCTGGTGCTTCTACATCGCGGCAGCGGAAAAGCAGGGCGTGAGCGCAGAGAAGCTCCGGGGAACGGTCCAGAACGACATCCTCAAAGAGTACATGGCGCAGCACGCTTGGTGCTTTCCGATCGAGCCGGCCCTGCGGCTGATTGTCGACATGTTCGAGTGGGGCGCGACGAACACGCCGCAGTGGAACACCATCTCGATTTCCGGCTACCACATTCGCGAAGCTGGCGCGACGGCCGCGCAGGAACTGGCCTTCACTTTGGCCGATGGGTTCACCTACGTCGAGCGTGGGATCGCGCGCGGATTGAATGTCGACGACTTCGCCCCGCGGCTCTCCTTCTTCTGGGACGTCCACAACGACTTCTTCGAGGAAATCGCGAAGCTTCGCGCGGCGCGTCGGATCTGGGCCCGTCACATGAAGGAGCGGTACGGCGCAAAGGACCCGCGTTCGCTGGTGATGCGGTTCCACTCGCAAACCGCCGGTGTGACGCTGACGGCACAGCAGCCGATGAACAACATTGTGCGCGTCGCGTATCAGGCGATGGCGGCGGCACTGGGCGGTACGCAGTCGTTGCATACGAACTCGATGGACGAGACGCTTGCGCTCCCAACCGAGCACGCCGTACAGGTTGCGCTCCGCACGCAGCAGGTCCTGGCGTACGAGACCGGCGTCCCCAATGTGATCGACCCACTTGGCGGTTCGTACTATGTCGAGGCGCTCACCGACCAGATGGAGCGCGAGGCCGAAGCGCTGTTCGAGCAGATTCAGGAACAGGGCGGGGTGGTGGCGGGCCTCGAGCAGGGCTGGTTCCAGAAGAAGATCGCTGAGGCGGCTGCGCGGCAGCAGTGGGAGATCGAGCAGCATCGCCGAGTGATTGTCGGCGTCAATGAGTTCGTGAGCGAGGAGGATGCGCTGAGCATTCCGCTCCTCACCTTTGATGAGCAGGCGGCTCGCGACCAAGCGGCGAGGTTGGCGCAGCTTCGCGCCACGCGTGACAACGCGCTCTGCACGAGCCGGATTGACGCGCTGCGTGAAGCCGCACGAGGCAAGGAGAATGTCGTGCCCTATATCTTGGAGTGCGCCCGCGCGTATTGCACGCTCTTTGAGATTCGTGCGGCCCTTGAGGATGTATTCGGTGCATACCGTGAGCCGGTGTTCTTTTAGGAGAAGCAGTGGACGCCACGCGTACGCGCCGACAAGTTTCTTAGGTGACCGCATCCCGCCGCCGCCCGCCCGCTCGCCCCTCCATAACGGAGTGGTGGGCTGAGTATTTCGACGCGCGCTATTTAATGGAGTACGAGCCGCTCTTTTCGCTGGAGGATGACCGCGCGCAGGTCACGCGACTCCTCGAGTTGCTCGAGCTCCCCCACGGATCGCGAGTGCTCGACGTCCCCTGCGGCCAGGGGCGCCATGCGCACTTGCTCGCCGAAGCGGGACACGACGTCACCGGCCTCGACTACTCCGCCACGCTCATTGCCAAGGCAAAGTCCCGTGGGACGGGGCGCACCCTGCGCTACACGCGGGGCGACATGCGAACCCTCCCCGCTCGATGGACGGGCAAGTTCGATGCGGTCGTCAATCTCTTTACCAGCTTCGGATTTTTTGCCGATGCCCGGGACGACGAGCGGGTTATTGAGGGGTTTGCGCGCGTGCTCAAGCCGGGTGGCACCCTGATTTGGCACGGTGGTAGTCGCGACGGTGTCATGGCCAAGTTCCTGGATCGAGACTGGTGGACAACGACCGACGGCACGATGATCGGGCACGAACGTGAGTTCGACCCGCTTACGGGGTTCATCACCGTGCGCACCACGATCAAGGGCAAGCGGACCTTCGAGCGCGAGCACCGGATTCGCCTCTATACCGCGAGCCAACTCGCCGAGCTCTGTCGCGCGGCGGGACTGGTGGTCGAACAGGCCTTTGATGGCTGGTCGGATGCCCCGCTGACCCGTGAGTCAAGCGAAATGCTCCTCATCGCCCGACGGGACTAATCGACGGCCTGCGAAACGGCCCGCGAAACCCCTGATTTTTCTGGCGCAGGTGAGTTGCCGCAGTTACGACGCGCCGAGTAACTTTCCTGTATGTCTCGTCCTATTCGTGTCCTTGTCGCCAAGCCCGGTCTCGATGGTCATGACCGGGGGGCTAAAGTTGTTGCCGCCGCTCTCCGCGATGCCGGCATGGAAGTGATTTATACGGGTCTGCATCAGACCCCCGAGATGATCGCCAGCGCTGCCGTTCAAGAGGATGTGGACGTCGTTGGCCTGTCGATCCTCTCCGGTGCCCACATGACGCTCTTCCCGCGCGTCAAAGCGCTGCTTTTGGAGCAGGGGCGTGGCGACATTCTCCTCACGGGCGGCGGCATTATCCCGAAAGAGGATATGGAGACGCTCCGTGCACAGGGAGCCGGAGAACTCTTTGGTCCTGGCACGTCGACCCAGGATTTGATCGACTACATCCGTCGCTGGTTTGCACAGCGTCCGCAGGACGTGTGAGCGCCCGGCTTCGTGACCTCAGCGCCGCCGCACGCGCGCTCGAAGCAACGCTGCGCGACGGCGGCGGGGCCGATAAAGCGGCCCGACAACATAAGCAGGGAAAGCTCACGGCTCGCGAGCGCGTCACCCAGCTCGTCGACGCAGATTCCCACTTCCTCGAAATCGGCCTCCTGGTCGCATACGACCTGTACGACGGGCAAGCGCCCGGCGCAGGGGTCATCACGGGCATTGGCTCGGTCAGCGGCCGCGAGTGCGTGATCGTCGCCAATGATGCGACGGTCAAAGCGGGCTCCTGGTGGCCCGAGACAATCACCAAGATGCTGCGCGCCCAAGAACTGGCGATGCGCTGCCGCATCCCGATCCTCTACTTGGTCGATAGCGCGGGGGTAAACCTCCCCTACCAAGGCGGGGTGTTTCCGGGGCAGTATGGTGCGGCGCGCATTTTCTACTACAACTCGCTCATGCGACGCTACCTCCACATCCCGCAGATCGCGGCGGTGATGGGACAGTGCGTGGCCGGCGGTGCGTACCTCCCAGCCCTCTCCGACGTCATCCTGATGGTGAAGGGCACCAGCTTCATGGGACTCGGCGGCCCCAACCTCGTGAAGGGCGCCATCGGTCAGACGATCGACGGGGAAACATTGGGCGGCGCCAACACCCACACCGAGATCAGCGGTGTGGCGCACTACGCGGTGGAGACCGACGCCGAATGCTTGCGCAAGATTCGCGATCTCGTGTCGCGGCTTCCGCAGCCGGTGAAGCCCCCCGAACTCAGCGACGCCCAACCCGGCGCGGCCGCCGAGACCCTGTATGACGTGCTCCCCGCCGATCATCGCATGTCGTACGACATGCACAATGTGCTCCGCGCCATTCTGGACGAGGGCTCGCTCGACGAGTTCCAGCCCAACCTCGCCAAGGAGCTGATTTGCGGCGATGCGCGGATTGCGGGGATGCCGGTCGGGATCATCGCCAACCAGCGCGGGCTCATCAAACCGCGTGAGGGGGAGCGTCCTCGCTTCGGCGGAATCATTTACACCGAAAGCGCGGAGAAAGCGGCGTTCTATATTGACAAGTGTTCACGGCAGGGGATCCCGATTCTCTTTGTGCAGGATGTCTCCGGCTTCATGGTCGGGGCTGACGCCGAGCACTCGGGGATCATTCGGGCTGGCGCTCGCTTTGTTGAGGCAATGGCCACGGCGATTGTTCCGAAGATTGTCTTGACGGTGAATCACGCCTCCGGCGCGGGCTACTATGCGATGGCGGGGCAGGGCTTCGATCCGGACTTCATCTTCTCCTGGCCCACCGGTCGTATGGCGGTCATGGAGGGCGAGGCCGCGGTCACCGCCGTCCACGGTCCGACCATCACGGCAGCAAAGACCGCTGGCGTCGACGTCTCGCCCGAGGTTGCGGCATCCGTAGCCGAGATGCGCGCCGATTACGAGCATCAGTTGGACGCCCAATACGCGGGCGCGCGCGGATTCATCGACGCGCTCGTCTACCCTGAGGACACGCGGACGGTGCTGACCATCGCCCTTCGCAGCGCCCTGCAAAATCCCGGTCCGCACCTTGGGCCCTTCGTGCTTCCTGCACGTCCGGAGATCGCATAATGAGTGGCAAGAAGGTGGTACGCGTCGCGGGTGGCCAAGGCTTTTGGGGCGATTGGCTCGAAGCGCCGCGTCGGCAGGTCGAGGGTGGTCAGGTGGATTACCTGATGCTCGATTATCTCGCCGAAGTCACGATGTCCATTCTGCAGAAGCAGAAGGAACGCGATCCGAACATGGGCTACGCGCGCGACTTCGTGGGCGCCATGGAATCGGTGCTCGACGCGGTCGTGAATAAGGGCGTCAAGGTGATCGCGAATGCCGGCGGTGTGAATCCGGAAGCTTGCGCTGCGGCGGTTCAGGCGATGGCCGCCAAGCATGGCGCCGCCGGCAAGCTGAAGATCGGCGTCATCACTGGCGACAATCTCCTGCCGCGTATCGACGAACTGCTTGCCAGTGGGCACGAGCTGCGCAACATGGATACGGGCGAGCCGCTGTCCGTTGTGCGCGATCGTGTGATTGCGGCTAATGCCTACATCGGCAGTGAGCCGATTGTCGAGGCGCTGAATCGGGGCGCGAATGTCGTGATCATTGGCCGCTCAACCGACACCGCACTGACCATGGCGCCATTACGCTATGAGTTCGGATGGGCCGCCGACGACTGGGACAAACTCGCCGCGGGTATCATCGCGGGGCACATCATTGAGTGCGGCGCACAGTGCTCGGGCGGCAACTGCCTCCACGACTGGCGCAACATTCCGAATCTCGCCGATGTCGGCTACCCGATTGTCGAGTGCTCCCCCGACGGCACCTTCGTCGTGACGAAGCACGACAACACGGGTGGTCGCGTGTCCGTTCCGACGGTCACGGAGCAGCTCGTGTATGAGATGGGTGATCCGCACAGCTACATCACGCCAGACGTTGTAGCCGATTTCACGAGCATCCAGCTCGCCGACGGTGGCACCGATCGCGTGAAAGTGCATGGTATCAAGGGCCGTGCAGCGACCGACAAGCTCAAAGTGTCCATTGCCTACCGGAGTGGCTACAAGGCCGTGGGCTCGCTGGTCTATTCCTGGCCCGATGCGCTCGAAAAAGCACAGATGGCCGACCGGATTCTCCGCGAGCGCCTCGACCGACTGGGGCTCACGTTCGAACAGGTGCTGAGCGAGTTTGTGGGCGCCAGCGCAACGCACGGCCCGCTCGCAGGTGTCGGTGCGGGGAAAGATGCGCCCGAGATCCAGTACCGCATCGGTGTACGTGATGCCGACAAGGCCAAGGTCGAGCGGTTCACACGAGAGATCGTGCCGCTCGTCCTCAATGGACCTCCCAGCGTCACGGGCTTCGCTGCTGGTCGGCCGAAGACCGAAGAGATTGTCGCCTACTGGCCGGCGCTTGTCGACAAGACGGTCGTCACCACGCACGTGGAGGTGCTGTCATGAAGGTTCGTCTCCTCGACATCGCGCACGCGCGATCCGGCGACAAGGGTGATACCGCGAACGTCGGGCTCATTGCGCTCAAGCCGGAGTGGTACGACGTACTCGTGAAGTACGTCACCGAAGCCGCGGCGGTCACACACTTCACGGGTGTTATTACCGGTGGTGTGCAGCGCTACGAACTGCCGAACCTTCGCGCGCTGAACTTCCTCTTGCATGGCGCGCTCGATGGTGGCGGTACGCTCTCGCTCAAGACAGACGCACAGGGAAAGGTCTTCTCGACCGCAATGCTCCGCATGGTGATTGACGTGCCGGACGCGGAAGCGAAGGCGCTCGCACTCCCCGCCTACACCGCCACGGTATGACAACCGCTCACGATCCGGTGCTGATTTACGGCGCCAACGGCTACACCGGCCGACTGATCGTGAAAGAAGCGGTGCGTCGTGGCATGCGCCCCGTACTTTCGGGGCGCAACGCGGCGGAGGTCACCACACTCGCTGCAGACTACGGGCTTGTCGCGCGCCCCTGCGGACTCGATACACCGGCCGCACTCGACAGCGCGATGGCGGGATGCACCGTGGTGCTCCACTGCGCGGGGCCATTCTCGACCACGTCGCGCGCCATGGCCGACGCCTGCATTCGCAACACGGCGCACTACCTCGACATCACCGGTGAGATCTCGGTCTTCGAAACACTGGCGGCGCGCAGTGCAGAGGCGGAGCGCGCCGGCGTCATGCTCATGCCCGGCGTTGGTTTTGACGTGGTGCCGAGCGACTGCCTCGCCGCGCATCTCAAGAAGCGGCTGCCGAGTGCGACCTGGCTGACCCTCGCCTTCAACGGCGGGGTTGGACTCTCGCGTGGAACGGCGACGACCATGGTCCAGAATATCGGGCAGGGTGGAGCCGTGCGTCGCAACGGCAAGATCACGCGAGTGCCTGCGGCTTGGCGTACTCGTGAGATTGCCTACGGCGACAAGCCGCGTCTCTCAGTCACGATCCCGTGGGGTGACGTGTCCACCGCCTGGCACAGTACAAAGATTCCCAACATCGAGGTGTTTACCGCGACCTCTAAGGGAAACATTCGCGGCATGATGCTCTCGCGGTATATCGGGTGGCTGCTTGAGACCGCAACGGTGCAGCGCTTTCTCCTCGACCGTATTCGCGCGCAAAAGCCAGGGCCGAGCGATGCGCAGCGCGCACGTGGCGAGGCTCAGCTGTGGGGCGAGGCGTGGGACGACAGTGGCACTCGCGTGGCATCGCGCCTGCGCTCCCCGGATGGCTACACCCTGACCGCCATCACGGCCGTCGCCGCTGCACAGAAAGTGCTCGAGGGCGGCGCACAGCCTGGATACCGCACGCCATCGATGGCATTCGGGGCCGATTTCATTTTGGAAGTTGAGGGGACGGTCCGCGAGGATCTGCCGACATCAACGGCATGAGATCGATTGTCGTCGCCAAGTATGTGTCGGCGCTCGCCGGCTTTCTCGTCTTCGGTGCGGGGATGCGCACGGGGAGTGAAGGGCTCCGCTGGACCGGTATTGGTATCGTTGCCGTCGCCTGGTTCCTTCGTGATCACGAGCACGCCGCAAGTGTTGCGGGACGCATTGTATTCGGTCGGGACTGACGCCGCGCCGTTATAGAACTCGATCCCCGCGATCGTCGCGACGTTGAGCGTGCTCAGGTCAAAGAGCTGTTCGCCCGGGAGTCCTTGGAAGACCGGAGCCCCATTGAGGTACACAGCCGCCCAGCACTGACCACCTGGTGCACCCTTGGCCTTGTCGTACTGCTCGAGCTGGAACGTGTTGCCGGCGCTCTGCTGCCCGCGTCCCCCGGCCACCCAAGCGGCGGAACTGACATTCGAGCGGAACAGTGTCGGTCCCGGCAGCAGTTGCAGCACCTCGACCAGTTGCCGGTTTGAGTTTTTCTCCAACTCTTCCGGCCCGAGAAACCGCCCAAAGCCATTCGCGCGATGCAGCTCAAACTGGGCCATCCCGAGAAATGGCTTCGTGCCCTGTACGGACACAGCCTTGAGTGAGGTAATCGGCTTGATCAGCAAGAAATCAGTGTCGACCGTATCGCCGGAGCGGAAGTCGAACACCGCCGTCACTGGGCTAAAGCCGATGCGCTTCACGGAAATCAGCTGCCGTCCTGGGGTCACGCCGGTGATGCGGAATCGTCCAGCGGAATCGCTCAGGGTGCTGAGCCTCAGCTGCGGAATCGACACTTCTGCACCACGAATCGGGTTTTCGGTCGAGTCGGTGAGGACCTGCCCCTTGATCGCCGAGAACCGCTGCGCGAAGGCGACGGTGGGGAGCGTCAGGCACGCGAGCGATACGAGCAGAGCGGTGCGCATGGAGAGGCGCAGCAACGCGAAAGCGGGAAGGCGACGAGGCATCATAGGAGAATTCTACCCTAGAACCCACCCAGAGGTGCAGACCCCCCTGTCACAGGGTCAGCGCCCAGCGCCAATGACGTAGCCATTCCGGATGTCCGTCGCGCCCTGCCGAACGCCCAGCCCCGCGCCAATCGCGGCGATCAGCCCCGTGCCGCCGCCGACAATAGCCCCAACCAGGGGGATCAGGTGCAGGAGGTTGAAAATCGGGACCGCCAAAAGTGCCACACCCAGCCCGGCAATAATCGGGGCCGATGGGCGAAGGGCAGCGTCCACATACCGCAACCGCTGGCGCACGAAGCGCCGAGCCGTGCCGAAGGTGATCCAGGAAACCACGAGCGAGGCAGAAAGGGCGAGCAGCGAGAAGAACATGTAAACCTCCGGTTGTCTCTGTATACGTTGCGCTGAGGCTGAGGGTTTCAGCAACCCCTCGCACGGATGCATGCCGCGCGCCAACTTTCGGAAAGATTCACCACATACCTGAGTACACTATGCATCCGCGCCTGCAGGAGATTGTCGACTACAACGCCGCGATCCGCGCTGAACTGACGGCGGTCGTGGCCGCACATCCCAAGTCGGCATTCGACCGACGTGAAACGCCCGACGGATGGAACGGGCATCAGATTATTCATCACCTCGCGCAAGTGGAGGGTGGCGTCACCCGAGCACTCGAGGGGATCGCCACCAAGATGCTCGCGGAGGGAACTCTGCCCATGGAAACGGAGACGAGTTCTATGGTCGCCGCACTCGCGCGGTTCAATGTGACCGACCGCAAGGCCAGCCCGATTCAGGCCCCCGCGCGAGTGGTGCCGCCGGCGGACGCCGATCTCGATGTCGCCTGGCCACTGCTGCAGAGCGCTCGGGCTGGTGCGGTCGCGCTCATGGAATCTCTCGACGGCCGCGACCTCACCAAACTCGCCGTGCCGCATCCGCTGTTCGGTCCGCTGAATGGCTACGAGTGGCTGGCGCTGTTCGGCGCCCACGAGGCACGCCACCTCGACCAGCTCAAGGCCGCGCTCGCGACCGTCTGAACAGCGAAAGAGACGGGGTATTCGGTTATATTTGGCGGATGCACCGTCATGAACTTCTCGCTCCTGCCGGCACACTCGACGCCGTCCGCGCTGCCGTCGCGAACGGCGCGAACTCCGTCTACCTCGGCGTCGAGAAGTTCAACGCACGCGACGAAGGGGCACAGCTCACCCTAGACGACCTCGCGCAGGCTTGCCTCATCGCGCATGGCCGCGGCGTCCGGGTGTACCTGACCATGAACATTCTAGTCAAGCCGCAAGAGCTCCATGAAGCACTCATGCACTTGGGTGAGTGCATCGACCGCGGGATTGATGCGGCGATTGTGCAGGACGTCGGGCTCGTGCGTCTCATTCAAGCGGTATACCCCGGGTTCGAGATTCACGGCTCGACGCAGATGACCGTGCACGATGCCAGTGGCGCCGCAGTCATGCAGCGCCTAGGCATTGAGCGCGTCGTCCTTGCCCGCGAGAACACCCTCGACGACATCCGCGCCATCAAGGCAGCCGTTCCTGAGATCGGATTAGAGAGCTTTGTGCACGGCGCGCTCTGCATTTCGTATTCAGGGCAGTGCTTCATGTCCGGTATGATCTCTGAGCGGAGTGCGAATCGGGGCTCGTGCGCGCAGTCGTGCCGGAAGGATTATGTCCTGCGTGATTCCGCGAGTGGCGAGGAACTCGACCGTGGATTTTTGATCTCGGCCAAGGACCTCGGTGCGTATGACCATCTCAAGGACATCGCTGAGGCGGGGATCGGCTGCCTGAAAATTGAAGGGCGCAAGAAGAAACCGGAGTACGTCGCCACCGTCACGCGTGGCTACGCGGACTTCTTGACGCAGGTGGAGAAGGGAACCTTCACGCCGCCGAGCGAGGAGGCCGTGCAACCGCTCGTCCAGATCTTCAGCCGTGGCTTCACGGGCGGCATGTATGGCGGGCGCGCAGGGCGCGATTACATCACGCGCAACCAGCCAGACAACCACGGCGTCGAACTCGGCACGGTGATCACCAGCGGCCCCGGCGAGGTGGTGTTCGACTCGCTGTATGAAATCGAAGTCGGGGATGGACTCGGATTCGAGCCGCAGGAAGGGACCACGCACGAGCAAAGCGTGGGGTTCAGCGTGACCGCGGTTCGCACCCTCTCCACGGGACCGGCCGGATTCCGCCAGGCGATCGCGAGCCGCATGCGGGTGCCCACTGGGTGGCGTGTGTTGCGCTCCTCACACGCGGCACTGCTCGAGCGTGCGCGTGCGAGTTTCGCGGCGCTTGCGGGACCAGCCAAGGAGCGGCGTACCGCTATCGACGTGCGCCTTTTCGGCCACGCCGGAGCTCCGCTCAAGGCGATGTTCACCGCCGACGGTGAGGAAGTCACGGTGCAGAGCGAAATCTCGCTCGCGCCCGCCAGTAAGCGCGCCCTCGACGTTCCGCAGCTCCGCGAGCAGCTGGGACGACTCGGCGATTCACCCTTCGCCTTGGCCGCGCTCGACACGAGTGGCTTGGCCGAAGGGCTCTTTCTCCCCGTGAGCGAGCTCAACCACCTGCGCCAGCGCGCGGTTGATGAGCTCATGGTGCGACGCGACTGGGCGCACTCGGCGGCGATGGCTGAACGCGAGGCGAGGGTCACGGCCGCGATTGCCTTCACCCCCACGATGCCGTCGGGTGGCGCTGATACGGGGACGGCATTCGCACTGCGCGCCGAAGTCTTCACCCTCGAGGACGCACGTGCCGCCGCCGACGGCGGGGCCACTGAGATTGTCCTCGATCCTTTTCTTCGTCACCCGACCCCACCGGTCACGCGTGTGAAGACCCTCGCGGAGGAACTCTCCGCGCGTGGCATCGGATTCCGTTTGCGCACGCCGACGATTGTGCGCCCCGAAGAGCGGCGCGCGCTCGATAAATGGCTCGCCCTCGACACGCCGCTGCTCTCCGGACACCTCGGCTTGGTCGCCGAGCTCGGTTCGGCTGGGCGCGATGTGATTGCCGATTACGGGGTGAACGCTTTCAACCCACGCACCGCGGAAGAACTCTTTGCGCTGGGCGCGAGTCGCATTACCGCCTCTGTGGAACTCACGGCGGAAGAAATCGAGAGGCTGTCTGCGCCCTGGTCGGGCGCTGGTTTTGATGTGATGCTACACGGCCGACCGGAAGGTATGACGATCGAGCACTGCACACTTTCGGCGGCTTTCGATCGCGAGGTTGCAACGTGCCGCGATCTGTGCGTGCAGAAACATCCCGACGTCGCACTGACCGACCCAACTGGCTACAGCTTTCCGGTGGCCACCGACAGCGCGTGCCGTAATCGCTTGCTGCATTCGCGCGCGGTGGACGGCAGCGAGTTCGCGCCGCGGCTGTGGCGTGCGGGGATTCGTGGCTTCCGGCTCGTGTTCAATACGCGCGGCGAGCCAGTGCAGAGCATCGTGACCGCCTATCGCGGTGTGCTCGACGCACTCGAGCATGGCGAGACCCCCGACATCGCCGCCGTGCGCTCCGCACTTGGTGGAGAGTTCACCCGCGGGCATTTCGCACGCGCGGTCTGAGGTGACGCTCGCACCACTCGATATCGCCCGCGCTACGCTGCGGGAACGCTTCGGCCATCCGGACTTCCGGCCGGGGCAGGCGCGTGCCGTCGAGGCCGTGTTGGCCGGACGCGACACACTGGTGATTCTGCCGACCGGCGGCGGAAAGTCGGTCTGCTACCAAGTGCCGGCGATGCAGCTCGAGGGGCTCACCGTCGTGCTGTCTCCGCTGATCTCGTTGATGAAAGATCAGGTCGATGCGCTCGACGCGCGCGGCATCCCGGCGACGTTCATCAACAGCTCGCTTTCACAGTCAGAGATTGCGAGCCGCCTGGCGCAGGTGCATCGCGGCGAGATCAAGCTGCTCTACCTCGCACCGGAACGGTTCGACGCGGGCACGACAGCCGAACGCCTGAAGAACATCGGCGTGAGCCTGCTCGCCATTGACGAAGCGCATTGTATCAGCGAGTGGGGGCACGATTTCAGGCCGAGTTATCGCAAGGTCCGTGACATTCGGGCTCGACTCGGTGCGCCGCCTACGGTGGCCCTCACCGCGACGGCGACCCCGGAAGTGCGCAAAGACATTGCGCGGGTGCTCGGCCTTCGAGATCCCGAAGTCGTGCTCACCGGATTCGATCGTCCGAATCTGCGGTGGCATGTCGTGCGTACCAAGAACGACGCGGAGAAGGACGGCACGCTCGTCTCAATTCTCAG
Source organism: Gemmatimonadota bacterium (assembly GCA_026387895.1). Lineage (GTDB taxonomy): Bacteria > Gemmatimonadota > Gemmatimonadetes > Gemmatimonadales > Gemmatimonadaceae > Fen-1231. The sequence continues at coordinate 1,455 of JAPLKT010000080.1, read as the reverse complement.
TGATCGCCCCGGGCTCGCGGTTGTCTACGCGAGCACACGCAAGACCGTGGAGCGTGTGGCGAGCATGTTGCAGAAGCACCGGATCTCCGCCGTGGCCTACCACGCGGGCTTGGACGACGAGCGCCGCCGCACCGTGCAAGATGACTTTATGCAGGAGCGCGCACGCGTCATTGTGGCGACGAATGCGTTCGGGATGGGCATCGACAAGGCGAACGTCCGGCTCGTCGTGCATCACGCGATGCCGGGCTCACTCGAGGCGTACTACCAAGAGGCCGGACGCGCCGGACGCGATGGCCTCACCGCCGATTGCTTTTTGCTGCACGCATTCCAAGATCGCTTCACGCACGAGTTTTTTATTAAGGGCGCGAGTCCGGAGAAAGCAGTTGTGGCGGACGTCTACGCGACCGCCTGCCGCAAGTCGGCCACCGATGGCTCGCTCTCGCTCGACAGCGCCGAGCTCGCGTCGGCCGCCAAGGGAAAGATCTCCGACCGTGAAGTTGAGTCAGCGATGCGAATCCTCCGTCACGCAGGTGCGGTGGTGGAATCCTCTGGCGACATCGGGTACGTGCGCGTCCGCCTCTTGGCGACCCCGGAACGCATTACAGAGGAACTCGGAGATGGTCCCTCAATGGAGCTCGACCTGCTACGCGCGCTCTGGAAAATGACGAAGGGCGCCGTCGCGGACGGTGTGGCGATTGAACTCGACCGGTTGCCGCCAGGGTTCGGCGGCTCCATGATGGTCCCAGGCATGCTCGACGACCTCCAGTCCAAACAGATGCTCGTGTGGTCGCGCATGGGCGAGGGCACGTCGATGGTAGATCGCAAGGCACCCATCGGTCGCTGGCCGATCGACTGGGAGACGTTGGAGCGGCGGCGTCTCTCCGAACTCTCCCAGCTCGAAATGGTGCAGAAGTACGCCTATACCGACCGCTGCCGTCGTGGGTTCGTCCTCCGCTACTTCGGTGACCCTGCTGCCACGGCGAGCTGCCAGCAGTGCGACAACTGCTTACACCTCGGCCACGCTGCGGTGAGCACGATTCCCAACGCGGCAGGTGCCCGCGGCTCCAAGGCCAAGGGCGGTACAGCTGCGGGGCGGGGGAAGGCCGGCTCCGCGGCAAAGAGCGCTGAGCTTCCCGACCTCACCGCAGCGCAGGAGTCTCTCTTGGCGCGCCTCCGCGAACTACGAGGAACGCTCAGCAAGGCGGATGGTGTCCCGGCCTACGTGGTGTTTCCAGACCGGACGCTCCGTGAGATGGCCCGCGCGCGCCCTCGGACGCCCGGGGCTCTGGGCGACATCCATGGCGTCGGTCCTACGAAAATGGAACGTTACGGCGAGCAGTTCCTCGACTTGTTACGAAATAGCTAACCATTGTGTGTAGCACCTCGCATATATTTTGACCCATGCATGATTCCCTCTATTTCTCTGAGCAGCACCTCGCCGTTCGCGAGATGGTG
>JAPLKT010000111.1 GCA_026387895.1 Gemmatimonadota bacterium | reverse complement strand
GCATAAGCGGCTCTCCTGGCCGTTGGCCTTGCGATACAGCCGCGCGTCGGGGTCAGTCGTGCTGGCGTGGGTCTCGTTGGCTCGCTTCTCGCCACGGAAGTCCCGCTCGCCGTTGCGCCCGCCCGTTGGAGGTTGGCCGCTGCCGTCCTTCGGCCGGAAGCTCTTCATCGAGGCCCACGCCTTGAGCAGCGTTCCATCCACCGAAAAGTGTTCATGAGACAACAGGCGCTTGACCTTCGGCTCCGCCAACAGCGTGGCCAGAAAGTCCTGTGCGATCTCGCTCGTCAAAAAACGATCCCGGTTCTTCGAAAATACCGAATGATCCCAAACAAGGTCATCGACGCCAAGACCCACAAACCAACGACACAGGAGATCGAAGTCCAGCCGTTCCATTAACTGACGTTCAGAGCGGATCGAGTAAAACAGTTGCAGAAGGATTGCCCGCACCAAGCGTTCGGGTGCAATCGAAGGGCGCCCCTCCGCCGAGTAGAGCGCCTCGAACTTACGATCCAGCGACGCGAGAGCGCCATTCACCAAGATTACGCAACCTGTTGTCTGGAGATTCGGTTTGGTGTGGGTCAGTCATCTGGGTGTTGCCAGTTGATGTAGATTCGGGTTGAGGCGGCCCATTCTTCGTCGATTTCGACGAGGACTGCGGACGCGAGTCTGATGAGGGCGTCGCGGTTTGGGAAGACGCGGACTTTTGCGGTTCTGCGTTTGAGTTCTTGCTGGATGGCGCGTTCGATCGGGTTGGCGGTGCGCAAGCGTCGGCGCGTGTGCTCCGGGAAGGCGAAGACGGTGAGGCCCTCGGGGACGTTGTGTTCGAGCCATCCGGCGAGGCGGTCGGCTTTGCCGCGATAGCTTTCGACGAGGCGCTTGAGCTCGTCGTCCGCGGCCTCGGGCGTGGGTGCGTTCCAGATCCTGCGAAGTTCCTGGCCGATGCGCTTGCGGATGGCGACGGTGGGCGCGTGATGGATGGCGTTGCGGGCGAGGTGGAACTGGCAGCGCTGCCAAAGAGCGCCCGGCAAGACGGCCTTGCGAGCTGCGCCGAGCCCGGCGTGGTCGTCGCTGGTGATCGAGACAACACCGCGCATTCCGCGCGCGATCAGGCTGTCGAGGAACCCGCGCCAATGGACTTCGGCTTCGGACGGCTCCGAAGAGACACCCAGGATGTGCCGCCGGCCGTCGGAATCGATGCCGATGGCGGTGAGCACGGCGGCATCGCGCACGACGCCGCCGTCGCGCTGTTTCTCATAGCGGGCGTCGAGGAACAGGTGGCGGATGGCGCCCAGGGGGCGGTTGCGCCAGGCATCGAGTTCGGTGTCGAGCAACTTGGCGGCGCGGCTGACCTGGCTTGAGGACAGGCTCTCGATCCCGAATTCGGCGAGCACGGCTTCGACGTCGCGGGTCGAGACGCCCTTCACGTACATCTCGGCCACCGCCAGCATCACCGCGCGCGAGGACCGCCGGCCGCGCTCGAGCGAGGCGGGATAGAACGGCTCCTCTGCGCCGGCGGTCTTGGGCACCTCAAGTGCGAGAGTGCCGGCCTGGGTGTCGATCGTCTTGGGCTTGAAGCCGTTGGCGTAGCCGCGCCGTCCGGGCGTGCGCTCGTAATGCGCGGCCCCCAGAAAGCGCTCGCGCTCGAAGCGCATGGCGAGGTTGAACAGGCTCGTGAACACCTCCGCCATGCCGTCGGGTCCTTGAGCCATCAGCTGTTCCATCACGGCGGCGACAGTCGTATCCTTGAGTTCGGCCATTTGGGGTTCCTTCTTGGTCGTTGGAACACCTTCATGACCGACTTGCCCATCCGTGGCACGCGTGGCACGGATGGGCATCCCTCAGCCCACACGCAAAGCCAAAGTCCAGACGTCAGGTTACAGCACCTTCGTTAGCCCGCATCGTCCGCAAAGACGGCGCATCGCATGCGACGAACGCCCTCGTCGGCGATGAACGATGGGCGCGCGAGTCGCCGCACGAGTCGCTTTTTTTGGTCGCGAGGGCGTGCTTCGGCGGTCACGCGATCAATTTTCGTCATCGTGCGACCT
>JAPLKT010000094.1 GCA_026387895.1 Gemmatimonadota bacterium | reverse complement strand
CGGGCCGTCCATAGCGGATTTCCGATTGCGCTTGAAACGACACAAGCCCCGTGAAACGTTGCTTGACGTGCGAGACCATCGCGGTCCACTGCGCGCGGTACTCGGTTTTAGCCATGCCTTTCATGCTAGAGCCGAGGTAGAGTACTGAGACGCCATAGGTTTCGGCGACGGATGCCTGCGCGGACCAGTACTGGTCTATGGCAGCAAACAGGGTGAGATAGCTCACCAATGGGGGATCGCAAAAAAATTGGCCGGGACTCGTGCACGGTCCCTCCCCCACATAACCCGAATAACCCGCCGCAAGGAACTCCGTCTGCTTATACTCAAAAAACACTTGCCAGAGGACCTTGAGGCCACGTTGCCGGGCATACTGGGTCAACAGCAGCATTTTGGCTTGGTTACCCTGGTCATCAGGCGGTCTCAGCGTCCCGTCTTGATTGAGATAGACGTTGTACTGAAACTGGATCGAGTTATACCCGGCTGAAACCGCGTGATCGACCGTGAGGCGCTTGAGGGAGTCTAAGCTTTTGGCTCCGTTTCCAGCGGTATTATCGGTATACCAGCCGACAGCCATGGTCCGATACTTCGTCGCTGTGATGGGATCCGCGATCGTCCGCAGCGCCGTCTGGCCTGTTTTCGTCCCACTGGTCGCCACGATCGCGGTTGAGCCGATGATCGTGCTTGTCGTCACGCGTCCTGAGGTATCGACGGTGGCCACGCTGCGATTCGTACTGGACCAGACGACGCGCGTGTCTTTTACTGTGCCGCCCGCCTGATCAACGGCGACTGCCGTCGCCACAGTTGGGGTCCCCACGGCCAGTACGGTATCGGCGAGGGTCACGCGCAGAGTCGTGACAACCTGAGGCAAGAGGCGCAGCGCGGCGCTCCCTTCTTTTTCAGCGGCGCTTGCCGTGATGCTCACACTTCCGCCCGCACGGGCCGTGATCTGTCCGTTTGCATCAACTTGTGCCACGGTAGAGTCGCTCGATCGCCATGCGACGGCGACGCCACTCATCGGAGCGTTGTACTGATCGAGGACCGTCGCCGTGGCTTTGAGCGAGTGCGTGACAACGAGCTGCGAATCGGCAAGCGTCACTCGTATGGTTGTGGCTTTCGGTGGAACTGGAACTGGAACTGAAACTGGTGCGGTTGCGGGTGCACTTGCCTTCTCACTCGAACACGAGAGACTGCCGAGCAACAGTGCGCCTGTTGTCAACCATCGGCTAAATCGAGCGAGTTGCATTCGGTGGCCCCGTATCGGAAAGTGTGATTCGGCCCGTCGCTGACGAGAAAGCCGTTCGATGCCATCGAACAACGCATTCGTGATCAGCACCCCTTCGTAGCGGATCGATGGTAGCCCGCCTTCTGCGCTTCGTCTTCCGACTTGAAGCGAATCACATTCGCCGCCGAAAGTTTATTGGCCCCTGAGCATCCGGCCTTGTAATAGGTCGTCCCTCGGCTGGACGCGATCCAGTCGCCGGTACTGGAGTTTCCGACGCTGCCCTGAACGACGCGCTTTGTATCAGCGCTGGACGGCGCGGGAGTTGCCCCGATGCGGCACGTCTTGTTGGCGGCGATGCAGGAGTTGCCGCAGGGAATGCCCTTCTTGCAGTTCTTCTGGGCGTGCGCGTCTCGTGGGAGCAGCGCCAACGCCAATGCGAGGAAGGTCAATCGGAAGGTGCCGCGCACGTTCACCGTCGGTGACATGAGTACAAGGTGCGCCTTTCCGGCCCCCACCGCCACCCAAGCGGCCCGAATCCGGCCACGGTGGCGCACGATTCGGGGGAGATCGCCTAGTCGAGTCCCAGCAAGTCCCAGCGGTCACGGTACTTCTCTTCGGGGTCCTTAAAGCGCCGCATATCGGTGTCGTTGTGAAGGCGTCCGCCACGTCCCGGCGTCGCCAACCACCGGCGATCAGTCCTCGCGCTGGGGTGGCCCATCCGTGGGCCGCACTTGCCCTGCGTGCCATCATCCGGGCGTCGAGGCTCCAAGCGCCTACCGCGACTACCTGAAGGCCTGTATCGCGCTTGAGGCTCGCCGCAGTGACTGTATGGTGACTGTGCCGAAGACAGGGCCGGAAACGCAGAAGGGCCGCTGAACGCTAAAGCGTTGCGGCCCTTTCGTTTATCAGAGTGCGCCCTGTAGGAATCGAACCTACAACCTAGTGATTAAGAGTCACTTGCTCTGCCAATTGAGCTAAGGGCGCAAACCCGTGTGTTCGTCGCGCATCAACGTCCGCTACTCGTCGTCCGCTACTCGTCGTGCCATTCGGCT
>JAPLKT010000112.1 GCA_026387895.1 Gemmatimonadota bacterium | reverse complement strand
GGCATTTCATTAAGGAATTCCGGCAGCGTGAGGATGCATGGCTGCAGGGTGGAGGCCGGTTTGTTGTTCCGATGCCGCAGTTCAGAATCATTGGACCGGTCCGACGGACCCCAAAAGACCGCCGCGTACGGGCGAATGCTTAGCTGGGGACGCAATCGACTTCTGATCGTCGCCCTGGGTGCCCTCTGGTCGCTGTTCTTGGGGGTGGAGCTGGCTGGGCGTGACTTTGGCGTCTATGGCGACGAGGTAACGTACACAGTGCCCGGCGTCCGCCAGATGGCGCAAACAGGGCGGCTCCTGCCAGGCCGCTATGGCTATCCTTCGTTGTTCTTCTACGTGTCGCTCGGAGCGGCGTTACCCGACGCGGCGGGAGCGGTCCGCGACAACATGCATCGCGGCGTGCATGAGAGCACGGCCATGAGTATGCGCGATTCGTTGGTGGCGCGGATCGATGCTCCTCGCTTCGTCCCGCGCATGCGCGCCGTGTTCATCGTGGCGGTCTCCCTAACAGTGTTCTGGATCGCGGCGCTTGCCTTCGCCGTATGGCAGAGCAGCGCGGCCAGTTTCGTCGCCGCGGCGTTATGGGCCAGCTCGTGGGAGATTGGCTACCACGGGCGCTGGGCTTCGCCGCAGCTCCTCATGGGGCAGTTCGCTTGGTTGGCCGTCCTCGCGGCGACGCTCGCCACGCAGCTGCCTGAGGCGTCACGGGCGCGTCGCCGCTGGTTGCAGTGGTCCGCAGTCGCTGCGGCGTTCGCTGCGGGATCGTTGTGGAATGGTGGCGCTGCCCTGATCGCTGCCCTCGTCGCCGTTGTCGTGTCGCGGCATGCCGCGCGCGGTGCGGCCCAGTCGACCGACCCTCAGCCGTTTATGCTGATGGCGATATTCGGCGCAGTATTCGTCGCGATTTGCCCTGCCATCCTAATCGATCCGGTGCGGTTTGTCGGGGACCTAGCCTACACCTTCGTCCAATATCAGAGTCACGGCAGCAACTTCGCCGTCAGACCGGGCTTCGAGCAGCTGGTGCGGATCGGCGAGTACTTGGCACTCGTCGCGTTTTCGCCTTCAGCGATCGCCTCGGGCATCGTACTGGCGTTCTCCGGTGTTGGGGCCGCGCTGCTCTGGCGGGAACGACGCCTCGCGATGGTTCCAGCGGGGGCGTTTATGGCACTCCAACTGCTATTTCTCTGCGCCATCGGAACGTTCTATGCGCGGAACCAGCTGATACTGCTTCCAGGCCTTGCCGTGCTCGCGGCCGGCGGTTTCGAGCCCGTGCGGTCATGGTGCGCCGCTCAGCGGCGGTGGACAGGAGTCGTCTTATGGCTGCTACCGGCTACGTTACTCGGCTACAATGCGAGGCATGCCTGGCACGCGGTGCAGTCGATCCGGCATCGTGACCTGATGGCGGACGCTTCTCAGGCGCGAGACGTTGTGTACCGCAATGATCGCGCGCTCGTGCTGCCATCGCCGGGTGTTGTGCGTTTGCTCGGGTCGTCGTTCGCGGGCTGCGGAGGGCGAGGCGGCGAGTGCTCCAGCGGCGCGTCGGATTCACTGGTTGTGGTACGGGCAGCTGAACTGCTCTTCGGCGAATCCAAGGTCGCCGAATGGGATTCAGTAGCGGCATCGCTCCACCCGGACAGGCGGTTTGAGGGATTCGCGAAACTGACGAGGCAGGAATTACTTACCTTGCCCCCCAGCCGTCTTCTACGACCCAGGCGCCGGACGGTGATCGGCAGCTTCGGCCCCCTTGACGTCAATTACGCATACTATCCGAACTGGATCGCCAGCGATCGCATTGTCATACTGACACGTCGCAGGGCGGCCGAAGCGGTCTGCGGCGCTCCCGATTCATCTGCATCATTACCTGTGTTGCGGCGAGCTGTTTGCCCGCCGGCTCCCATTAGATGAACGAGACCGGCCGACTCCAAGGAACCGCGCCCGTGAGGTTGTCGGCACGCGCTGTCGCCGGGCTGAGTCTATGCCTGCTCGCGGCGACTGTCGCTGCGATGGCAATGCCATTCGGGCGGTTTCCGCACCAGGACCTGCTCTGGAATGATCTGTACTTGGCCAGCAAGG
>JAPLKT010000120.1 GCA_026387895.1 Gemmatimonadota bacterium | reverse complement strand
GCTGCTTTTGGGCGCGCGCGATCGTCTCGTTGAACTTCCCAAATTCCGCTTTTACCGCGCCGAGTAGTTCGCGTACCTCACCCGCGCGTTGTTCAATCGCCAGTGAATGGAACCCAACACGCAGGCTGGTGAGCAATGCCGCAAGAGTTGTCGGTCCCGCGAGATTCACCCGATACTCGCGCTGCATCTCCTCAAACAACCCAGGCTCGGGCGCCACTTCGGCAAAGAGCGATTCCGTCGGAAGGAACATCACGGCAAAATCAGTCGTTGTTGGCGGCCGTAAATACTTCGTGCTGATATCCTTGGCGGCTTTCCGCACCGCGCGCATCAGTCCCTCACGCGCTGCGCGCACATCCTCGGCGTTGCCACTCTCTGACGCGTCAACGAGTCGCAGGAAATCCTCCTGCGGGAACTTGGCGTCGATCGGGAGATAGAGCGGCGTGGTCGCACCATCGCGCCCCGGGAATCGCACGGCGTATTCCACCGACTCCCGCGACGTAGGATCCGGAACAAAGTTCGCCACGTACTGCGCACTCGTTAGGAACTGTTCGAGAATTCCCCCAAGCTGATACTCACCCCAGATCCCACGCACCTTCACATTGCCAAGCACTTTCCGTAGATCGTCCATCCCCGAGGTCAGCGCCTGCATCTCACCGAGCCCGCGCTGCAGGGCGGTGATCTGCGAGTCGAGTCGCGCGTTGATTTCGCTGCGCAAATCGCCGGCGGTGCGTTGCTGCTCGCCGCGCGACTGCTGGAGTTCGTCGCGTACACGCTGCATGGCCGCGTCCATCTGCGCCGCCGGGTCCGCCGGTCGACGCAGCAGGAGTACCGCCAGAATGACCAACTGCAGCACGATCGCTGCGCCGACGAGCAGTTCTGTCGACATCAGACTACGGTTTGGTTTTGTGGTGGTGTGCGGGCTTGATGACGCTACTGGCAATGGCGCCTAGGGTGAGAATGCCCGCGACAACACCCAGCATAATAAAGTTCTGTTGTTCACCAATATGCGTGGTGAGCCAGTCGGCAAACAACATTTTCACACCCACGAGGGCCAGAATCAGCGCAAGACTGATTTTTAAATATCGGAACTTCTCAATCATGCCAGCTAAGCCAAAATAGAGTGACCGGAGACAAAGAATCGCGAATACGTTGCTCGTGAATACCAAAAACGGATCGGTGGTAATCGCGAAGATCGCCGGAATGCTATCGACCGCAAAGAGTAGATCCGTGGTCTCGACAAGCACCAACGCCACAAATAACGGCGTAATCACTTTCTTGCCGTTCTCGGTGATCACGAAGTTGCGTCCGTGAAACGTTTTCGTCACGCGAAAGTGCTTATGCAACCAGCGAACGATGCTCGTCTCTTCCGGCGATTCACCGTTGTCCTTCGCGAAGAGCATCTTGAGCGCCGTAATGATCAAGAAGGCGCCGAAGATGTAGAAAATAAAATGGTAGCGCGCGACAAGCGCCGCGCCGCCGCCAATCATCACCCCGCGCATAACGAGGGCGCCAAGCACTCCCCAGAACAGCACGCGGTGCTGCAGCGTCTTCGGAACCTTGAGATGCTCGAAGATCAACGCAATCACAAACACGTTGTCGAGCGAGAGGCTCATCTCCACGATGTAGCCAGTGAAGAACTTTACGGCGGCGAGTCTGCCGCTGTTGTACTGGCCGTCTACGGCGTCAATCACCGCGCCGAGTCCGCCCCAATGATTTGCATAGCCTTCATAGATGAATCCGCCAAACGCTACCGCGAGCGCCACGGTCATCGCCGTGAATGCCAGCGCTTCCTTCACACTCGGCGCGTGCTCAGTCTTGTTGAACACGCCAAGGTCTAGTGCCAGGAGTAGGCACACGAAAGCAATGAATCCCACCCACAGCAGAAGCATCGTTGCTAACCCTTGTCTTGAGTGACCCAGTCCTTCCAGTCCGATTCGGCGTATCCGATCGTGACTTTATGCTGCCAGCGTGTCAACGGCATCACCAACAGCAGTGGTTCTTCGGTAAGCCACTGCATCCATTTGGCGTCATCATAGCGGCCCGCGCCGAGTCCTAGCTCTGCGTAGCGCTTTGACGATTTGTCGATCAGCGCGCTGAGTCCGAACTTTTGCGTGAAGCGCTGTAGCTCGCCCTTACTGGCCGCTTTTTCCTTGAGGTCCACAAAATGGACCTTTACGCGCCGCTCACTCCAAAAGCGCAGCGCTTTTCGGACATCCTGGTTTTTCTGGGTTCCGAATACCTGGACTTCCACGCGTCTTCCTCTTGAGTGTGCATTTGGCGCAAATACGAACTGCCGTGCGATGCGACACGTTATAATATCACCCGATGCGCGATTTCACCCCCGAGTCCTTCCGTCCGGCCTGGTGGCTCCCCGGACCGCACCTCCCAACCGTGTGGGGGAAGTTCGGTCGTTACCAGCCTCTGGTGCACGATCGCCTCGAGCGGTGGACCACCCCGGACGACGATCATCTCACGATCGCGCGCATGGGCCGCGCTCGGCCTAGCGTTCCGCATGTGGTGATGCTGCATGGGCTCGAAGGCAAGGTCACCGCCAGTTACGCCCACGGATTGCTGGCTCAGGTCCGCGCGCTGGGCTGGAGCGGCGACCTGATGCTCTTCAGGAGCTGCGACGGCCAGCGGAACAGCGCCCGTCGGATGTACCACTCAGGGGAGACGACAGACCTCGATTTTGTTGTTCGTCGCTTGATCACTGAGTCTCCAGACACACCGATCGTAGTGGTTGGCGTGTCCCTCGGCGGTAACGTCACGCTCAAGTGGCTCGGCGAGCAGGGGTCCGCCATCCCGGCGCAGGTGGTCCGCGCTGCAGCGGTGAGTACCCCCTTTGATCTCGCCGCAGGGTCGCGCCACCTCGAGCAGGGCTTTGCACGGCAATACGTCAAGCACTTTCTGAAGACGCTCACTGCAAAGACGTTCGCCAAACTCGAGCAGTATCCTGACTTCTGTGATCCGCAGAGGCTCATCGCCTGCCGGACCTTTGAGGACTTTGATGACGTCGTGACCGGCCCCGTGCACGGCTTCACCGGGGCGGCTGATTACTATGCACGATCGAGCTCAATCGGCTTCCTTGACCGGATTCAGATCCCCACCCTGCTCCTGAGTGCCCGCAACGACCCATTTCTCCCTGCGGCTATCCTAGACCAAGTGTCTGCAATCGCCAGCCGCAACAGGAATCTCCGCCCACTTTTCACAGAATTGGGCGGTCATGTCGGCTGGGTTGAGGGTTTTCCGTTCAGCCAGCGGTTTTTCATGGAACGGGCGATCGCGCAGTGGTTTTCGGCTGCTTTTTAGCTGTATACAAGGCGTTTGTCGATTTAATAACTATATTTAGTATATCTGTTTCACTGGAAGCCGGTATTTGTGCCGCTTTTGTGGGTTTATCGCACCCCTAGCTATCTCCAGGATGAACCCAATGGATCAGGTATAGCATTAATGACGTATACTTAGTACAGTTATACATGCTTTCTGATCTCGTCATCTCCGCTGCCGTCGGATGCTCGGCCACTTGGCTCTACAACGCCAGCCGGATCCTACATCACGATATCGAACGCACCCCAAACAACACGAGATGGTGGCGCCTGGTCCATCTGATTCACTCAGACCTTGGCCTCCCGCTCCGCGCTGCCTCTAAAATTGCCGACGCAACGCTCAATGGACTGGCACCAACAAGGGTCCGGCTCAATGCCACCCCAGATGGGTCGGTTGCCATCCAGTTGGATATGGACCGATTCCTCTCCTCAACGAGTGCAGCGTTTAGCTCTGCGCGAAATTTTTCCGTCCCCGCACCCCGAGGACGTCCCCCTAGAACGCCCCGCCAAGACGCGAACGAGGACAATTCCATACCAGGGGCAGCTAAAATCCAAACAGTCCGGCTCGGCGCGTTTGAGGCGCATGGTGCAGACGTCAGCGTTCTGCTGAGTTCCAAACAGGGAGTTCTCACGGCGATGTACGATCCCAGCCCCAAAAACCTCGATCGCGTCGCCGCAGCGCTCACTGCGCTGCGCGCCAAACATCGCGGCATCCCGGACAACTGGCCAAACACCATCGACGCCATCACCATCCGCACAGTTCCGCGACTCGCACTCACCACCAGCGACGGCCCCCTCGATCTCATCCCGCGCGAGGACTGACAACTCACCGCCTGGAAAACACAAAGGGGCGCACCATTACTGGTGCGCCCCTTTATCCATCCGTCCATCAACTCATTTTCTCGCCTTCTTGGACGCGGATTTCTCTGCAGCCTTCTCCTTCTCCGTCAGCTTCTCCCGACGATCCTCGTCCGGAATATCAATCGCAAATGGCGAGAACAGCGACTGCTTCACCCCGGGATACTTGGTCCCCCAGCCCTTAGCCTCGTGCCACAAAATCTTGTTCAATAGATCACTCGGCGCCTCATCCGGTGCGCTGAAATCCATCCGCGCACTCTGCAACGCTGCATTCCGGCGCTCCTTGGCATACGGCCCGGTAATCGCCCCAAGCTTCACATTCACATCAAACAGCGACTGCTTCGGCATGATCGCCGAATAGGTCGTGAAGTCAGGCTTCTCTCCCGGCCGAATAAAGCTCGCATGCATGTCCGGTGCCACAAGGTCAAACATGCTCATCGCCGGCAACCCCAGCATCAGCTCAATAGTCTTCACCATGCTGGGCTGCCCGTAAAACGTGCTATCAATGCTCCCGCGCTTCGTGTACGGCGACACCGCCAACGCTACCGTGCGATGGCCATCAATATGGTCGACGCCGTTCTGCGCATCATCCTCAACCACGAAGATCGCCATGTCCTTCCAGAACGAACTCTTGGTAAGGCTCTCCACCATAATGCCAAGCGCGAGGTCGTTATCCGCCTGATGCGAGGCGGGCGTGCTACGCCCTGCGGCCGTCCCATCCGTGTGGTCACTCGGCAGAATCACCATCACCAGGTTGGGCATCGCCTTCTTGGCTTCCCATTCCTT
>JAPLKT010000084.1 GCA_026387895.1 Gemmatimonadota bacterium | reverse complement strand
GCGCGCAGGCCCCGGCACCCTTGCCCTGACATGGTAGCGCGCACGTGCTGGCGCACGTGCTGGCACGCGTGCACCCGGCGTGCCCGAGGCCACGCGTGACCTTCGAACGGCGATGCCTGCTCATCGCCGACCTTCGGCACGCCTCACCGCGCTGGCCGGCCTTGGCAGGCGGCCTGATTGCCAAGGGATGGGAGGTCACGGTTGTGACGGCTCCCCTCGGCGCCGACGCGGCGGTGGAGCTCGGATTCCCGCGCATCTTTGCCGAACGCGCGCGCATCGTTGCATGCGGCTCGGCCACCGACGCCTTGGAGCCAGTGCGCAAGCTCCTCTGGCTGCTCGGCCTGCGGCGCCGACAGAGCCTCATCGAACAACTCAAGGCGCAGCTGCCGGCTGTGGGTACCCGATCGGCGTTTGACGTGGCATTCCAGACTCTTCTTGCGCTCATCGGCTGGCCCGACCTGCAGGCGCCCTGGCGCCGCCCCGCGCTGCGCGCGGCGCGTGCGCTGCTCCGCGAGGAGTCGTTCGACGTACTGGTCAGCTCTTCGCCATATCCCACGTCGCACGCAGTCGCGGCCACACTCAAACGAGAAAATCCAACGCTCCGCTGGGTGGCAGACTTCCGCGACCTCTGGGCCGAGAATCACAACTACCAGATGCCCGCCTGGCGGCGGGCCATCGACCGTCGGTGGGAACGGCAGATGCTCCGCCTTGCAGACGCTTTCACCAGCCCCACCGAGGCCTGGGCCGAACAACTCGCCAAGCAACACGGCAAGCCCGGCATCTGTGTTCCCAACGGATACGTCGATTACGAAACGGACACCGCGCCAGCACCAGGACCAAGACCAGCGGCATCGCGCCAGTTCACCTTGCTCTACACTGGCGTGCGTTACCCCAACAACCAAGAGATTCTGCCACTGCTCGAGGCCATCGCCGCGTTACAGGCTGAGCAACTGATTGACCCAGAGACCTTTCAGTTTCGCTGGATCGGACCATTTGACTCCGAGACGGCAGGCTGGGTGACCGAACTCGGACTTCAGTTGCTCGTGAGCCAAGAAGCACCAGTGCAACGCATTGTGGCGAAACAGGAACAGCGCGCAGCACACGCTCTGCTCTTCCTGCAGTGGCAAGACCCCCTCACCGAATGGAGCAGTTCGCTCAAGTTGCACGAGTATGTGGGAAGCGGACGCCCGATTCTGGCCATCGGGGGCCATGATGATTCGGCCGTCTCGCGGCTGCTCGCCCAGTCCGGCCGCGCCCAGATGGTGCACGTCGCGTCGGAGTGCGCCGCCGTGATCCGCAAGTGGCTCGCTGAATTTCGGGCGGAAGGCTCCCTCCGCGTACCGGACGGCTGGGAGGCGAAAGCTCGTGAGCTGAGTGGGATCAGCCGTGGCCTAAACGCTCTCGAACACGTCGTACTAGGCGATCGCTAGCTACCCCGTGGCCGCCCGACGACGGTCGCAACTCGAGTACTCACCATGTCACTGACGAACCTGCTCGCCAACGAGTATCGCTTCCTCCGTTTCAAGACGGGGCAACGAATACGTCGCTTTTCGCTATCACCAACTCCTGGATTCGCGTCACCGCTCGCCGTCGCGTTCTTCACCGACAGACTGCGATAGGCTCGG
>JAPLKT010000021.1:18341-21025 GCA_026387895.1 Gemmatimonadota bacterium | reverse complement strand
TCTCACTCCGCGTGGTACCGAACATCCATAGCGCGCTCAACAAAAAGCACTATTTCAATAACGGGCGCGGCATTGTAGGGAACGCCCCCCGCGGGCTCAAGGCGCCGCTCAAGCGCAACGCCTATGTCGAGGGCGGCAACCTCGCCTACATCCTGCGGATGGGTGGGCACGAAGTCTTGATCATGGGGTCCATGAACTATCTCGAGAACGAGATGGTTGGACTGCGCCCCGACATTGCCTTGGTGGGCGCCAACAGTCAGCGTCTCGAGATTCACGATTTCACCGGCCGCCTCATGCGCGCGCTCGGCTCGCCGGCGCTGGTGATTCCCTCGCACGCTGATGCGTACGGCGATCCGAACCCCACCGCCGCCGCGCTCGCGGATCGGAAGAAGTTCATTCAGGAAGTGGCTGCGTCGTCACCCACGAGCCGGGTGATTTCCCCGGTCTGGTTCGAGCCGATTGTGGTGCCAGCACTGTCGCGTCCCGCTGCAACGGCAACGGCGACCACCGGACGCCAGGTGATTAATCCCCCCGGCATCGCGCCCCTTGTTCCGGCGTATTCGGTCGCGATTCGTGATGGCGATCAGGTCTTTGTCTCCGGCATGACGGGGATCAAACCGGGCACCCAGGACATCATCGAGGGCGGCGTTGGCGCGCAGACGCGGCAGACCCTAGAGAACATCCGGACGTCGTTACAGGCTGCCGGTGCGACCATGGCGGACGTCGCTGAGTGCACCGTGTTCCTCATGGACATGGCCGACTACGCGGCCATGAACAGCGTGTACGTGGAGTTCTTCAAGGTGAATCCGCCGGCTCGCGCGGCGATGGCCGTCACGGCACTGCCCCGCCCCGCCGCACGGGTGGAGATCAAGTGCAGTGCAAAGATCCACCTCCGGTAGCAGGAACCTGCCCCACCATCGGGGGTTAACAGTTTGTGCCTTGCTGCGTCATACGTTCACGCGTTAGCTTTTCGTTACTCGTTAGTTCACCCTGACTTTGAGGTGTTCCATGCGTAGTCGCACCACGCTGATGGCGATCGCCGCACTCGCGCTCTTCGCTGCTGTTCCCGCCACTGCTCGCGCCCAGGGCACCGGCGGCGGCACCTCGACAGGCACGCCCGCCAAGAAGCACCGCCCGGCCCCGACGGACGCGCAGAAGGCGTTCGGCAAGGCGCTCCGCGTTGAGCAGAAGACCCTGCATGATCAGGTGAAGGCGGGCACAATCACCAAGAAGTCCGCCGCCGAACAGCTCAAGGCTTGGCGTGCGGCCAACAAGCCGACCACCAAGACGCCCTAAGTGACAGCCAAGCGTCACTCACGCCTCGGCGTGAGGTATAGCTTCGGAGCAGGTGCGATCGTCGCGGCCCTTTGGGTCGCGACGATTGTCGCTCCGTGGCAGGCTGTAGGTGCTCAGGATTCCACCGCCAAGCCAACCACCTCACCGGCCGAACCACCCGCCGGCCCGAAAACAAACGTTTACTTCCAGTTTGGCAGTCGCGGCTTTTCGATCGGCGGCTCCAAGGTGACCGAGCAGGCTGCGAACCTGACCTACGAGTACCGTACCAAGCAGTGGGGGCTCAGTGTCGACGGCTCCTCACTCAAGTACGGCGCGCTCGGGCGCACCATCTCGGGTACCGGAAACTCCAATGTGCGCTTCGACTATATGCTCCAGCCCGGCGACTCCCTGATGGTCTACGGAAGATCCGGCAGCAAGCCTGGGACCCTCGATTCGGTCCAGGTCGAAGCCATCGGTGTCGCCGGTGGCTCCTTGGTTGATTTGCAGGCCAATAGCCTCGGCAATCCGTCGATGTTCGGAGGACGCGCGGTCTTCTCCTATCCCCTCGGCAATCTGGTGCTCAACCTCCGCGGGGCGCTCGAGGTGGAGAGCAAGCCCGTCGTCACGCAAGAGGTCTACTGGCGCGGCACCACCTGGGCGATCGGCTCTACCCTGTACGGGAACGTCGGGAAGGCGCAGCTGGCGGCCATGGTGGATATTTCGTCTAGTAGCTCCGATTCCCTCGGCGGCAAGAACCTGTACCCGGGCGGCGGTGAAACCACCTTCAGCTTGGACCTGCATCTGCCCATCGAGAACCCGTCAGATTCCACCGGTGACGACTGGGACAGCGCCTTTTCGGCCTGGTTCTCCTCGCCCTTTGGTGCGACCCGCGCGGACCAGCCGAACCTACTCCTGCCACTGGGTAACTCGTTCGGCCTGAGCGGGGCACTCAGCTTTCCTGTTGGTGGTGCCACGTGGGGACCGAGCGTGCAGTTCCAGTCCACCTCCGCATCCGCGACCGCCAAGTCAGGAGCCACGTCGCTGTCCACCTCGGCCTCAGGATGGGCCGCAAACTTCGGAATCAATGCGAATATCCCGACCGGCTCGATCTTTGAGTTCACGCCGGAAGTTGGATACGCGATCGGCAATGCCTCGACCAGCTACGGCGAGACGTCGACCAAGACGGTAATCGTCCAACGGCGCGGCCGAACCGTCACGACCACCAGCGGCGGAACAACCGCTACGTCATTGAGAGGCTGGTGGATCGCCCTCGGAGTGTCGGCCCACTTTTGACCGTCAACATGCTGCACTAGGGGAGGGGCTCCCCCCCCCTTTTGCGCCCCTGTTGCGTTAGATTTGGGTTCCCTCGAGCATCGAGCCCTGTGAACCTGCTGCGAGTTTGGAAGAGC
>JAPLKT010000021.1:0-18309 GCA_026387895.1 Gemmatimonadota bacterium | reverse complement strand
GCGTCTACGGACCCTTGGCGTGTACGAGGGGGCCTCGGTTGGCATTGTGGATCGCCGCAACGGGGTGTTGCTCGACGTCTGCGGCTCGCGACTTGCGCTCGACGCCACAATGGCAGGCGCGATCGTGGTGGATCCCACCCCGGCATGACCCGGCCGACGCTCCGCGTCGCGCTGATCGGGAACCCCAACTGCGGCAAGAGTACCCTGTTCAACGCCCTCACCGGGCGTCGACAAAAGGTCGCCAACTTTCCCGGGGTCACCGTCGAGTGGGTCGAAGGCTCCTACGTGCACGAGGGGACCACCGTCTCCGTGCTCGACTTGCCGGGAACCTATAGCCTCTCTCCCGATGCGCCCGACGAAGTCATCACCTACGACGTGGTGCACGGCCGGGCCGCTGGATTAGATCCGGTCGACGTGTTCGTGGTGGTGCTCGACGCCGAGAATCTCGAGCGTAACCTGTACCTCGCCACCGAAGTGCTCGAACTGGGCCGCCCGACGGTGGTGGTACTGAATCGGATCGATCGGCTCCCCGCCGCAGAAATGAAAGTCGATGTGGTAGAACTCATTCATGCGCTCGGCGCGATTGTCGTGCCGAGTGTGGCTACCACGCAGGAAGGGCTCGATCGGGTGCGACACTGTATCGCCCGAGCGCCCGACGTGCCGCCATCCGACTTGCGCGCCTCCGGCGCCATCACCGATGGGCAGAACGCCGAGCGGCGGTACGAGTGGATTTCCGCAGTGATGGCGCGCACAGTTACGCGCACGGGAACACGGGGGACACGTTCCAGCGATCGGGTGGATGCCGTTCTATTGCACCGCGTGTGGGGACCACTGATTTTCGTGGCCGTCATGGCGATTGCTTTCCAAGCGCTCTTCCTGGTGGCGACCCCCCTAGCGTCGTTACTCCAGTTGGGACTCGGTTCGCTCTCCGATGTCCTGAGAGGCGTGCTGCCCGCGGGTGATTTTCAGAGTCTGCTGATCGACGGTGCGCTCGGTGGAGTCGGGAGCGTGATTGTGTTCGTACCACAGATCGCGCTGCTCTTCCTGTTCATCGGGGCGCTTGAGGACAGTGGCTATCTCTCTCGTGCCGCGTTCGTGATGGACCGCTTCATGCGCCCGTTGGGATTACAGGGGAAGAGTTTTATTCCCTTGCTCTCAGGCTACGCGTGCGCGGTGCCCGCGATCATGGCAACGCGCACGATTCCGCAGACCAAGGAACGCCTCGCCACGATTATGGTGGTGCCGCTCATGAGTTGTTCGGCGCGATTGCCCGTGTACACACTGCTGATTTCGGCATTCGTTCCTGCCGTGACGATCGGCTATGTGCTGACGTTGCAAGGGCTCGCGTTGCTCGCGATGTATATATTCGGCACGGTCGCCGCACTCGCCGCCGCGGCGGTTTTTCGTCGCACGTTGCTTCGCTCGGATACACGCGCCCTCATCATCGAGATGCCGGCATACGCCAAGCCAACGATTCGGGTGCTGCTCTCCACCGTCTGGCAGCGCGTAGCGGTCTTTCTGCAGCGCGCGGGTACGGTGATCTTCGCGATCTCCGTGCTGCTCTGGGCCATGGGGCACTACCCGCAGGCGGGGACGCCGAGCGCACCTGTGTCCGAGGAGGCACAACTCGCGCAGTCGGCGCTCGGTCAGGTGGGACACGCGGTGGAACCGCTCGTGCGCCCACTCGGTCTCGACTGGAAAATTGGCGTGGCGATGGTCGCATCGTTCGCGGCGCGCGAAGTGTTCGTGTCGACCATGGCAACGATGTACGGCGTTCCGCAGCATGAGACCGTCCATACAGAGCTTGCCGCTCGACTGCGCGACGCGCGAGCCCCGGGCACCGGTCGCCCGACGTACACACGCGCGGCCGCATTTGGACTCCTGGCCTTCTATGTGTTCGCGCTGATGTGCACGAGCACGATC
Source organism: Gemmatimonadota bacterium (assembly GCA_026387895.1). Taxonomy (GTDB): domain Bacteria; phylum Gemmatimonadota; class Gemmatimonadetes; order Gemmatimonadales; family Gemmatimonadaceae; genus Fen-1231. The sequence continues at coordinate 16,386 of JAPLKT010000021.1, read as the reverse complement.
GCAGTGACGGTGCGCGAGACCGGCGGTGGCTGGCAGGGCGCACGATGGGCCGCGCTGCAGTTCAGCTACATGTTGGTGCTCGCGTGGGGCAGCGCGTTCGTGGTGTATCGCGTGGCGCTTGCGCTTGGAGCTGGCTGATGCCGCACTGGGCTGATCGCGCACTGGTAATTGCGCTGGTTGGTGGCGCCGCCTGGTTCATTGCACACCGGGCGTGGCAGCGCGTGGCCAGTGCGCGCGCCGCGAAAGCGGCGGGGGGCTGTGGCCATGACAACTGTGGCTGCAAGCCACCGGCCTAGCTCCCCCGCCCCTCCGATCACTTCGTGGTCGTAACTCCAAACAGATTGCGCTTCATACCATCATCCCAGCGTTCCATGCGCGCGGTGTAATCACGCACGCGGTCGGGATAGCGACCGACGAGGTTGTAGGCCTCACCAGGATCGGTCTTCAAATTGTACAGCAACGGAAGCGGGCCGGTGGTTTGGCGCGTCAACCAGCCAAGCTTCAGGTTCACCGGAAGCGGCCACACGTAATGATTGATCTTCCGAATGAACTTCCACTCACCGGCGCGCATACTTTCGAGCGTCCCCTGGTGATAGAAGTACAGTGCTCGCGGCGTAGCAGGCGGCTCGGCGGGATGCGTGAGTAGCGACGCCATCGATAGGCCGTCGATAATCCGATCGGACGGTGTGCGGACTCCCGCAAAGCCCAACAGCGTTGGAAACACATCGATGTTCATGGCGGGCGAGTCACAGAGCTGCCCACGCGGCACGACACCGTCCCAGCGCACGATCATCGGCACGCGGTGTCCACCTTCGAAGCTCTGTCCCTTACGGCCGCGGAATCCTGCGGGGCTGCCGTCGTACCAGGGGCCGTTATCGCTCGTGAAGATGACAATCGTATTCTTGTCTTGGCCGGCTTTCTTGAGCGTGTCCATCAACCGCCCAAAGTTCCAGTCGATCTCCTCCACGGCGTCGCCATAGAGACCGCCGGCCGAGGAATCCTTGAACTGCGCGGAGGCCGCGAGCGGGCGATGCGGATAGGTGTGCGCGAGGTAGAGGAAGAACGGCTTGTCCTTGCTCGACTCCACAATCTTGATCGCCTCATCCGTGTAGATGCGGCTGAGTTTTGTGCGATCGGTGATCTCGGCTTCAATCGTCTCGCCGAGGTGCCATTTGCCGATCATGGCCGTGCGGTAGCCGCGCTGTTGGAGTGCGTCGCCAATTGCAATTTCGAAGGGGTTGAGCCCTTCAGCGCCCACTTCCGAGTCCATATCCATCAGTCCTGCCGCGCCGGCCGCGAATCCAATCTGATTGAGCAGCTTTACCTTTAGTGATGTTGCCCCCGAAAAGAGGGGGAAGTCGAGCCGCATGCGCTTGGGGTAGCGCCCGGTGAGGAGCCCCGCGCGCGACGGGGTGCAGACCGAGTCGCAGGCGTGGAAGTCGGTGAACCGGACCCCCTGCGCGGCGAGGGCATCGATGTGCGGCGTCTTCACGGCGGTGCTGCCGTAGCAGCCGAGGTCGCCGTAGCCGAGGTCGTCGCAGTTGACGAGAATGACGTTCGGGGGCCGGCCGGTGAAGGCCTGGTCTAGGCTGACGACATCGCCAACCGCGCGGCGCGGCAGAAAGGGCGCCGGCTTCTCTTGACGGAGGTAGCAGGTGCCGGCGGCGAGTCCTGCGCCGCCGACCACGACGCCACCGACGAACTTTCTGCGCGAAATCTTGGCCATAGTATGCTCGTAAAGGTTCAAGGCATTCGCATAAAGTATGGCGCGGGGGCACGTATCGCGCCAAGCGGGGGGGGGGAATCCATATCCGCCCGGATTGTGCGAGAACATGGGGCCGCTAGCATGCGCGGTGATTGCGCCGTATACTCGACTGATTATCGATCCGCCTCGATCGGATTTCCTGTCCCTGTGCACGTGGAACATCGCCTGCGGCGCAGCGGCAGCCGCTCCCAACGGAGGAAGCGCATGACCATTCCCGGAGCTGATCTTCCCGGCGCCGCCGACGCCAGCCGCCGGACCGCACTCAAAGCGGGATTCTCGCTACGGCGTTCGGGGCGGAGCGGGACGTCACCCAATCTCTACACCGCGGCCGGAACGCTTTCGGTGGCGCACAACGCGCTGTCGCCTGTGGTGACGGTGTACGCGTATGGGCCGGACGCCTTCGTCGAGCGCACCGTGACGAGCGTGGCGGAGATCGACGCCATTGGTAACGACTGGCCCGTCGTCTGGGTGAATATCGAGGGAACCGGCGACATCGACCTCCTGAAGTCCATTGCCGAGCGCTTCGCCATTCACCCCCTCGCCATGGAAGATGCCACGGACGTCTCGTTACGCGCCAAGGTGGAGCCCTACGGCGATGCCACGTTCATGGTGCTGCCCATGCCGCACGAGGACGAACGCGGCTTTTGGACCGAGCAGCTCGCGACCTGGTTCACGGCCCAGGTGGTGGTCACGTTCCAGAGTGTCCCCGGCGATTGTCTCGACGCGCTGCGCTCGCGGATCCGCGAGGCCAAGGGGCGCGTGCGGAACCATGGAGCAGCGTACCTCTCGTACGTGATCGCCGACTCGGTGGTGGACGGCTACTTCCCCATCGTCGAAAACATTGGCAGCGCACTCGAACCGCTGGAGGAGGAGGCGTTCTCTCGACCCGACGTCCGCACCCTCGGCAAGATCCGCCGGATCCGCGCAGAACTGATCCGCGTGAGGCGCGCGGTGCATCCGGTGCGCGACGCAGTGATCGCCATGACATCGCTCGACCGTGTGTTCGACCCGGAGACGCGCCACTACTTGCGCGACCTCAACGATCATGTCTCGCGCGTCATGGACCAAGTGGAGACCGACCGGTTCCTCGCCAACGATCTGCTCGATATCTACATGACGAGCGTCAACCTGAAGCTCGCCGAGACCTCCAAGGTGCTCACAATCATCGCCACGCTCTTTATGCCACTGACCTTCATCGCCGGCATCTACGGCATGAACTTCAAGTACATGCCGGAACTGGAGTGGGTGATGGGCTACCCGTTCGCCCTCGGCCTGATGGGGCTCACCGTCATCGGCTTACTCGGGTACTTCTGGCGCTTGGGATGGATGCAGGACCGCACGAAGACGTAATCCCGACATCCGGTGCTCGACGCGTCAGTTGGAACCCTAGAGAACGCTGCCGCGCTTATTTGCTATGACCAATACACAGCTCGCCAGATTGCTCCGGCCACTGGCTTTTCTTGCCATGGTTCTCGCACCCGCGCTCGCACAGGCGATCGCACCCGCGCTACTACCGACGCTCGCGCAGGCGCAGTCGGACACGTTCCCGCGGCCAGACCGCCCGGTGTCCAGCATTGTTGCCCCACGCTGGGTTGATGAGGATCGGCGCGACGCACTCGGCGAGGCCGACCGCGTGATGGAGTTCCTGCGCATTGGGCGTGGGACGCGCGTGGCCGACATTGGCGCGGGCGACGGCTACTACGTGGCTCGGCTAGCCGAACGGGTCGGACCCACAGGGCTTGTTTTTGGCGAAGACATCGAGCCGCGTTATCTCGACTTGTTGCGGGAGCGCGTTGAATCCGGCGGATGGAAGAACGTCCGTGTGATTGAGGGCACGCCGGACAACCCGTCGCTGCTCCCCGGGAGTGTGGACGTGGCGCTGATGATCCATATGTACCACGAGATCACCGAGCCCTTTGCGCTGCTGCATCGCCTGGCCCCAGCCTTTCGCGCCGGCGGTCGGCTTGCGGTACTCGACGTGGACGGCCCGACCGATCGCCACGGGACGCCGACGCGCCTACTGGCCTGCGAGCTCGGGGCGCTGGGCTACGTGAAGCAACGCCAACAGACCATGGCCGACGGCGCGTATCTGATGATTTTCAGCGCGCCGACTGCGGCGGAGCGGACGACGAGCGCCGCCGACGTGCGTGCGCGGGTTGCCAAGGCGCAGTGTCGGGGGTGAGTAGGGGGGGGGAATACCGAGCGCGGTTCCATTGATGGCGACCAGACCGTACGTTTGCGCATCTGCGTAACCATCTATCTAGACACTGAGGAGAGCGCTTGCTCGATTTCCGTCGATTGACTCTTGCCACGGCGGTTGCCGCGGTTGCCGCGCTCTCCGCCTGTAGCGGTGGCTCAAACAGCGGCACGCCGACCACGCCGGGCACGTCGACCACCACGCCGCCGGTCAATCCCACCTGGAACATCGCCACCCAAGGCATTCCGAAGTTCATTACCTACAACTACATCGACCTCACGCAGCTCAAGCCGAATGGCACGCCGCTGATCAGCAGCATCTCGATGTTCCGCTCAGGCGTTGGGCACTCCTACGGCGACCGCGACGAGCCGTGCATGTCCAAGAAGCACTATTTCGGGTATCCGGACAGTCTCACGAAGATCTACGTGCCGCTGACCGGCACGGTCGCGCATCAGGACTTTGGTCCGTCCGCACCGTACATCACGGATCGAATCGAGATAAGCCCCGACAGCTTTCCCGCCTTTTATATCACGATCTTCCACGCGGTTCTCTCGCGCGTCTGGAAGGTGGGCGAAAAGGTCACCGCCGGACAGCTACTCGGCCATCACGTGGGGAACTTCACGATGTCGGACATCTCTGTCGCGGTTGAGGACGGCGGCGCAAACCCGGCCACAACGTATTTGGTGCCTGCGAAACAGTTGGTCTCGTACTTCGATGTTATGACCGACTCCGTGTTTCGGCAGTTCCAGTCGCGCGGTATCACCTCGCGCGCGGGGATGCAGATCACGGCAGCCGCTCGCGCCGCCGCCCCAATCACCTGCTTCCTAGGGACGGATCAGTTTGACTTTACGAAGCCCTGGTATCCCGACAAGCTAGCAGGGATGATTCCGTTCTGAGGCGAGGATCGAAGCCAGAATGCAGAAAGCCCCGCGACGGATAAACCGTTACGGGGCTTTGAGTTATGCGATTTTTCAATCTATGGGCCATCGAGGAGTTGAACCTCGGACCTCACGCTTATCAGGCGTGCGCTCTAACCACCTGAGCTAATGGCCCTTCCGACCTACAACCAACTATCCAGCAGAGCCTTGAAATAAAGCCTCTTCAAGGCCGTCCGTCAACGTATCAGCACCACAATCGCAAAACTCCCCACCCAGCAACCGCTACTCGACGAACTTGTGGCCGCCACCCAACCCGCGGTCCTCGTCCTCGGCGGCGTCGTACTCGTCGTCCAGATCAATCAAATCATCGTCCAGGTCGCCAAGCTCATCGTCGTCCTCGAGGTCATCATCGTCGAGATTGTCGCCGTCTACATCCTCTGGATCGTCAAACTCGTCGTCCTCGTCGAGGTCATCAAGATCTTCGTCCGGCTGCTCATCATTCGGATCGATATCGTCGTCATTCTTCGCCGCGAACAACCCCACACTGCCCGACATATGCCCAGATCTCCGCTGCATGAATCAAAGAGGATGACACGCGAATCAGGTGCTTACCTACAACCAACGCCACATGTTCTGCAACGCGTGGAGCGCGACGCCACCTACGCGACGCCACCTACGCGACGCCAACTACGCGTCGCGATCCCGCTTGGCCTCGCGCGAGACCTTCTTTCGGTCGGTCGCCAGCAACTTGCGCTTGCGCAACCGAATGGACTTCGGCGTAACCTCGATCAGCTCATCGTCTTCGATGTACTCAAGCGCCCCTTCCAACGTCAACACCCGGGGCGGCTCCAACGTGATGTGATCGTCGGCGCTCTTGCTGCGCATGTTGGTGAGCTTCTTTTCACGCGTCGGGTTCACGTCCATATCACCCGGGCGCGCACTCTCGCCCACCACCATCCCTTCGTACACCGCGTCGCCCGGCGACACGAACAGCGTCGAGCGATCCTGCAGGTTGCCGAGTGCAAAGGCGATGATCGTACCGCCTTCCATCGACACCAGCACGCCGCGCGCGCGCCCTTCTAGGAATCCCGCCCACGGCCCGTATTCCAGGAACCGGTGATGGATGATGCCCGTGCCACGCGTGCTCGTCATGAACTCTGAGCGATAGCCAAACAATCCGCGAGCAGGAATCTTGTAAAGGATTCGTACCATTCCCTGCCCGGGATTCTTCATTTCCAACATCTGCGCCTTGCGGGGGCCGAGTGCTTCGATGACGACGCCCATGTATTCCTCGGGCACGTCGATCGCGAGCTCTTCGTACGGCTCCAGCTTCTCGCCCTTGTCGCCGACGTGCAGAATCACGCGCGGACGCGACACCTGGAACTCGAACCCTTCACGACGCATGGTCTCCATGAGAATCGTGAGGTGCAACTCTCCTCGGCCGCTCACCGTCCAGGTGTCGGTGGCGTCGGTTTCTTCCACGCGGAGCGCGACGTTCTTCTCGAGCTCCTTCTGCAAACGCTCGAGGATCTGACGGCTCGTGACGAACTTGCCGTCCTGCCCTGCGAACGGCGAGTTGTTGACGAGGAAGTCGACGGAGATTGTCGGCTCTTCGACCGCGATGCCTTCGAGGCGATCCGGGAACTCGGGATCGGTGAGAGTCAGGCCGATTTCCACCCCTTCGAGCCCGGCGAGCGAGACAATTTCGCCCGCGTCCGCACTCAGGATTTCAATACGCTCGAGCCCTTCGAATCCGTAGAGCTTGGTGACTTTGCTGACCGTTGCCTTGGCCGTCTGATCCAGGGGGAGAAGCGCCACCAGATCGCCCAGCTTGACCGTGCCACGCTCAATGCGCCCGATCGCGAGGCGACCCAGGTACGGCGAGTAGTCAATGGTGGAGACGAGCATCTGGAAGGTGCCGTTCAGCTCAGCGGGCGGCGGCGGCACATGCTTGACGATCGTCTCGTAGAGCGGGACGAGGTCCACGGCCGGCGTCTCCATGTCCATGGTCGCCACGCCGGTGCGCCCGGAGGCGTACACGAACGGGGCGTCGAGCTGGGCCTCGGTGGCTTCGAGCTCGATCAGGAGGTCGAGGACCTCCTCGTGGACGCGCATCGGGTCGGCGCCCGGACGGACGACGATGATCGGGGTACGCCCCAGCGCGAGCGCCTTGCGCAGCACGAACCGCGTCTGCGGCATCGGGCCATCAAAGGCGTCCACGACGAGCAGCACGCCGTCGACCATACGAAGGATACGCTCAACCTCACCACCGAAATCGGCGTGGCCTGGCGTATCGACAATGTTCATCTTGGTCCCGTGCCAGCGCACCGAAGTGTTCTTGGCCAGGATGGTGATGCCGCGCTCGCGCTCGAGCGGATTGGAGTCCATCACGCGCTCAGCAACCACCTGATTCGCGCGGAACGCACCGGCTTGACGGAGCATCTGGTCGACGAGGGTGGTCTTCCCGTGGTCGACGTGGGCAATGATAGCGATGTTGCGGATATCCATAGCCTTAAAACATAACTCAGCGCATGCGTAAAGTCTGCCCTGTACGCCGAATCTAGGGATATTACTGGCCCGCGGCGCTGGGGCCGCCGAACGAGGACTCGGCTCAGGCCATTAGGCGTGCACGTGTTCCGGTGCGCAGGCCGCCAATGAACGCCCTTCAATCTGGATGGTCACGTGGTGAATGCCGTACGCGGCGACCGCGGCGGTCATCGCCTCCAGTGCTTCCTGATTCCGCGCCGGATCCGATACCACGGCGTGGGCACTCATGGCAATCACTCCTGACGTCAGCGTCCAGATGTGCAAATCGTGCACCGACGCGACGGCGGGCACCTGCACCAACGACGCGCGCACTGCGGTGGGATCAATGTGATCCGGCGTCGCCTCAAGCAGGATGTCCACGCTCTCCTTCACCAGCGACCAGCTCCCGCGAATAATCATCACCGTCATGACGATGGACGCGATGGGATCGGCGATGGTCCACCCTTTGTACCGAATGAGTAACGCTGCAACAATCGCGGCCGCCGACCCCAAAAGGTCCCCAAGAATGTGCAAATAGGCGCCACGCACATTGAGCGAATGTTCCGCGCCCGCATGCAGCAAACGCGCGGACACGGCATTTGCCACAAACCCAGCAACGGCCACCCAGAACATGATGCCGGTCGCCACAGGCTCCGGATGCTGGAACCGGACGATGGCCTCCCACACAATGGCCGCCGAGATGGCGAGCAACGTCGCACCATTCAGCAGCGCAGCCAGAATCTCCCAGCGCAGGTAGCCGTAGCTTTTTTCCTGTGTCGCCGGCTGACGACTGAGCCACGCCACAAACAGTGAAAATGCGAGCGCGCCGACGTCCGTGGCCATATGGCCGGCGTCGGCGAGTAGCGTGAGCGAGTTGCTGGCGAGCCCGCCAATGATCTCCGCCACCAGGAAGATCGCGGTGATAATCAGCGCGCCCTTGAGCCCCGCGCCACTGTGGTGGTGGTGATGATGATGCGCCCCCAACCCGTGGCTGTGGCCGTGCGATTCCGCCGGCGTCCGCTGGCGGTGCGTCGAACAATCGGGGTAACTTGTATTCGTGCTAGCACGCTTCGGGGTCATCGTTCTCCTTTTGCTCCTCAACGGCTACTTCGTGGCCGTGGAGTTTGCGCTCGTGCGCTCACGTCGCACGCGATTGCAGGCTATGGTCCGCGCGGGCGATCCGATCGCCCGATTCGCACTCCAAGCCTCAGGGAATCTCGAGAAGGTGCTCTCCGCCAGCCAGCTCGGGATCACCCTCGCGTCGCTTGGACTGGGTTGGACCGCCGAAGGAGCGCTCGCGCACTACTTCGAATCGCTGCTGGCCAGCCTCCCCTTCGTCCTAGAACAATCGCTCCGCGTCAGCGCTGGCGCCATAGTCGCGCTGCTCTCTGTGACATTCTGCCACGTGGTGTTTGGCGAGCTCGCCCCACGCGCCGCCGCGCTGCACCAGCCAGAAATATTTGCCAAGTGGCTCTCCCCGCCGCTCCTGGTCTTTGCCTGGTTCGTGCGCCCCTTCACCATGGTGCTCAACCTCTCGGCGCGCGGCGTCCTGCGGCTGTTCGGCCAGCGCGCCCATGTGGGACACGACTCCGTCCACTCGCCCGATGAACTCCGCATGCTGATCGAGCAGAGCGAAGAACAGGGCGCGATCGACAGCGACGACGCCCAGCTGATTGGCGGCGTGTTTGAGTTTTCCGAGAAGAACGCTCGCGAAGTGATGACCCCGCGCACGGCGATTGTCGCACTCACCGTTGAGGCCGCTCTCGATGAAGCGGCCCGCACGGTGGAAGAGGCGGGCTTCTCCCGATACCCTGTGTACGAGGAGACGATCGACAACGTCGTCGGCATGCTGCACGCCAAGGATCTGCTCCCAATCCTCCGCGATCCGGCGCGCGCGGTGGGTTTCGAGGTGCAGCAGATCATGCGCCGCATGCACGTCGTTCCCGGCTCGCGCGAGGTCGAAGAGGTCCTCAGCGACTTCAAGCGCAACAAAGAGCACATGGCGATCGTGCTCGACGAGTACGGCGGCACCGCGGGGCTGGTGACGATGGAGGATCTGCTCGAGGAGATCGTCGGCGAGATCCTCGACGAATACGATGAGACCGCCGAGCTCAAGCTCCCCACGACGCCAACGGGCGAGCTGCAGATCGCGGGAGGAACACCCATCCGCGAGCTGAACGACCGCTACGAACTGACGGTCTCCGACGTGGACTACACGACGGTCGGCGGCTACGTGTTCGGGGCGCTCGGACGGCTCCCGATCGTCGGCGACAAGGTCACCGGCGGGGGAGCAACGTTCGTGGTGCGGACAATGGACGGACGGCGCGTGGGGCTGCTCGTGATCCTGCGCGAACCGGTAGCCGTCGGATGACCGGCACCCGAACCGTTCGACACGCGCTCGCGCTGATGGCGCTCGTCACATGCGCGAGCTGCAGGCCCGCGGAGAGTCCGTTTGTTGACGCGACCGTCACTTCTATTCGATTCGTCAACTCGTCACTGACGGTGCGTGTCGGCGAATCGCTCCTGGCGTCCGTCCTCCTCTATAACGCGGCCGACACACGCCTCCTCGCGACGCAGAGCGTGCCACTCTCGTATACATCGTCCTCGCTTGCCGTCGCCACGGTGGTGGCCGCTACGGGTCCGGGCTCTCCGGCGCTCATCAGCGCGCTAGGGGTCGGGAGCACCGTCATCACCGCGACCCTGACGCAGGCCGGTCTCGCGCCGGTCACCGCAACGATGCCCGTGACGGTCACGCCGTAGCAGCGGGATTCCGCTCCGCCATGGCGCACGCCATGAGTACCGCCTGGATCATTGACCCCGGATCGGCACGATCCTGCCCCGCGATATCCATTGCCGTGCCGTGATCGGGCGACGTCCGCGGGAACGGGAGCCCGAGCGTCACATTCACCGCGTGGCCAAAGCTTGCCACTTTGATGGCGGTCATTCCGACGTCGTGGTATGGCGCGATGACGGCATCGAACTCACCGCGCATCGCCCGCACAAAGACCGTGTCCGCCGGGAACGGTCCCGCCATCCCCATTTCGCGGGCCACGGGGGCGAGTAGGAGGTCGTCTTCGCTCCCAAAGCGGCCACTGTCGCCCGCGTGCGGGTTGAGGGCGCAGAGGGCCAGCCGCGGCTCGGCGATGCCGAACCGTGCCCGCAGCCCCTCGCGGGTGATCGTTGCCGCGCTACGCAACGCGTCGGCGGTGACCGCGGCGGGCACGGCGCGCAGGGCGATGTGGGTCGTCGCCAGCACCACACGGAGTCGGTCCGAGGCGAGCATCATCGCCACCGGTGTGCGCGTGAGCGCGGCGAGCATCTCGGTGTGGCCGGGATAGTTGAAGCCCCCGACGAGGAGCGCGTGCTTATCGATGGGCGCGGTGACAATGCCCTGCACCGCGCCCGACTGCGCGAGTTCGACCGCGCGCGCAATGGCGAGCCCTGAGAATCGGCCCGCATCAGCTTCTGTGGCATCGGGGCTCCACGCCCCCAGCGACACATCGACCGCGGTGCCCGTACCTTCCGGGCCCACCACGACCGGATCGCAGGCCGCGCGCACCCGCGCGTCGGCCAGTGCCTTGCGCACGATCTCGGGACCGATTCCGCGGGGATCCCCCAGCGTGACCGCGAGACGCACGCGAGGCATCATCACATGCGGATGACCACGTACTGCTCCTTGCGGAGCTGGTCATACATGCGGCGGAACTGCTTCTCCTGCTGCAGCTGCTGACGGATCCGGTCGCGGATGTCGGCTTTGGTCATCGGCCCCCCTTCGGTGCGCTCCGTCACGCGGAGTATCACCACCTTCGGGAATCCCGTCTGCGGATTCGGAATCTCGAACGGCTTGCCGAACTCGCCGGACTTTGTGTCGCCAGCTGCCGTCTTGTAGTCGGGCGGCAGGCTGTCGACCGGATACTGGTCAGGGTAGCTCGTGAGCTCGCCGTTGTCGTGGAACTTCGCGACGACGGTGTCATAGGGCATGCCGCCCTTCCAGAGCTTCATCACGGAGTCGGCCAGCGTGTGGGCACGTGCGACATCGGCCGAGTCGAGCTTGGGCATAATCAGCACGTGACGCGCCTTCACTTCGGCGGGCTGCACGCGGTCGACCTTGATCACGTGGTATCCGAGCGTGGTCTTGATCACCACGGGGACGATCTGTCCGGGGCCAAAGGCGAACATGGCACGGTCGAACTCGGGGACCATCACACCACGACGGTTCCAGCCGAGGTCGCCACCGCGCTCCTTGGAGCCGGGGTCCATCGATTCACGCTTGGCAATCTGCTCGAAGTCGCCGCCCTTCTTGACCTCGTCGAGGATCGACTGGGCCTTGTCGAGTGCGATCTTCTCGTTGGCCGCGTTCGCGCGCGGCGCAATCACGACCTGCTTGAACGACATCGCGGTGGGACGCTTGGGGAGGCGATCCTTCACCTTCTCAATACCGTCGTCGATTTCCTTTTCCGTGACCTGCACCGGCGCCGAGAAACGGCCGTGCGCCTTGAGCGAATCAATGCCGATCCGCTGTTGCTCGGTGCGCCGCTCGCCATCGATCAGGAACTTTCGGAACTCGCCTTCCGTGCCGAAGCCTTCCCGCTTGAGGGCCGAACGCCACTCGGGGTCGGACTTCACACGGGCGCGAATTTCTTTGAACTTCTTTTCGACGTTGTTATTGATGTCCATTTCTGGCACTTCAATCTTGAACTGCTTGGAAGCGGCAATGAGCGCTTCTTCGTCGATGATGATATTGAGCACGTCACGCGCCATGGCCATCTGCCCCGCGCTGTCGGGGGGCACTTCGGCGCCCTGGGAGCGGAGCATCGCGATGCGGTCGAGCACTTCGCTCATGAGCACCGGATGCGTGCCGACAACGGCTGCCACCTTATCGACCGCAACGGAGCGGAGGGGGTCGGCCGCTTTCTGCGCCATGCCCACGGCGGGCATGGCGCTGCACAACAGAATGGCGAAAGAACGACGCATAACCACGGACTCCTGAGTTACGGCTTCTTGGGTGCCGGAGCTGCCGGAGCAGCCGGAGCAGCCGGAGCTGCCGGAGCAGCGCCCGCCGGCATCTCGCCCGGCATCGGCACAATCGACTGCGGGCTTGCGGCCTTGCGCGCCGAATCCGCCTTTGCCTTTACCTTCTCGACTTCGGCCACGGTGCGCTCGATGCCAGCCTGAACGACACGCCCGTCGTACTTCTTACGTAGCGCGAGCACGATTGGTTCCGGCACCTCCACAAACTGCTCCTTCTGGCTCAGCACTCCGCTCAGGAACGCATTGGCGCGGCTGGCGGCCAAGCTCGAGCGCTCAGACGACGACTTGGCGCTATCCGCCAGCTGGGCCGGCGATACCTTGAGCGCGTTCATGCCGGCCATGTACGCCGAGTGGAACGAACGCTGCATGCCGTTCACATCGGCTGTGTCGAGCCCGAGCTTGGCGCTGTCGGCGGCACGGAGCAGCAGCTCCTGACGCATGATGTTCTTGACGAGGTATGGCATGGCCGAGTCCGGCGCCTGCGCGATCTGCTCGCGAATGCGAACCTGCGGCGGGAAGGCGGCAATCCACTTGGCCATACGAGCGGCGGTCAGGTTCACCACCTTCGAGGTGGCGAGCACGGTGTTGTCGTCACGATACGCGTCGACATCCTCACCAATCGACTTCACGATCTTTGCAGCCCCACCCTTCACTTCGACCTTGGCGCCACTCTCGAGACCGGCCACGAAGGTGCTCTCGGCGGCCTGCGACGAGGTCTGCCCGTACTTCGCGGCGAACTCACCGGCGACTTCGGCGTAGGGCTGGCGCAGGATGATGTGGAAGCCGAACTCCGACTCCACCACCGGGCTGATTTGCCCCGGCTTGAGCGCGAGCACGGCGGCTTCGAACGGCTTGACCATGGCACCCTTCGGGAAGACGCCGAGGGCGCCGCCCTGATCCTTGGAGCCGTCGGCGCTGTACTTCTTGGCCATCTCGGCGAAGTTCGCGGCGGTCACCTGCTTGGCGACTTTCTCGGCGAGCTTCTTGGCCGAGTCGCGCTGCGCGGGCGACGCGATGCCCTGACGCGCCATGAGCAGGATGTGACGGGCGGCGAGCATGTCGCCGTCGTCGTAGTGCTTTTGGAAGGCGGCTGGATCGGCCACCGGGGTCTTCTTGGCCAGCGCTTCCATGAACTTCTTGGACTTGATCTGCGCGACCTGCGCCCACATGGCGTCGGCCACAGTGGCGGCGTCAACCGCGGTGTCGCCCTTGGCGCCGCCGATGGCGACGAGCTGGTAGTTGACCCAGAGATTGGCGATCGCGGTGGCCACGTCCTTACGGGCGGGGACCTGCGCGTCGCTCATCAGCTTGGCCAGCTGCGAGACTGAGAGTTCCTGTGAGCCGGCGCGAGCGACGACATCGACATGGGCCGTCAGCGCGTCCTTGAGCCCGGCACACGCCGAGAGGACGAGGAGGGCGACGAGCAGGACGGCACGGGTCTGCGAGCGGTTCATGGCAGGGAAGGAAAAAGTCATACTACGAACGGTGGAGCTACTACTCTACCGTTCCTCGGACACAATTGTTCGCAGGGCCCGAACCAGCCCCTCAAGGAGGGGTGATCCGCCCAGCCGGGTAAGCTTGAGCGACAGCGGTTGCACACGCCGCACATCCACTTGGAACTGCACGTCGCGGAAGGCCGCGGACAGCGGTTTCATGCGTGGAAGCGCAGAGTCGAGAAAGGTAACACGGGCTTCGTCGCCGCGCACCAGGATGCCCTCGACGCCGATAGCCCCCCCGACCAACCGCAGGCGGGAGACGTGGAAGAAGGCCTCGGCGGCCGGTGGGAGGGCTCCGAACCGGTCGCGGACCTCGTCGCGGACCTCGTCGATGGCCCCGACCTCGGTAATCGCGCTCAACCGGCGGTAGACGTCGAGCTTGGCGTCGGCGCTCGGGATATAGTTGTCGGGAATGAAGGCTGGAATGTCGAGCGAGACGTCGGCCGGCGGGGGCGGCGGGGCTTTGTCGCCGCGCATGACCCGTTTGACTGTTTCGTCGAGCATGCGGAGATAGAGGTCGAACCCGACGGCCGTGACGAATCCCGACTGTTCCGGGCCGAGGAGGTTCCCCGCCCCGCGCAGTTCCATGTCTTTGAGGGCCACGCGGTAGCCCGCGCCGAGCTCCGTGTGGTGCTCGAGCACTTTCAGTCGGCGTTCGGCGTCCACGTCCACGCGATCCGGGACCATGAGGTAGCAGAAGGCGCGGCGATGCGAGCGTCCCACGCGACCGCGGAGTTGGTAGAGCTGCGCGAGCCCCAGGTGATCGGCGCGATTCACGAACATCGTGTTGGCGTTGGGGACGTCGAGCCCGCTTTCGACAATCAGCGTCGAGACGAGCACGTCGACGGAGCCGGCGACGAACGAGGCCATGACTTTCTCGAGCTGGTGTCCGTGCATCTGGCCATGGCCGACGGCGACACGCGCGCGCGGCACGACGCGCCGCACGTGGTCGGCGATCGCCTCAATTGTTTCCACGCGATTGTGCACGAAGAACACTTGTCCGCCGCGGTCCAGCTCGCGGGTGATCCCTTCTTCGATCAGTCCGTCGTCCCAGGGCTCGACGAAGGTGATCACCGGCGAGCGATCGCGCGGCGGGGTCTGCATGAGCGTCATGTCGCGCAGGCCGGCGAGCGAGAGATGCAACGTGCGCGGGATCGGCGTCGCGGTGAGCGTGAGCACGTCCGTCTCAAGCTTGAGCTGCTTGAGCCGTTCTTTGTGCTTCACGCCGAAGCGGTGCTCTTCGTCGACGATGATCAGGCCCAGTGCCGCGAAGTGCACGTCCTTACTGAGCAGGCGATGCGTGCCGATGACCACGTCGACTTTGTGGTCTTTGAGATCTTTGAGGACTTCCTTGGTGTCCTTGGCGGACTGGAAGCGGCTCATGACTTCGACGCGCACCGGGAAATCGGCGAACCGGTCGCCGAAGGTGCGGGCGTGTTGTTCGGCGAGCACGGTGGTGGGGACAAGCACCGCAACCTGACGCCCGCTTTGCACGGCTTTGAAGGCGGCGCGCACGGCGATTTCCGTTTTGCCGTAACCGACGTCGCCAACGAGCAGGCGGTCCATCGGGCGCGCGCCTTCCATGTCGTTGCGCACGTCGTCGGTCGCTTTCCGCTGATCGGGGGTGTCCTCAAAGAGGAAGCTCGACTCCAGCTGACGCTGCCAGGCACCATCGGGATTGTGCGGCGGCCGGCTCGCGACTTTGCGGCGCGCGTACAAATCGAGCAACTCGACGGTGAGTTCTTGGATCGCCCCGCGCGTGCGGTCGCGCTGCTGTTTCCACTTGGTGCCGCCCAGTTTGTGCAGGCGCGGCGGGGGCGCGTCCTCGTCGACATCGCCGACCGCGCGGAACCGTTCGACTTGATCGAGGCGGTAGAGCGGGACGTTGAGCTTGTCGCCCCCCTCGTACTCGATGACGATGACTTCGAGGGTGGTGTCGCCTTGGAAAATCGTGGAGAGTCCGCGATAGATGCCGACGCCGTGTTCGAGATGCACCACGAAATCGCCCGACTTGAGCGCGGTAATCGCTTCGATCGCGGCGCCACTGGCATAACGGCGCGCGCGCCGGATGCGGCGTTCGCGGCGGAAGATCTCGTGGTCGGTGAGGACGCGGAGTCCGAGTTCGTCACCAACGGCGGGAATAATGAAGCCGCCGCCCAGCGCGCCAATGGCGAGCATCGCCGTGGACGCGCCGCGCTTTCCCTCGTTGAGCAGCTCTTCGAGTCGTTCGGCTTGCCCCGCGTTGTCGCAGAGGATGAGCGTGGGCGTGGGGCCGCGCACGAGCGCCGAGAGGCGATTCATGTCGCGGTCGATCGTCTCTGGGCGCCGGAGCGGGAAGTTCACGATCGACGGCCCTTCTGGCGGCGCTTCGTAGAGCGAGAGCGTGGCGAAACTGTTGAGCGTGCGGAGGGCGTCGGCTGGTGCTTGATAGAGCGCCTCGCGCGTGGAGACATCCTCACCGCGACGGCGTGCGACGTCGAGGTGATGCGCCGC
>JAPLKT010000117.1 GCA_026387895.1 Gemmatimonadota bacterium | reverse complement strand
GGCGCCATCATATGCACGTCGCGCTGCAGATTGGCGGTGAGGGCGCGGCAACCGTCAAGGCGATGCCAGAAGGGCAGCGGCTACAGTGGCTACACGACCAGTTCGCCGATGAGGTGCTTGGTGTTGGCGAGGCGGTCGTACTATTCCGCAACGGCGGCCTGAACACGGATTGGGTGTTCACGGCCTGGTAAACCGTTCCGAGTATCCGCCCAGCCTACGGTGTCGCCACCACCGCCGCCTGCAACGGCAACGTCCGCACCGTCTCACGCACGCCGGCAACGCCACCTCGTGCCTAAACAAAATCGGCCCACTCGGCCGTGCGTCTCGATCGCCGCGCGCTTGACGTGCCGTCCGCAAGCAGTTGGAGTCGGCGGAGCTGGCCGTAGCAGGCGGGTTCACCTCGTGCGCGATGTTGTTGGCCAATGGCCCCATGCCCAAGGCGGAGGCGGAGCGATCCTTCAGCGCATGGACAGATCATTTCACGCAGGGTGACGGTTCGCCCGAATGACCCCACGGTGACGCCGTGGTGACGCCGTGCAGATCGCAGCCTTCAGGAGTGCACAGGAGTGCAGTGGCGCGCCTCGCGATTCTGATAGAGGCCTGTGGCGGGTTGCTCTTGCCCCCTTCACGTGCGTTGGGATAGCGTACTATTCGTGCGCGCCTTGGTGCGCGCCGGCCGGCTAACTCCGTTGAGCTCGATGCCTGCTCCTTCCCATCGATTTCGCGTCAACCCAGGGGTCGCGCTGTTTTTTACCGCGCTCCTCTTCCTTGGCGTGTCCCTCTTCCGTGATTACGGCATCTCGTGCGACGAGATACCAACACTCGAGTTCGGGCAGATGTACGTCGCGCAGCACATTCCGGACATCTACGCGCTTGAGGCGCTGCGCGCCGAAAAGGGGTTTGCGTGGGAGCGCCATGGCCCAGTGTTCGAAATTGTGCTGGCCAACATCGAGCGCGTCGCCGCATTGACAGATATTCGCTCCGTATTCTTCGTGCGTCATTTCGCGACCTTCCTCGTGTTTATTCTGGGCGTAGCGTTGTTCTACGCGTTCTGCCGACGACGGTTCAGCACAGGGTTGTCGCTTTTCGCGGCCGGGATGCTCGTGCTGACGCCACTCCTTTTTGCGCACGCATTTTACAACACGAAAGACGTGCCATTCCTCACGCTCTTCGTCGCGACGATGTTCACGTTGTGCGTGTGGCTCGAGCGACCCGCGTGGCCGATCGTCATCGGTCACGCGGTAGTCACGTCGATGCTGGTGAGTACGCGTGTGCTCGGCTTACTGGCCATCGGCTTCACGGTCGTATTGACCCTGCTACGGCACCGTGACCGCGCAGCGCGCATTCGCCTCGCTGCCTATGCGGTGTTGATCGCGCTGCTGCTACCGGTGTTCTGGCCCGTCCTACGGATTGATTACTGGGGTGTGTTTTCGCAGGCGGTCCTTAATGCGAGCAGCAACACGCTCAGTCCGCGGTCAGTGATGTTTTGGGGCGAGTCCATCTCGCCCAAGCAATTGCCTTGGCACTACATCCCGTCGTGGATGTTGGTCACGATCCCGATTCCGTATCTCGTACTGTTTGCCGCGGGCGTGGCGGTAGTGGCGCGTCGCACCATTACAGGATGGCGCGACGAATTGCGGGCGCCGAGGCAGGATGTGGTGGTGGTATGCTGGTTTGCCGCACCGTTGTTGATGACGATCGTGCTGCATCCAATTCTGTACGACGGATGGCGGCATTTGTATTTCGTCTACCCGGCGCTGTTGTATCTCGGCGTATGCGGCGCTGAGGCCGCGTGGATCTGGGGTCGTCGGTGGACGGCGGACTGGCCGGAGCGCCGACGTACCGTGGTAGCCGTGGCTGCGGTGGCGCTATGCCTCGCGCCATCGGTGAACTTCATGGCGACGAGCCATCCATTTGAGCATCTGTACTTCAACAAGATCGCCGGCGCTGATCTTGCGACCGCACGCAATCGTTTCGACTTCGATTATTTCGGATTATCGTACCGGCCGATGCTGGAGCGTTTGGTGCGCATGGACTCATCTGCGGTCATTAAGGTGCGCGTCGAGAACTACCCGGGGGTGGCCAACTCGCTGATGCTCGTGCCGAGCGATCGTCGTCGCATCCAGTATGTGCAGTCGATCGAGGAAGCCGACTACTTCATCACTAATTTTCGGTATCCCGACGACCTCACGCCTTCGACAGCAGAGTTGTTCTCGCTCCGGCTTGGGACTGCGACCATTGCTTCGCTCTTCAAGGTGCCCAAGCCGTAAGCGATACGAAGAGGGTGGAGTTCCCAGCATTTAGTGGACAGGCGTTAGCCTCCGGGACCTTTCACGGAGAGCGAAGTCGATGTCCAAGCACCGGAGTGCCGGGCGAGTCCGCTCGACGTACGCCTTCATCAAGGCACATCGAGATCGGTACAGCGTTGAGGCCATGTGTCGCGTCCTCGAGGTGGCGCCAAGCGGCTACTACGATTGGCGCAAGCAACCGCTTTCGAACAGCGCCCAGGAGGATGCGAGGCTGCTGCGTCTGATCCGCACCTCGTTCACTGCGAGTCACGGTATCTACGGCGCCCCGCGTCTTCCTCGACCTGCGTGAAGCGGGAGAGACGTGCAGCAAGCATCGCGTTGCGCGCTTGATGCGGGAGAACAATCTTTGCGCGCTCCATGGCTATCGGACGCGGCGTTGGCCGGTGGGCAAGCCATCCGTCCTGATTCCCAACCTGCTTCAACGGCAATTCACCGTATCACGTCCGAATGTCGCGTGGGTCACGGATATCACCTATATCCGGACGTGGCAGGGTTGGTTCTATCTTGCGGTCGTCCTGGATCTCTTCTCGCGGAAGATCGTCGGGTGGTCCGCCGGCCCGACGATTCACCGCGAGATCGTCCTCAACGCCGTGCTCATGGCGGTGCGCGATCGCCGGCCGCGCGGGACCTTGATTCACTCGGACCAAGGGACCCAGTACGGCAGCGACGCGTGGCGGCGTTTCTGCCGCTCCCATCAGCTGGAACCGAGCATGAGTCGGAAGGGGAACTGCTGGGACAATGCCGTCGCGGAATCTTTCTTCAGTAGCTTGAAGAAGGAACGCATCAAGAAACAGATCTACAAGAACCGAGAGCTGGCGCTAACCGACGTGGCGGAATACATCGAGACCTTCTACAATCCAACGCGACGTCATAGTTATCTCGGCGGAGTCAGTCCCGAGCAATTCGAGGCAGCTCACAAACGTCCGGGGCAGCGTCTCCACTAAATGCTGGGAACTTTATACAGCCCAGTGGAAATGCAAACCCACCAACGTCATCACGAAGCTGGTGGATTGGGCGTTCGACAATCACACCATGATCAAACACACCAAGTAACGCTGGACACGAGTATCAAGTGGATGTAGTGTTTGGGATGGCTCCATTTCGCCAGG
>JAPLKT010000092.1 GCA_026387895.1 Gemmatimonadota bacterium | reverse complement strand
GTGTCGCTCGGAGCGGCGTTACCCGACGCGGCGGGAGCGATCCCCGACAACATGCATCGCGGCGTGCACCGGTGAGGTTGTCGGCACGCGCTGTTGCCGGGCTGAGTCTGTGCCTGCTCGCGGCGACCGTCGCTGTGATGGCTGTACCATTCGGGCGGTTTCCGCACGAGGACCTGCTCTGGAATGATCTGTACTTGGCCAGCAAGGTCGCGTTTGCGGCTGATGCCTGGCGGGGGCACCTGTTCGCGACCGTGGATTTCACGCAGGGGTTCGGCAATTCCATCTTCTCCGACCCCAAGGGGCTAGCCCACCTCTTGGACCCTGGCGCGTTGTTTGCTCTGGCCTTGCCTTTGCCGGGGGCATTGATGGCCCGCACCGCGCTACTTGCGCTCCTCGGCGCCCTGGGCCTCGCACAGATCGTGACTGCCGGGGCCATCGGCCGGCTATCAATGTCGGATTTCGCGCTGATTGCGGCGTACTTCGCTGTTCCGCAGTTCTTCTTCGAAGTGGCTCTGTACTTCTCCGGCCTGTTCCTCTGCCTTCCCGCGCTCTATTGGCAACTGCGATGCATCGCGACAGCGCCATCCATGAAATCGTGGCTTGCCCTTTGTGCCGTCGCCGCGGTTGCGATCGGTGTCTCGGACATCCACATGGTTGGCTTTGTGCCGCTGGTCGTGGCCTTTGCCTTGTTGATGGGAGAGCCGGTCGAGCGTCGCGCCACCCTCGTTGCCGGCAGCGTGCTGATGTTGCTCACAGCACTTGAGTACTGGCCGGTAGTGAGCGAGGCAGTCGCACACGCGGGAACGGTCGTTCACAAGCCCGGAAACGGCCTGGCGGCTGTTGTGGCATACCTGCGTGATTTCGCGGTATTTGCGACTGTCAGCGCAGTTTCGCCCATATTCGCTGGTCCTGTATCGCTCTATGTCAATCCGGTATTGCTGGCGGAGTTTGGAGGAATTGTTTTTATGCGCGGCCGGTGGACGGACGCGCCGCCGCTCGTGCGCCGCGCGAGAGGGGTCGCCATGGGGTCGGCGCTCCTGCTGTTTGGCACTGCCGCAGTCTACGCGGTGCCTTCGATCGCGGAGCGGCTGCCTTCTATGCTTCGCTACCACGTTGCGTTTATTCCGTTCATGATCGTTGTGGCTGTCGCCACAGCGCGCACTCAGGCGACTGGGCACTGCGCGACCCACGTTGATGGAACCCGCGGATCCGCCTACGTTCGGCGATTAGCCATGCTGGTTCTGTCCGGGTCCGCCGTCAGCGCGGTCGCGAAACTCGCCTTCGATGCGTCGCGCCCGTACGTCGCACAAATGGAAGCTGTGACTCTAGGGATGAGTCGATGGGCGCTGACTCACCCAGAGGTACTCTGGCCGGTGCTGCTCGCGGCACTCGGAGTGATCGGTTTCGCGCTGCTCAGCTACATGCTGTTTCGGGCCTGCCGCGACCAACCTACGGATACGAACGGGCGCCCTGGTCTCCGGTTCGTCATGCCGGTGGTGTGCGTCGCCGTCCTGTTCGGTGGCATGTACGCTCAAAGCTGGACTGGCGCGGCCTCGTGGCGTTGGGATTATGATCAGGCGCTTCGCGGGTCACTCTTTAGGGACCTTCCCGGCTGCATCGATTCCTTGACACGCAAGACGGGTGAGACCAGTGCGCGTTCCCTACTTCCCGTCGCGGTGACCGTCGAGCGGGTGGTCAGGGAGGGCCGGAATGACATCCTGCTCGGTCCGATCGAACTACCGGACGCCTTCGGCGCGCGGTCAGCGTTCCAGTGGCGATACGGCTACTCGAAGTCCAATCGGCTCGCCTACCGTGCGTTGACTGGCGATACAGTGCGCACGAAGAACTTCTGGCCACCGGGCGCGGCGCGGATGCGGACACCAGCGGCTGCAGCGGGATTGCTTGGCGCGAATGTCATACTGGCCGCGGACACCGTGCTGTCCGACCCTTCCTTGGAGCCACTCGGGTCGTGCCGCGTACCGGGTCAGGTGCCGGAGAACCCCAGTCTCGTCGGCTACGTCAGCGTGTATGGTGTTCGTCCCGTCGAAGGCGACGCGTTGTTCAGCGGCGCCCGGTTAGAGGCGGTGCACCGGACGTTCGCCCGTGTTCGCGTCCAGGCTCCGGCCGTCTTGCCAGTTGCCTACAGCACGTCGTTGCGCGCCCGCGAGGAAGATGGTACGCCTGTCTTGCTCAGTGAGGACTCCTCAGGGCTTGCGCGCGTTGAGGGTCTGTCCGCGGGCAGCCAGCGTTCGCAATCTCTGATGATCGATTCGCACGACGGCCGCAGAGGATATTCGCTGTTCGCACTGGTGCTCTGTGCGTTCGTCGGGAGTGTGGTCTTGGGTGCGAAGACGCGCGCGGAGCGGCCGGCGCGGTAGCCGTCACCGCTCGGGGCGCGAATCGTGCGACGGAAAGACACGCGCGATCTGCTCTGCGGTGCGGTTTGGCAACGTGCTTGGGTCACGCGAGCCTCTAAGGTCGGACTCCCGACGAGACATGCTTCCTTCCGTGGCCGCATTGGCAACCCAGCCCGCCTCCCGATTCATCCCAGCTCGTTACTCTCTACGAAAACGCGGAGTCACTTCTGAACACACCAACGGGAACGCCCATGAGCACTCCGCCGTATGCCATTAACGCCCCACCCCGTATGCAGGG
>JAPLKT010000087.1 GCA_026387895.1 Gemmatimonadota bacterium | reverse complement strand
TGGCTGATTTCCGCGACCTCTGGGCCGAGAATCACAGCTACCAGATGCCCGCCTGGCGGCGGGCCATCGACCATCGGTGGGAACGGCTGATGCTCCGCAATGCAGACGCTTTCACCAGCCCAACGGAGGCGTGGGCCGAACAGCTCTCTAGGCAGCATGGCAAGCCCGGCGCCTGCGTCCCCAACGGATACGTCGATTACGAAGCAGACGCCACGCCAGCACCAGCGGCATCGCGCCAGTTCACCTTGCTCTACACTGGCGTGCGTTACCCCAACAACCAAGAGATTCTGCCACTGCTCGAGGCCATCGCCGCGTTACAGGCTGAGCACCTGATTGACCAGGCATCCTTCCAGTTCCGCTGGATCGGCCCCTTCGATGCGGACACGGCCCGCCTCGCCGCCGAACTCGGCATCACCCCGCTCATCAGCCAAGAGTCGTCCGTTGGACGACGGGAAGCGCAGCTCGCTCAGGCAGCCGCGCAGGCCGTCCTTTTCCTGCAATGGCAGGACGCCGCCACGGACTGGAGCAGTTCTCTGAAGCTGCACGAGTACGTCGGCTGCGGGCGCCCGATCCTCGCGCTCGGCGGGCACCCGGACTCGAAAGTTTCCGCGCTGCTCCAGGCCACTGGCCGAGCGGCTGTCACGTTCACGGCCGCAGAAGTCGCCGCAACAATCAAACAGTGGATGGCCGATCTTCGCTTGCGTGGCGCCATTCACGTGCCCGACGACTGGCGCACATCAGCACGCGCGCTCAGCGGAATTAGTCGCGGAATCGAGAAGCTCCACGCACTCATCGCACCGCTGGATACGCTCAGTCAGCGTTGACGTTGGGTCGCCTAGAAAGCTCGCCCACCGATCGGCGCCGCTGACTCAATCGGATTCATCTAGCAGCCGCCCGTCCCAACCACTATCACGAAGCACCATTTCGGTCAGCGCGGCGGATTGCCGCCAGTGGCCAGCACACCACGGAGCGTCCGCACTGACCGCCAGAACTCCTTGTCAGGCAATGGAATCCGGCGCGCGAGCACGACCGCACTGTCCAGCGACATGCGGGCATCCGCTGTGTCCTTGGCGACCAAGGCCAGGTCGGCCCGCTGAACCCAAGCCTCCGGGTTGAACGGCACCAGGGCGGTCAGTCGACGTACATAACGGCTAGCTTCGCCTATCGCTTTGACGGTTTGGTAATGCCGTGCCAGCATCGACGTTGCATCCACGTCGTTGGGGTTGCGGATCACAATCTCAAGGAGCAATCCGACGGCCTCGTTATCGTACCCACGCATCCCGAGGTTAGAGGCCACGCGCGTATGCAGCGTCGGGTCCGGTGGAAAGCGCCGAATCGCCGCGACGACGTCGTGCGTCACCCGATCGTTCGCGACGCTCGCCCGAAGGGTCGAAGTCGTCGGCGGCGTGCGGCTGAAACGGGAATCAATCCATACAAACTGGAAGTCAATCCAGATCCGTTGCGCTAGCACAACGAGGAGCACGGCCACGAACCCCCAACGCCACCAGTGGATCTTTGAAGCAGCCAGAACCTCCGGAGCGTCCCTCATGAGGCGGCGACCAGCGAGTACCGAGAAGGCCGACATTCCCGCCAGCGAGAGCGTCGCGCTGTCCGGCGAGAAGGTCGACTGGCCAATCCAGACGAGGCTGATGGCGGCAAGAATCCGGTCCACCCCAAGCGGTGACTCCTTCAGCGACAGCATCACCTTTCCAGACAGCGCTGTCGCGATAGTCAGGAAGACGAGGTACGGAACTCCACCAAGCACTCCAGTCATCGAAAACATCTGGATCGGGACCGAGTGCACATCGTCCAACATCCGGGTCAGACCGAACTGCGCCAGTTCACCGAAGTCGCGGAACTGATTGTAATAGTCCTGCACTCGGCCCACGCCCACGCCGATCGCGGGATGCGCAAGCCACATGCGTATTCCACCCTCAAACAGGTAGAGACGGTCGAGCACACCTCGGTCACCAAGCGCCGCGCTGAACACGAGCGGCAACAGCAATAATGCGCCGGCACCGCTCACCAGTAAGAGCGCTGTCCGGTGGCCGTGCCGCACCACCTCCACAGCGACCAACCCGGCCAGAACGAGCGACAAGAGCAGGGCGCCCTGAATCACCTCGTGGTGCGCCCAGTAGCCGACAAGCGCAAGTCCCATTGCGCCGCTGACCGCAGCAGCAACCCGCCATCCCAGAGGCCGCGAGCGATCAGTCACTGTCCAGAGTCCGGCGATCACTACCATGGCGTGGAAGCTGGCCGTATGGTCAGGGTTGCCAAGCGAACTGATGTACCCCGCTGTGGTCCACGAAATAATGTCGTTACCGAAATACTGCAGTACGGCGTATCCACCCGTAAGCAACCCGGCCACGACCAACCCATAGACAGGCATCCACGGAGCGTTGCGCAATACCTCATCCCGACCAGCCCACAATACCACGCCGAGGGCCAGATAGAGCATTGTTCCGTTGAGCCGCGACGCCACACCCCAGAGCTCGAGCTGCGGCAACGGCGAGATTGCCACACGGAACAACATGGCGCCAACCATCGCCGCGTAGCTGCTCACGAGAATGGTTCCCAGATCCCACTGCTTCTTGAGCAAAGCGGGGCGGCAAAACAGCAGGTAGCTCATTGCCAGCAGGAGCATGCCTGTAAGTTTTGGCAACGGAAGAATTTGAGTTGCCGCAAGCGGCCAAAGCGCAATGGCGACGGCCGGCATTGCCAACAGGATCAGCCTGGACCGGGTCAGTAGACCGTTCATCGTCGTACTGGCTGCACGGAGTCGAGGACAATTCTCCAGCCGGCCCGTTCTCGCCGCCAGGTAGACGAAAAGTTCATCGTCGTGTCGCGCATCCCGTTGCGGGCAAATACTACCCGACCGTTGTCGCGTAACGCACTATCACCGAATGTCACGGTCTCGAGAATAGTCCGATTGGCTGCCGTGATCCCGCCTTCGCTTGCAATCCGCCGCCACATGTCGTACGAGGCGTCGAGTCCGGTGAGGACTACAGAATCGAGCACAGTCGTAACCGAGTCGCTCAGCACCTGCAGACTGAGCCCTGGCTTTCCGAAACGCCCTCCCACGAACATCATCGCATAGTAGTCGGACCGGATATTTGAGCTCGGCGCCGGCTCCGGCCGAAGTCCGCCGCAAGCGGCCGCTACCACGAGCGCGGCGAGCGCAAACGCGTTGCGTATCATAAGGTGTGACCTCATCCAACCGTTAGTGGAAAACCAATGAGAGGCAGCCGGCTTATGCCGGCTGCCTCTCATTGGCATATCTGTTCACTCAGGCACAGTGCTCTGTGCCGGAGGATCCCCTAAACACTAGCGGGAGAAATTAATTCCCATCGGGAAAGTCGTTGCAAAGCCGCCAGCTTGGGTATGGCGGAGGACCCAGATGGCCGAACCGCTGGTCCAGTTCTGCAACGGGAACGCACGATCTGTCGGAGTCACTGGAATAGCGTAGGTGGTCGTCACCACGTCACCGCACCCCTTGTTGGCGGTAGCATGCGTTACCGTGTTCGAGTTGAGCACCGTCGCCGTCCCGTAGTACTGGAAGGTCGGCTGCGCGCCACCAGCGCGAATCGGCAGGTAGAGGTCAACGGCCGGAGCATCCACAGACTTGATCGTGGCTGATTCCGACATTGCTGACGTACCATTCATTAGCGGTGAACCAGCAGTAGCTGAGGTACGGCCTGCGCAGTACACCCAACCAGTCGCGCTATTCTTACCGGCCCAGAAAGCCGACGTCGCATCATGCTTCGCATTGTACGACACCTTCAGGCGCACCGTCGAACTCAGCACCTTGCTGCCAGACACAGCCGAAGCACTGGCTGCATAGTCCGTGCTGTATGTAAAGGCACCGTCAAGACCAATGCTCGTGATTGAACCAGCTGCGCCGGCTATCGGCGACACACCGGGGATGGTTATAGCGCTGCTGATTGTCGGCGCGGCGAATGTACCGCCATGCGAGCGATTTCCGGTCTGGTCAAGCGCCATATAACGGTAGCCGACCGTGGTCGTCGCGAGCGCGTCGGCCGCCAGGATGCTTGTGCCCGATACTGCGGTGGTCCACGACACGAGGTACGTAATCGCCGGAGCGGTAATCGAGGCAGAGACGTTCAGGAACTTCGTGAATGGCGCCGTACTGATTGCATCCGTCGTGGCGACATACGCGCCGCGCAAAACCATGTTGCCAGTTCCTTCGGACGTCGTGACCGTACCGGCGTGTGTTGTTGCTACGCCGAGCGCGGTGTTTTGTGCAATCTCCAGCGCGTAGTTGCTGACGCTCAGTCCGTCGTTCACGAACGATGCGACCGTAGGCGCATCGCCGGGAATGACGCCACCAAGCGTGGCCGCCGACACCGTCGGACCGGCGTTATCGAACACCACCACACGCGTGACGCGGTTGCCGACGTTACCAGCCGCATCATAGTGCTGCGAGCTAATTACAATCTGAGCAACGCCCGTAGTAGCGCTGGTGAGGTTGGTGAGCTGCACTCCTGCAACAAGGGACGTGGCCGTGGTGAAGGGTTTGTTCGTGCCCGAGCCAGTTCCCGCGATACGCTTGCTGCAGGTGGTCGTCGCCGCGTCACTGCTGATGTAACTCGTGACGGCCATGGCGTTAGACACATTGTTGTAGTAGCAAACCGAGATCGAGTCCGTGCCGGAACTGGCGTCCGTCACCGTATAGTAGTAGTTCAACATGCCGGTGGTGATTGCAGTAGCCGTCGCAGTATCGGCGGACGACCAGTCGCCACCGGCGAGGCCGGCGAACGCCGTCACCGGCGCCGTGTTGTCGAGCCTATAGCCGCGGACCTGGTAGCCGGAACCTGCACCGCCTGACCGGCATTTGGGGGTGGTGACGATGACAGAACCTGTGGACATATGCGAATCTTCATACTTCGAGACGTTGCCGAGCTTGTCAGAGGATGCGATTCGAACGCAGTGGTAAGAGGCTTCGGTCATCGCGCTGGCGGCGGTGATCGCGGTGGTGCCAACAACGGCCGAATCATTAGAAGTGGTGGTCCCGCCTGGGCTAATGTAAACCGCCCAAGTGATGCCGCGGAGGTCTGCGTTCAAGGTATGACCGGCCGACACACCGGCGTCGCTGCCGATATCGCCGGTAGCCGCGATCAGCGCTGACGAATCAGCATCGGTCAAACGGGCGGCGGGACGCTGCCCCCAAGTCGCTGCGGAGCGAAGTAGCGTGGCGCTACCTCCACGAAGTTGGGCTGCAGGGGTGATCGCGGCTGGTGCCAGGTTGTCGACGCGAAGCGCGAGGCTCGTATTGGGCAGCGCGGTGATCGGCGCATCGGAGGTTGTGCTGCCGTCCGAGTAGACAGCGCTGAGCGTCGGAGTCGGCGGCGTGACCAGATTGGCTTGGTCCATGCTGCGGTCCCACAGACTAAAGTCAACAGAGATGGCGCCTGCTGCGGTTACGGTTAGCGTCTTGGCCTGGGCCGTATCGCCGAAGGTGGCGGCGCTGTAGCATACCCCCGAAGTTGCCCCTGCAACGACCCTTGAAGCACAGGAAGCTTTCGAGATAATAGTAGTAGTTATCGGGTACTTGACCGTCACCGAAGTCGCCGTCTTGCCGCTGAACAATACCGGCACGAAGTTCATTTTCAGCACGCCGCCGCCGAGCGACGTCCACTGATAGCCAGAGGCATCAGCTGCCTGAACCTTCGTGGACGGCAACGTCCAACTGCCGTACACCACGTCCGGGTTGTTCAGCGTCAGGGTGCTCGAGTACTTCGCGGTCGAGCGCGCCGCGGTGGTACCAACCACGAACAGCTGGACGCTAAGCGCCTGGCCCGTCGCGTTCGCGAAGGTCACGGCACCCGTCGTCGCGTTGTAGGCGGCCGTGTTGGCCGTCAGGATGATGGTCGGCTGCGACACATCCTTCGCCGCCGAGTCGGTGTTCTCGCCCGCATAGCGAAGCGACGCCGACTGGGCCGCCGAGAAGTTCTGCGAGTCGACCACGGTCGTCCCGAGCAGCAGGTAGGCCTTGGAAACGACTTCCGTGCCGGTGCTGATGTTGACCTGCACGTTCACGCGGCCGGCGACGTTCGTCGGTTCGAGGATCGTCGACAGGTTGCCAGCGAAGACACCGGCGATCGTCGCGGTGGCCGGAATCGTGGCGGAAGCCGCGGTCACAACGACCGATCCGCAACCCTTGACGCCGGTGTTCGCCGTGGACGTTGCGCAGATCGCGACGCCCGGCGTGGCGACCAGCGCCGTCACGAGGCCGGCGGTCGAGACCGACGCCTTCGTGGCATCGGACGAAGTCCAGGTCACCGTGGTGGCGATGCCGGCATCGGCGTTCACCGCGGCAATCATGGTGATGGTCTGGCCAATCGTCAGCGTGGCCGTCGCCGGAGCGATGGAAACGCTAATGACCTTGCCGGCCACTGCTGGCACCGTGGTCGTGGTCGTGGTTGAGGTCAGCGTGACGGCGGTTGGGCCGGCCACGGTGACCTTGTCACCGCACGCGGCAGCGAAAATCGCTACGGCGGCGACGAAAGTAGAACGAAGAACTTTCATGCGTACCTCCTCTAGAGTGAAAACGCACTGCGAGATAATCTTGAGAAAGATGGCACACGAGGGGCGGGACGGCAATCCCCTGTGAGAGGGAGCACCTTCCTGCCCGAGTGGCCATCTTCTCGAGACCGCCGGCATCGCCGACGTGGACAAAACATAGGACCTTCCGGGTGACACGTCAAGCGTGGGCCAACCACTCCCTCGCTGGACGGTCTCCCCGTCGGGAAAAAGACGAGCGGTCGTGCCGATGGTCACAGAACGGGAATGGGCAGGCCCGAAGAAACACCGGAGAGTGCCGATGCGCAGAACAGGCGCCGGTGGTGCGGGGTCAAGCCGGCGTCCCGGAGGGCCGCGAGGTGCTGGGGGGTGCCGTACCCAGCGTTTCGCGACCAGCCGTACGGGGGATATCGGCGGCTGAGGGCGCTCAGCAGGCGGTCCCGGGTCACTTTGGCCACGATACTGGCGCAGGCAATGGAGTAGCACCGGGCATCGCCATGCACGATGGCGCGGTGCGCAACCCCGGCCTGGGTGAGTTGGCGCATGGGCCGCCCATCCAACAGGACAAGATCCCGCGCCACGGTGAGCCGCCCCAGCGCCCGCCGGATGGCGAGGGCCGTCGCGCCCGCAATGTTGAGCCGCTCGATTTCTCGTACGCTCGCGGCACCGAGGGCCCACGCCAGCGCCTGGCGTCTTATAAGAGGGGCAAGCCGCACACGCTCCGCCGCGGTCAGTTGCTTGGAGTCCGCGACGCCGGCGATGGCGCGTGCATCGGGTGGCATAATGATGGCACATGCGACAACGGGGCCCGCTAAGGGGC
Organism: Gemmatimonadota bacterium; assembly: GCA_026387895.1. Taxonomy (GTDB): domain Bacteria; phylum Gemmatimonadota; class Gemmatimonadetes; order Gemmatimonadales; family Gemmatimonadaceae; genus Fen-1231. The sequence goes on along the minus strand of JAPLKT010000087.1, from coordinate 14 downwards.
CCCGTCCGACTTCA
>JAPLKT010000007.1 GCA_026387895.1 Gemmatimonadota bacterium | reverse complement strand
TCTTCCATACGAAGCCCCACCCCAGACGAGGAGGGGATCATCCGCGGGATCCGCAGCGCCTGCATCGGATCCAAGTGGTAGTCGAGCACGTAGACGATCGTCTGCACAATCGCCGGCGGAATCGCCGGTGACCCCGGGCAGCCTACGACCATCTCCACCGCGCCGTCCTTCAGAATGATCGTTGGGGCAATGGTCGAGGCGGGAATGCGGAACGGGCCGGGTGCGTTCGGGGAGGAAGCGTCGCGCGCGAAGTTGAACAGCGCGCTGTTCAGGAACACCCCGTCTACCCAGGTACCAGTGCCGAAGCCCAGGCCAAGCGTATTGGTGATCGACACGGCGTTGCCGGCGTCGTCGACGACCGACATGTGCGTCGTTTCAGACATCGCGCCATCGCCCGGCGTGCCGGGGGTGGAGGGACGCGGCTGCACCGTAGACACCGGAGCCGCTGCCAGCACCGCGCAATCGCCGGTGGGTGCCTTCTCATATGACCAGGGGTCGCCGGCGGGGAGGCGTGGCTGTGCAGGGGCGTCCACCAAGGAGGCGCGCGTCGCAGCGTAGGCCATGCTGGTCACGCCAGCCATTGGCACGGCGACCTTCGAAGGATCGCCGATCACGGCATCGCGATCGGTCACGGCAATACGCAGCGCGCCGGTCATCACACGGAAGGCGTCGGCGCTGCGGCTCGGAAGGCCGAGCGCCGGAAGATCACGCCCCGCCACAAGGTTCAGCGCCTCAATCACCTGCATCCCCGACTGCGGCGCCGCGGCGGAGAGCACCACTCGGCCGTGGTACATCGTGCACACCGGGCGGGTCCACTGCGGCTGGTAGGCCGCGAAATCGGCGCGCGTGATGGTGGAGCCCGCATCGCGCAGCGTTTGCACGATGTGGTCGCCAATCGCGCCCGCGTAGAACGCATCAGCGCCTTGCGCCGCGATCATGCGGAGGGTGGCGGCGAGCTCGGGCTGTACAATGTGATCGCCCGCGCGCACGGGCTTGCCGCCCGGGAGGAAGATGGCCTTGGCGCCAGTGGCGGAGAGCTTCTCAATGCTCATCGCGACTTCTCGCGCGAGCAGTGCGTTGGCGGTGTAGCCCTCGCCGGCGAGCCGAATCGCCGGGGCGAGCACGACCGCCACTGGAAGCTTGCCGTAGCGCGCGTGCGCGGAGAGGAGCCCGCGCACGGCGCCTGGGATTCCCACGCCGCGCGGTGTCGCGGTGGAGGTGGTGGAGCGGAGTCCCAGGTCGACGATGCTGCCGGACGCGCTGTAGAAATCGAGGTATTCGGCGTGCTTGGTTTTGGCATCGTAATACAGAAGTCCGCCGCCTGCGCCGAGCCCGCTCATCATCGGCTCGGTGACGCCGAGCGCGAATGCCGTGGCAACCGCGGCGTCGATGGCCGAGCCACCTTGTCGCAGCATTTCAAGTCCAGCGTCGCTTGCATACGCGTTGCCCGCTGCGACCACACCGTGATCGGCGACGACCCGTTTGCCGATGTCTGGCCCGACGGTCGGGGCTGGTGCCTGCGCGGCCAGGAGGTGCGCCGAAGTGGCTAGGAGGGCGAGTGCAGCGGCGGTGGTCGTGCGCACGAGTGCGCGACGCGCGACGCGCGAGAGAACTACGCTGAGTCGATGCATACAGGAGAGCTGTGGGACGTGAAGGAACCGCAGGGGGCGGTCGATGTGATAAATATGGCGCAGAAATGGCAAGGAGCGCAGGACAGGGAGCGCAGGACGTCAGGCAGGGGCGGTGCTTGTCGAGGGTTACGCAGTGGCGCATCTTCTCTTGGCAGCGTTCCAGCGCACCGTCACCATATAGAGGTTTCCATGTCTGCCATTCGCCGCTTCGCGTCGCTCCTCAGCTGCATTCCTCTTGTGCTCAGCGCACAAGCCTCAAAGGGCACGCTCAAGGTTGGGCCTGCAAAGGGCACCGTGATTGTTGTGGGTGGTGGCTCGATGGGGCCCGAGGTGTACAAGGCGTTCATCGACGCAGCGGGTGGCCCCGATGCGCTGATCCTCACCGTACCAAATGCTGGCGGCGCGGAGAGCTATCCCGCCGAGGGATCGAACACGCGCAGCTGGAAACAGAACGGCGCGCGCAATGTGCAGGTCCTGTTCACGACGGATCGCAAAGTCGCCGACAGCGACGCCTTTGTGGCGTTGATCAAGAAGGCCGGTGGCATTTGGTTCGAAGGCGGGCGCCAGTTCCACTTGGTGGATGCGTACGCTGGCACCAAGACGGAAGCGGCGTTCAATGAGCTGCTCGCACGCGGTGGCGTTGTGGCCGGATCGTCGGCGGGTGCGTCAATCCTTGGCGATTTCTTGGTGCGTGGCGCGCCGTCGAACAACAACTTCATTATGGACTCCCCCGGCTACCAGAAGGGCTTCGCCTATCTGCGTGGCGTTGGCATTGATCAGCACGTGGTGGCGCGTGAGCGGCTCCCGGATCTCGCCGACTCGATTATTCCGAAGTACCCCGCGCTGTTGGCGATTTCCGAGGACGAAGGAACGGCGTGGGTCGTGCGCGGCGACACGGGAACGATCATTGGTCGGAATCGTGGATTTGTATACAACGGCAAGGATGCGACCGACCCCGGGAGTCCGTTCCTGACGCTGCATCCTGGCGACCGCTACGACCTCGGTGCACGGAAAATGTTGCATCGTGTGGCAAGCGAGTCGCCGGTGGCTCCGTCGTTGGTGAAGTCGCTCTTTGCCAAGTACGAGAACGCCGCTGCTGGTGGCGCGACCGTGCTTGTGGCCAAGGACGGCAAGGTGTTTGTGGATCAGTCGTTCGGGATTCCAGCGCAGGCGCGGTACATGCCGACGACCACAGTGCCGAACTTTTCGCTCGGTCGCATGTCTGCCGTGTTCGAAGCCATCTGCGCGCAGGTTCCCGAGCCCGCGGGCCGCGGGCGTGCTGGCGGCGCAGCTGCCCCCGACTCGGCCGCAGGACGTGGCCGTGCTGCCGCTCCCCCGCAGACGGCGTTCCAGCGGTGCGTGACGCAGCGTGCGTCCACTCCGGTTGGTCTGCACAAGACCACCGCGACGGAGTCGGGCGATGTGCTGTCGAACGTGGACGAGCTGTATCGCTTGGCGCTCGGGCTCGAGCAGCCACGCACGTACACGCGCGGCGCCGCGGCTGGGGCAGCGGCCGGGGCCGACAGTTCGGCGACGCGCGAACCAATCGACGCGACGCAAGGCTGGAAGCCGGAGACCGTTGGTGGCGTGACGCGCTATGCGGCGTACGGCACGGACGCGGGGAAGCGCGCGGCCTTCGTGCGTGTGCCGGACCGGCATGCAACGGTGATTGTGCTCACGAATGACGACGCGGCTGATGCCAAGTCGATCGCTGACGCACTGATGACAAAACTCCTCGCGAAACCGTAGGCACGGAGCTATAGCAGCGCTTGGCGGCGTAACGGCGCCGAGGCGCCAACGAGCACGGGTTGCTGGCGGTAGCCACGAGATGCCAAGTCCGCGGCGACGACGCGTTGCAGTCGTTCCCAGCTCAGGCGCGGGGAGCGACGCAGGGCGGCGGCGAGGGTCCACGTGAACGCACCGTACGACTCGGCGCCGTGTCGGTATTCCTGTGCGAGTTCGCTTTCGCCACAGGCCTCGAACAACACGGGAAGATAGAGTCCACGTTTCTGCGCGATCAGTTGTTGTTCCGCGGCTCGACTGAGGGACCCTCGCAATTTCATACCGCGTCCCAGTCGATAGGTGGCGCGATTCTGGCCCGTCATCGGCGCATCACCGGCGCGACGGTACCGCACGCTGATCGGCAGCAATGATCGCGGCGACCAAGACTGCTGCTCGCCATCCCACCGCAGTTGGCGATGGCGGATGTCGTCGGGAGGTGCGAGTCCGCGAATGCGCGGGGCGCCATCACGAAGGCCACGATCACGGGTCATGCCACCCGCGTGGCAGCAATCGAGGATAGCAGAGAAGCGAGCACTAAAGGGAAGCTCGCTGTACAGGCGGAAGAAATCGTTGTCGGTGACTGCACGCTCGAGTGACCAGTCGAAGTCGTAGGGCACGAGGCATTCGTCCATGTGATCCACGGTTTCGGTCGCGGAATATCCCGGCAGCTGTGCCCCGTGTCCGCTGTAGAACAGCACACGTTCGCACCCGTCGTCGGCGCCTTCGAGGAGCCATTCAAGGCGGGTGCGAATCGCACTGGCGGTCGCGCGTGAGTCGAGCAGGACCCGAATGTCCAGAGCGTCGAAGCCGCGTTCCTGCAGCAGGCTCGACATCACGAAGGTGTCGTTGACGCATCCCGAGAGTCGATGTGTTGGATCGGGGTACGCATTGATGCCAATGAGCAGCGCGCGCCGGCGAGGCTTTCGCGTTGCTGCGCGCTGCACCGCCACGCTGCGCGTGAAGTCTCGTGTGGCCGCCGGCGTGGCGAGCACCGACCAGACGTCGCGCTGCGTTGCTTCGTGGTCGAGATACCCCGGGCCCTCGGCGGTTCGCGTGGGGGCGTGTCCCGCCGGGCTAGCGGTGAGGACCTCGGTGAAGGCGGGCGATCCTTGCAGCGGAACCTCCGCGGTAAATACTCGGTCCGCGTCGTTGAACAAATGGAACCACTGCTTGACCGGCGGGAGGGTGAAGCGGCCTGGCCAGAGGCGATTGCGAACGAACAAATTCCCAATCTGCGAGCCGAAGGTCACGAGCGTGCTCTTGGGAAGTGCGGCGCGCGGATCGTTGCGCAGGTAGTCGAACGCCACCAGCGATCCGAGACTGTGCGCCGCGATAATATCTGGCGGCTGCAGGGTGACCGCGCGGTGCATGCGATTGCGCAGCTGACGCCGCAGAGCAGAATCGACCACAAACTGCGCGACCATGCCGAGTCGCCAGCGCATCCAATCAGAGGGCGACTCGAGTGCTCGCGTCTGGTCTGTGCCTGCGCCAATCGCGTCTGTGAGTCCGTGAAGCGAGACGCTGCCCGCGAGTTCCAGAAGTGCCGCGGCGTACACGTCGGGGCCTGCGTAGCCGTGTGCGAACAGGTCGTCGTACGCAAATTCCGTGAACACTGGGGTCGACTTGGCTCCAGCTGCCAGAAGCGACGCGGTAATCGTGTGGCGCCAACTCGCGTAGTAATCGGTGTCGCCCTCGCAATGCCCGATGCCGTGCACCAACAGAATATTCACCGATCGCTCCGCCGCCGAAGTGTGCGCTGGTGTATTGCGAACTATTCTCTGCCGCGTTTCGGACGCAGGTCGAGATCTTGGAAGTCAAAGCTAAAATCGACGCCCGGCGTCGGGACCATCCGAATGCGCGTGACCACGCCCGCCTTCGCGTCGAAGGTCACGACGGCATCGGCGCGGAGCGAGCGATCTTTCCAGCGCACAATAAATGCATCGCCCTTCTGATGCTCGAGCACCCCCGTGAGTTCCGGCGTGTGCGAAAAACTCATCGTGAGTTTCCCGTTGGCGGAGCCAACCGTGACGTCGCCGTACCACACATCACTGTAGGTGCCCGCGTACTTCAGCAGGGGCAGGGTTGGGCGCACGGTGGTGTCACGCGCTGTTTCCTTGGTGGTCGCGCTGGCCAGCTCGCGGCTTTCTTGCGCTGCCAACTTGGTGTACGCGCCGAGCCAGTCCCAGGCCGGCTGCACGCCGAGATAATGGTCGAGCACCGCCAGCGTTATCGAACGGAACGCAGCCGACGATTCCTGGTTTGTAAACACCGCGACTCCCACCATCTGGTCAGGCAACATCAAGATCTCTGACACGTAGCCCGGAAGTCCTCCGGTATGCGAGAGCATCTTCATGCCCCGATAATCACGAACCCCGAAGCCCAGTCCGTAGAGATTGAAGCTTGGGCGAAGCGGGGCCAGTGCGGGCGTCGTGCCACCAATGGGCATGGGAGTGACCCCCGTCCACAGTTCGCGCGCCGAGGCCGGCGACCAAAGTCGCTGACCTTCAGGGGTGCGTCCCGAATCGAGCTGCGTGATCATCCAGCGCGCGATATCGGCGGCGCCGGAGTTGATCCCTCCGGCGGGATTCGTGTTATCGCTCGTCATCGGCGGCACCGCCATCACGGTGCCATCGACCTCGGCGTGCGTCGTTGCCACATTGCCGCCAGAGGCCGCATCCGCGTGCCGCACGGTGCTGTGCGACATGCCCAACGGACTGAGCAACTCGGTGCTTATGAACGTCTCCCACGACTGCCCGCTGATCTTTTCTATCAACTGACCGGCCACGAGATACAGCACATTGTCGTACGCGTAGGCACTGCGGAACGACGTGGCCGGCTTGATGTAGCGCAGTCGCTGCGCAATCTCGGCGCGCGTGTAGGTTGATGCTGGCCACCAGAGCAGGTCACCCGCCCCCAGTCCTAAGCCGCTCCGATGCACCAGGAGGTCGCGCACGGTGATCTCGCGCGTGACGAAGGGGTCGTACATCGCGAAGTCTGGCAGATAGGTACGAACGGGCTCGTCCCACTTGAGCTTGCCACGCTCGACGAGGATTGCCAGCGCGGTGGCCGTGAACGCTTTCGTGTTGGATGCAATGCCGAAGCGCGTCAGTGAGTCGACCTTGTCCGGCTTGCCCAGCGTACGAACCCCGTACCCTTTGGCGAGCACAATGCGCCCGTCTTTGACAATCGCGACAGCAACGCCTGGCACCTGAAAGGTGGCGAGTACTTTCTGCACATAGCTGTCAAAGCCCGGAGGGGGCGCGACTGGCGATGCCGGTGCGGCGCTCTGAGCAACGAGCGTCGTCGGCAGCAGGACGCTCACGGCGAGGAACATGGTGCGAAGTGTGTGCATACGGTCGCCTTGAGTCGAGGTCAACTCAGGAGCTGCGCGACGCTCGCGGAGCGGATGCGGGACTGCCGCCAACAACTCGACCATCATGGCGATCCAGGCAATCGTGTACGGCACCGCCTCGTAGCCAATCAGACAGCCGGCGAGGACGGCGATTCGCCAGAGCTCGCGCCGCTCGGAGGTCACAAACCAGAACGCAACGCCGGTCGCGGCAATGATGTACGACTGATGTTCGGCCTGGTGATTAAAAATCACGGCAAACACTAACAGCGACGACAGAAAACGCATCCGGAACGCTGCGTCATTCCAACACTCTCGCCGCAAGAGCGGCGGTACCAGGAGGAGGGCGGTCCCTAGCAGCTGCGCGGGCCAGTTCGGGAGTTGCACCCCTGAGACGTTGCGCATCAGGCCGAGCACTGAGCGCCCAAACACCAAGTCATTCTCGTCGAGCGTAATCATTCGCTTCCAGTTGGCATACTGAAAGAGCAGCGAGTCCGGCGAGATGATTGTGAGCGGCAGCGCCACCAAGAGGACAAACATCACCGCGAGAGCCAAGGCGAAGCGCGTCTTCCCCGGGCGGAACAGTGCGAAACTGACCGCCGCGAGAGGAAAAATCTTGATGAGCGTGCCAGCGGCAATGCTGACCGCGGCGCCCCACAGGTTCCGCCGTTCCATGCCGAGGTACGCCAGCACAATCAGGCCGGCAACCAATCCATTGCTCGAGGAGCTTTGCACCGAGTGGAGCAGCCATGGCGCCATGATGAGCAAGGCCAGTATGGCCTGTGGCTTCGGCAGCAGGGCGCGAACTGCGGCGAACAGCACGGTGGCGTTCAGTGCGTTCCAGAGGAGCAGACCGAGCGCGAAGGGCACGAGCGAGAACGCCCCGTAGAGGAACGCCCAGGTGGGGCTGTACTTGAAGAGGTCGGCTGCGCCGGCTCCCTGCTCGCTGGGGTAGGGCTGATACAGATCGAAGCCCGCGAGCAGGTGCGAGTACGACTGACGAAAAATTGGCCAGGTCGTGTGATCCTGCGAGAGCACGCCGCGCTGAATCGTGGCAATGACGACCATCAGCGTCCAAATCGTGACCACCGAAACGCTCCCCCACCGCTTCCAGACGACACGCACCCCGTCACGCGCAGGCGAGATCGGGCGGGCGAGGAACGAACGGATGTCGGCGACGGTCAAATCACGATTCCCGGAGAGGGCAGCGGCAATAGCGCACAGAAATGCTCAACTTTCAAAGCTACTTCGTACGGAAGCGGGTACAAGGGGTGTACGATGGACCCTGCGATGGATCTGGCGATGCGATCGCAACCCGTTGCGGCACAAAGAGAAAGGCCGGTCGCGGAAGCGACCGGCCTTTCTCAATCACGGGGCGAACCCGTTGCCACTCCTACTCACTTCTACTCGCTCCTACTCACCCCTCTTCGTCGCCAGCGCCTGCCTTGCCCTTGATGGCGTCGGCAATGCGGTGACGAAGGTCCGAGATATGCGCCTTGGTGTTACGGTCCGTTACCTTGGCCGAGGCGCCCTTCAGCTCGGCGTCGAGGGCCTTGAGTTCGGCACGCACGGTCCCGTTGATGTCCGACAGCTTGGGGTCGAGCGCCGGAGCCTGCGGGCGGCTTCCGCCACCGCCACCACCACCGCCACGACCACCAGCAGCACCTGCCGCCGCTACCGGCGGGTTCAGCTTGAGGTTGAGGTTCTCAACGTATGCACGCTGCAGTGCGCGGCGGTACACGTCGATCTTGGCGCCCGAGGCGAGCTCGGAGAACACCCCGTGGCGGAGATCATCGAACAGCTCCGGCATCGAGTACAGGTTGCCGGTGGACATTCCGTCATGCTCGGCCAAGCGAATCAAGCGCGCCGGCTGGAGGAGCGACGAGAGAATCCCACTCTGTGCGGCCAAGATACGCGGGACCGACCCCGTGGGCTCGATCTTGCGCAGGATGTCCTGGTCGAGGAAGAACGTCGGTGTGGCAAAGGCGTTCTCGGTCAGGAACTTCACCGCCGCCTGCTGACGCGCCTTCGCAACCGGCGTGAACCGAATGCCCGTCTGCGATCCATACTTTTCCTGCGATTCGGCACCACCGACCACGTTCGTCACGTGCGTCAGTTCCGTGCGCCACTGGCCGATCAAACGGCCGTAGAGCTCGTTCAGGTCGTCGTAGCCCTCAGTCGGCTTGACCGTCGCGCCAATCAAGTACGCCATTTCGCGCTTGATGTTCTTGATGCCCCAGCCGGTCGCCTTGGTGGCGTCCTGATCGCCGACGGCTTCCGTCTCATCGCCCGGATCAGAACCGGCCTGCCCAGAGGTGGAGAAGCGGAGGTAGGGCTTGGTGTCCTGCTCACGCGCCCACGAGTTGAGCGTTGCGCGCTCGGCTTCTGCCGACGCAGCGCCGATCGGCTTATAGCCCCACATCGTCGCCCACTTGTCGTAGGGGCCGATGACCGGCGTCAGCAAGTCGACCGGGACGTTGTCCTCAGGCTGCACGAGATAGTTGAAGCGCGAGTAGTCCATGAGCGTGGGGGTGTGTCCCCACTCCTTCAGGAAACTGACGCTGCGGAGCGAATCGGTCGGATACGTAGCGCTGGCCTTCATGTTGTGCTGGAAGCCAAGCGTGTGACCGACTTCGTGCGCCAGTACGTACTCGAGCAGACGGCCCATCAGCTCGTCGCTGAACGGGAAGGTGCGCGCGCGCGGGTCAATCGCCGCTGCCTGCGTGAAGTACCACGAGAGCTGGAGCTTCTGCACGTTCTGGTAGAACTGGATGTGCGCGTTCAGGATTTCACCCGAGCGGGGGTCGTGCACGTTCGGGCCCGAGGCGTTTTCTGTGGTGGACGGGAGCCAGCGGACCACCGAGTAGCGCGCGTCCTCCGCGGACCAATCTGGGTCGTTCGCCGGTGCTTCCTTAGCGATGATCGCGTTCTTGAAGCCGGCGGCTTCGAATGCCGGCTGCCAGTCTTCGATCGCCTTCTTGAACCAGGGGATCCACTTCTTTGGGGTCGCCGGATCGATGTAGTACACGATCGGCTTTACTGGCTCCGACATGGCCGCGTTCGGATCCTTCTTCTCGAGGCGATAGCGGGTGATGAAACACTTCTCGTTCACCTTGCTGCCGACGTCGGTATAATCGGTGGCACGGGTCGAGAAGTAGCCGACGCGATCGTCGCACAAGCGCGCCATCATCGGCTTGTCTGGCAGGCGATGGAAGCTCCAGCTCATTACGACGGTGTTGGAGGCGTTGTTGTTGGTCGGGGCGCCGCCACGTCCAGCGGGGGCCGCGGCCGCACCGCGTCCACCGCCACCGGCCTGCGCGAAGGTCAACATGGCGTAGACGTTCACGTTGTCGACGAACGGCGTGGCGCTTTCAATGAACGAACGCGTCGCGTCGACGTTGCCTGGGATACGCGAGCCCGGTCCGAGCTCGCTCGGCGGCTGCGTGAACAGGCGCGTGACGTCGATCACCATCGCGCTGTCACGCCCGAAGCTCTCGACGTTGAACACCGCGACAATCGGGTTCACATTCGCATCGGCGACGGCGCGCGCTTCGTTGACCTTCGGGTCGACGATGGCGTCATACGACACGCTGCGTAAGAACACGCGGTTCTCGCGACGCTCCCAGCGGTACACCTTGTTGCTCACGGCCTGTCCGCCGTAGCCAGACCCGAGGACCGTCTTGGCGATCTCGGTCACGAGGAGCTGGTCCTTGCCGAGCTGGTCGCGCGGAATCTCGAACAGCAGGCGGGCGCCAATCCGGTGGACCTTGAAGAGGCCGTCACGGGTCTTGGCTTCGCTGGTCACGACGCGGGCGTAGGGCTGCGGAGTTGCCTCCCCAGCAGCGCCACCGGCGGCACCACCTGCGGCGCCACCACGTCCACCGCGACCAGCGGCGGCGGGCGCCTCGGGTGCGGCGGAGTCGCGTGGGGCCGGCGTTGGGGCATTAGCGCGGCCGCCGGCAGGCGTCACTGCGGGCGTCACTGCGGTCGTCGGAGCGGGGGCCGGCGTCGGCGCCGGGGTAGGCGCTGGCGTCGGAGAGGCGCAGGCCACTGCGACGAGCAGGGCTGCGGTGATGCGAGAGGTGGAGCGTCGCATGGTGGGGTGGTGGTGGGGGTGTGAGTCGGTGATGCGGCAGCGCTGTGCTAACTGTTCTACTCAAACGCGGATGCCACAAAAAGTGCTGGTCTCTCCCACGGTTGCGCTAGCCCTCTGGCCCGGTTTTGGTCGATGCGCGGCCTCTAAGGGTGGCGCCGGAGTCCCCAGTCGGTATCTTTGCCGAGATGTCGCCACTGACCCGTTCGCCTCGGACCTTCGTCGCCGAGTCCCACAGCCGCTGTCGCATGCGTCCGTCGTCCTTCGTCCGATCGACGGTTCTGGCGGCGTTCCTGGCGGCGTTTCTGGTCGCGGGAATCGGCTGTTCCCGCCGCCCCCCGGCCAAAGCGCACCAGAGCTTTGATGCCG
>JAPLKT010000001.1 GCA_026387895.1 Gemmatimonadota bacterium | reverse complement strand
CGCCGGGGGGGCGGGCGTGGGGCAGGGTCACGGTGAGAGTCGCCGCCCCCGCGATCGCCGCATCGACGACGTTGCCGCCGTCGGCGAGCACCGCGAGTGCATGTTCGGTGGCGAGCGGGTGCCCGGAGACGACGGCGTGGCGCCGTCCGGTGGCGGATTGTGCGTTCACGGGGTTCGGGCGTCGCCTGGGTGGCGGCGCGGCAGAGTGTATGGAGAAGCGAACGCTAGCACCCCGTATGTGCGCGGACAAGGCGGATTGCCGGTCCGGCACGAATTTCCGTCGTAAAGTTGAACATTTTTCTGAAGCCCCCAGGCAGATTCAATTGCGAAGTGCGCTCTTTTTACGAGGGGAGTGTCGCATAAGTAGTGCAGTTGGAGTTCGGTAGCCCAGGGTTTTTCGGGGCCGATGGTTGAGCTGATGTGCGATCTCATCCAGATCAGCCTGGGTGTACTGCGCCAGAGAACTCTTCTTGGGAATGTATCTCCTGACCAGCCCGTTGTGGTTCTCGTTCAAGCCCCGCTGCCACGCCGCGTAGGGTCGGGCAAAGTAACACCGCATCCCCAGTTGCTCGGTGATCCGCTCATGCCCGCAGAACTCCGATCCGTTATCCAGCGTCAGCGTATGGGTGGGCGCCCCCAGCGCCTTGAGCGATCGCACAATCGCACCGCACACCTGCTCGGTGGTCCGTCTGGATACTTTGGACAGCACCACGTACATCGTGTCTCGCTCCACCAGACTGACGATCGCCTCGCGGTGCGATCCATCGACGATCGTGTCCCCCTCCCAGTCGCCCCGGCGCCCCTTGCGATCGACGATCGCCGGACGTTGCTCAATCCCCACCCGGTTGGGAATCAGGTGGCGTCGCGCCCGCCCCGCCCCGTGGCGCCGCCGGCGAGCCTTCTTGCAGGGGAGGTTACGCCACAGCTCACCCCCTCGGCGTTTGTTCTCGTACACATGCAGGTAGATCGACTCGTGCGATACCTCGATCCCCTCGCTCAGGCGCAACTCCCCCGAGATCTGCTCGGGGGTCCAACCACGCTCCAGCCCACGGTGGACCAGCTCCCAGACCTCCGGCCCGATGCGTCGTGCGTTGGCCTGCGCGCGGCTTCGAAGCCGCGCGCAGGCCAACGCATCTGCCGCCTGAGCACGGTAGCCCCGAACCCCGCGGTTACGCCGAACCTCCCGCTTGATCGTGCTTGGCGCTCGACCCAGGGCCTGCGCAATCTCTTCCCACTTGCGCGCAACTCGCAGCATCGCCTCGATCTGATATCGTTCTTCCAAGGTAAGGTGCGTGTAGGTTTCCATCGGTGCATCTCCAGTTTGGCGATTGAAGTGGCTTCGATGCTAGCGCACCTTGCCTGCCCTTCAAATGTTAAACTTCGGTGCACTTCGCTCTTGAATCCGCGGTCCAGCCGGTGCGTAAAAGCGGTCGATTTGTGTTCAAAAATGGTACGACGATTCAGATTTTCCGGTGTTCGCGGGCATTCGTCCTGCGTTCACTCCAGCCAAATCCCATAAGCACCGCGGCCACCACGACGAACACCGGCGTCATGCCCATGATGGATCCGACCGCGCCGAACAGTATCGGCATGAAGGTCTGGCTCGAATTGATGATCACCCCGCGCAGGCCCACCGCGGCGCCGGCGCGGCCGGTGGGCGTGTGGTTGTGCACCAGCGCCATCACCAGCGGTTGGGTCATGCCGAGCACGAGTCCCAGCAATACCGAAAGGAAGCCGAGCAGATCGGGCTCGGATAAAT
>JAPLKT010000125.1 GCA_026387895.1 Gemmatimonadota bacterium | reverse complement strand
GAAGTTCGCCTTGAGGCGCTTCCACCTCTTGCCGCGGTCGAGCGAGAGGAAGATCCCCGTCTCGGTGCCGAGGTAGAGCACGTCGCGGTTCTTCTGATCTTCGGTGATGGTGCGTGCGATCTCTGGGCCGAGGTTGTTGACGGTCGCGGTGAACGTCTTGCCGAAATCGGTGCTCGCCCAGATGTACGGGGTGTAGTCGTTGAGGCGGTGATTATCGACGGTGATGTACACCGTGCCCGCGTCGAACGCCGAGGGCACCACGCGGCTGATGTAGCCCCCCGCGGGGAAGCCCGGAAGATTCTTGGTGACGTTCTCCCACGTCTTACCACCGTCGCGCGTCACGCTGAGCACGCCGTCGTCGGTGCCGGCGTAGAGCACGCCGGGCTGCTTCTTGCTTTCGCCAATCGCGACGATCGTCGAGTAGCTCACAATGCCGTCGTTCTTGCTGATGGTGATGTCGGCGCCCTTGAGCCCCATCGTCACGACGGTGTCGCGATTGGTATTGGTGGTGAGGTCTGGGCTGATGACCGTCCACGAGTCACCGCGATCGGTGCTCTTGAAGAGGCGATTGCCCGCCACATAGAGCACGCTCGGATCGCTGGGCGAGAGCATAATCGGGGTGTCCCACATGAAGCGATACGTCTCGTCCTTCGCTGGCGCAGGGCTCACGTTGAGCGCATTCGGGCGGATCGACTTGGACTCGCCGGTCACCTTGTTGCGGCGGATGATGTTGCCGTCCTGCGATTCGGAATACACGATGCGCGAGTCCCGTAGATCCTGCACGGCTTCAAAGCCATCGCCGCCCTGAATCTGGAAGAACTCGTGGTTGTAGATCCCCTGCTGCGCGCGCGACTGCGAGGGTCCGCACCAGTCGTAGTTGTCCTGCATGCCGCCGCACACGTTGTACGGGCGCTCCATGTCGAAGCTCACATGGTAGAACAGACCGACGGGCATATTCGCATGGAAGATCCAGGTCTTCGCGCCGTCGTACGACACGCCGAGTCCGCCGTCGCCACCGATCAGCACATGATCGGGGTTCGCGGGGTCGGGCCAGATCGCGTGGATGTCGTCGTGAATCACGAGCGAGGCGTCGGTGGCGAATGTTTTTCCACCGTCGATCGTGAGCTGCATCTTCACGCCGCCCATGTACACCCGCTCGGGGTTCTTGGGATCAATACGCACCTGCGAGAAATACATCGGGCGCGGGTTAGCGCCGCTCGCCTTGGTCCAAGTGGCGCCGCCGTCATTAGAGCGGAAGAGCCCGTTGGCCTCGGTGTTCCCTTCGACCGACGCGTACACCGTGTTCACATTCCCGCGGAACACATCGACCGCAATACGGCCGAGCGAACCACCCGGGAATCCGCCGCCGGTGACCTTGGTCCACGTGTCGCCGCCATCGATCGACTTGAAGAGCGCGCTGCCGGGTCCGCCGCCATTCATGCAGCAGGCCGTGCGACGACGCTGGTACATGGACGCATAGAGCGTCTTGGGGTCAGTGAACGACCGCGCGAGATCATTGGCGCCCGTGTCCTGATCACCCTTGAGCACGAGCTTCCAGCTCTTGCCGCCGTCGGTCGTCTTGTAGACGCCACGGTCACCACCGGGGCCGAAGAGCGGGCCCGTCGCAGCAACGAGCGCGACGTCGTTGTTGCTGGGATCGAGAATAATGCGATTGATGTGCTTGGAATCCTTGAGTCCCACATTGGCAAAAGTCTTGCCACCGTCGGTGGACTTCCACACGCCGTCGCCCCAGCTGGTGGACTGGCGATTGTTCGACTCACCGGTGCCGACCCAGACGATGTCAGGGTTGGTCTGCGACACGGCGACATCGCCGATGCTGAGGAGACCGCGATCCTGCAGCAGTGGCGTAAAGGTCGCGCCATTGCTGGTGGTCTTCCACACGCCACCGTGCGCGGTGCCGACATACCAAATCGCCGGATTCGCTTCGTAGACCGCAAGGTCGGAGATGCGTCCCGACATGATGGCGGGTCCAATCGACCGGAAGTGGAGCTTATTGAATTCCTCGGCCACCGGTGCGCTCTGCGCGCTGAGCGATGCGGTGACGAGGGCGAATGCCGAGGCGAGGCTCAGCCAAGCGCGGGATGCTGGGACGTGCATGAATAGCTCCAAGGGGGATGGAGAGGAGGACCAACACTAGAAAATACGAAGAATCGAGGGGCGGCGTTGGAGGGACGGCCGCGACTACGGCGACTTGGTGCTGGGGCCGCCTTCCGGCCACACGACCGCAACACGACGTGCCCGCTCGTTGCCGAGTTGCACCTCGATGCTGTACGTGCCGGTCGGGGCGTCACCAAGACGGCCACCGGGGCCCTGCACCTGCAAATCCCAGAATAGGGTGTTGAGCCCAATGGTCACGGGCGCCTCGGTACGGCGCAGCTCGCGCCCCGAGACATCGGTCACGGTAATGGTCGCGGTGCCCGCCGTCGCACTGGTCAGTTGCATGCGCACCGCGCGACGTCCCCGACGACTCCCGGGGACCGTCTCCCAAGGGAATGGATCGGCGTTCACCGGACGGATAGGATACAGAAAGAGTCCGGTCGGATGCGCGCTCCGATCGCGGATGGGGTCGAGATCCAGCACCCAGGCACCGCGCCCATACGTCCCAATCACCAACTCACGTTCGCGCGTTTGGATCGTGAGATCCATCACCGCGGTCGTCGGCAGCAAAGCGCTGAGCGATTCCCATCGTGCACCGCAGTCGCGGGACACGTAAACACCAAGGTCGGTTCCCACATAGAGAATCGCCGCGTCGGCGGGATCCTCCTTGATCACATTCACTGCTTCCTGTGGCAGGTTTCCAGCGATTGAGCGCCAGCTGCGCCCGGTGTCGGTGGATACGTAGACATACGGACGCGTGTCGTCTTCGCGGAATCCGGTAAAGCTCGCATACACGGTGCCCGCGTTCTTCTCCGAGAGTGTCACGCGGCTCACCCACTTCCGTGGGAGACCACTGTCGACCGCGCGCCAGTTTGCGCCGTCGTCCGTGGACAGCCAGAGATGTCCCCCTTCGGTGCCGCCGGCAAGCATACCGCGCACGAGCGGGGACTCGGTGAGCATCGTGAACGCACCGGTCGGCACGGTCGCGCGATCACCGCCGGCTGGATCGCCGAGGTCGGGGCTCACAACGGTCCAGTTGTCGCCACGATCGGTGGACTTGAGCACCTGATTCCCGGCAGCGTACAGCGTGCGCGGATTGTGCGGCGAGATAAAGAACGGTGTGTACCAGCTGAAGCGCACTGGCGGCGCGCCACGCGGCGCACGAGGGCGGATGTCGACCGTCGACGGTCCGCTGGTCAGCACCGAGCTGCCGGTAATATCCATGCGCATCATCGCGCCATTTTGATGCTCGTAATACACGATCCGGTCGTCGGTGGGATCGATCAGCGTCACGTAGCTGTCGCCGCCAGTCCACCGATCGAGATACACACTCTTCCACTGATCAGGGATCGCGTCGTCGAGCGAATTCGTACTCGGCCCGTACACAGCCGCGTCATCCTGCGTGCCAGCGAAGATCCGGTACGGCGAGTGGTCGTCTGTCGACACAAAGTACATCTGCGCGACGGGGATGTTGTTGAGATGCAACCAACTCTCGCCGGCATCGTACGACATGAACAGCCCGCCGTCGTTGCCGAGCAGGAGGCGGTCGGGGTTCGCAGGATCGATAACCAGTTCGTGGTGATCGAGATGCAGGGCGCGCCCTGGGGTGTCTTGCACGCGGAGGATTTTATCGCCCAGTCGCCGCCAGGTGGCGCCGCCGTCAAACGATTGGAAGGCGCGATTGCCGAGGATGTAGAGGTGCTTGGCGTTGCGCGGATCGACGCGAACATCGGCAAACTTCCATCCGAACACGCCGAAGACTTCGTAGAGATCTTCGGTGTTGGCTTTGCGCCAATGGGCACCGCGATCATCGGAGCGGTACACTTCGCCGCCGATGTAGGGACGGCCGGTGACGTTAGTTGGTGCTCGGTTATCGAGGAACAGATACAGCACGCGTGGATCACTCGGCGCGACATCAATATTGGCGCGCCCTAACGGACCCGTGGGGAGTCCATTGGTGACACGCGCCCAGGTTGTGCCGCCGTCGCGTGAGACGAAGAGTCCGCCGCGTGTGCCTTGCTCAATGCGCCAACCCCACGCGTACAGCGACTGGGGATCGCGCGGATCCATGACGAGATCAACAACGCCCGTGGAGTCGTCGATGAACAACACTTTCTTCCAGTGCGCGCCGCCGTCGGTGGTGCGGTACACACCGCGATCGGGATTCGGGGTCCACTGTCGTCCCATCGCCGCGACATACACGATGTTCGGGTCCGACGGATGGATCAGAACTTTTGCGATATGCTGTGTTTCAGCGAGTCCCATGGAACGCCAGGAGTCGCCACTATTCACCGACTTGAACACACCGCTTCCGCCGTAGGCGTAGCCCGCAAAGCGCGGTTGTGCCTCGCCAGTGCCAACCCAAACAGTCTTCGGATCACTCGGCGCGACCGCCACATCGCCAATCGCGAAGGCGCTCTCGTGTTCGAAGATCGGCTTCCAGGTGAGGCCGTTGTTGACCGTCTTCCAGAGATTCCCCGTGCCGACCCCGGCGTAGATCGTGCCGGTGTTTCCGCGCGGGATGGCGATCGCTTCGATCCGTGCGCCGGTTTTCACCGGGCCAACGGCGCGCCAGGCGAGGGTGCGGTAGGGCGACTGGTCGGCGAGCGTCTTATGCGCTGTCCACGCGGCGGAGCGGTCGGCAGCCGTGGTTGCTTGTTGCGCAGACGCGCTCGCCTGAAGGGCGAGCAGCGAGCCGACGAGCAACACAAACCGCGGTGGAATCATGCCTATTCCGTGTGCCTCGAAAAGGGTGCTGGTGTTCTCCACCTTTGTATATAGTGGTAGTTTGCATCGCATTCGTCCATCCGTCGCCGAAAATTGGGGTTTATCTTGGCGATTGGATTAGCTGGACAACAGCGCCTTTTTCTGCGAGTGGAGCGCCGTATTTATGGGGATTCGTACCGTATTCGTCGTGGGGTTGGCCGCGGTCTCATTGGTGACTTCGCGTGGAGCACCGAGCGCCTCGGCGAGCGCCCCGGCGAGCGCCCCGGCGAGCGCCGCAAGGACCGCCCCAGCGAGCGCCCCGTCGACGCAGCTGATCGTCTGCGGGACGGAGGAGCTCTACATTTTGGACATCAGTAGCACCGCACCGAAGAAAGTGTGGAGCTGGCGTGCGGCACAGCGCCCCGAGCTTCCCGAGGGGATGCGGCGCAAGTTCCAAACAATCGCCGAGTGCAAGGCTGTGGAGGGTGGGGCGCGGATCCTGATTACCGCGTCCTCGAATGGTGCGGCGGTGATTGATCGGGCCAGCGGACGCGTGGAGTTCTACGCGACGGCGATGAATGCGCATTCCATTGAGCTCTTGCCCGGGAATCGGGTGGTCGTGGCCGCCTCGCATGTGGGGACCGGCCCGGGCGATCGGTTGAGTGTGTATGATGTGGCGCGGTCGGATGTGGAGCTCTTCCACGTGGACACTCCCTGGCCGCACGGGGTGATTTGGGATGCGCCGCGGAAAATGTTGTGGGCTGATTCGCAGAAGGATGTGGTGGGATATCGCTTGGCCGACTGGGAGAGCGCGGCTCCGCGGCTTGTGCCTGAGGTCGTGGTGCCGTTGCCGGACATCAATGGCCACGACATGATGCCCGTGCCGGGCACGCCGCTGCTCACCCTTGCGACCGCCGCCCATACTTGGCTGTTCGATCGCGACGCGCACACCCTGTCGTTGCATCCCACGCTTGGTGCGACGGGCAAGATCAAGTCAATCGATACGGAGCCCGAGTCGAAGCGGGTGGTGTGGATTGGGGCGCAGGGCGAGAGCTGGTGGAGCGACACGCTCCGCTTCTTGAATCCCGCGGCGGTGGTGCCGGTGCCTGGCGAGAAGATTTATAAGGCGCGGTGGATTGTAGGGCGGTAAGTAACAACGCGATCCTATGGCAGCTAACAAAACACGAACGCCGCGTCTCTCGACGCGGCGTTCGTGTTTCGAGTGTTGGCTTTGCTATGGCGTGTGTTTCTTGAAATCGGCGCTCATTCGGAAACTGCGATCGCCGAGGAGGAACTCGGAGAAGTACTCCGCTTGCAGCTGGAACGCATAGGGTGCCATCGGACCGTAGGCGTGTGGCTGTCCCGGGTAGAGCATGAAGTCAAAGCGCTTGCCGCTCTGAA
The DNA here is from genome assembly GCA_026387895.1 of Gemmatimonadota bacterium. Lineage (GTDB taxonomy): Bacteria > Gemmatimonadota > Gemmatimonadetes > Gemmatimonadales > Gemmatimonadaceae > Fen-1231. The sequence goes on along the minus strand of JAPLKT010000125.1, from coordinate 20 downwards.
TGAGCGCGTTGATCAAGCGG